>JBGSSS010000062.1:0-97223 GCA_041736895.1 Pirellulales bacterium
ACCGGGGGGTTGATATCTACATATTACTGTCCCTTCCGCCACGCATGTATTGCTACACACGTACGACTTGCATGCCTAATCCATGCCGCCAACGTTCATTCTGAGCCAGAATCAAACCCTTCAATTTTGTATGCTTAACCGACTCAGTTAAGAGCCGATTGTTTAGCAAAATTTACCAGGTAAGAAACAAATATTTGGTTAACTAAAACCATGAGATTGCTCTCACAACTTTAGCTAACGCACAGTCACAGTGCTGCTAAAACGTAAAGAGATCAACGACCAAATTGTCAAAGACCAAAGTCAAAAGAACGGAACAAAACTCCGTCCCTTCCCTCATCCGGCCAACCGTGAAACTCGTCTTCGAGGTTCGGTCAGTCGAATAAAAAACCCGGAAGCGATTAGCACCCACTTGCGTGAGCAGCAGTCACACCCAGGAGAAGTGAATATTACGGATCGGCCCCGAAGTGTCAACGGGGTGAGGAATTATTTCTAGGAAATCTCTTTTCGTTCTCGCAATCAAGACCGCAAGTCTCTTCCTAGCATCACCTTACGTAGCGATACGTTTTCCCAGAAAATTCCCGCCGCGCTCTTGGACAACTCCCCTCGCGGACGGAAAACGACTCCCTATTCCGAGAACTTTGTCTCACAAATCTTCATCGAGGCCAAACAGAACCCCAATTCATCGCGAATAATAAATAACGCGATTTCCTACCGGCGACTTAATCACCGCAGAATCATCGAGTAAACTGCAACTTCCCGCCTGTGGTTTCTGCCCACTTCTTTCACTTTGATCCTGAACGGCCTTATGTTGCGCTCCTTTAGTTTTCCCGCACTAATCGCCTTGCTTTGCTCCTGTTTTACGGCCGTTTTGCTGGCTGCCGAGCCTGAAAAAAGCTCACCTGACAAAGCCAAGCCCGAGGCTCATCCAGAGCCGAGCAAAATCACGCCACAAACGACGGGCAAATACGTCGATGGCAAGTACATTCCGCCGATCGCCGGCGCGAGCAAAGAAGGCGAAAACGCTATCGCACGCATCAAAGTCCCCGAGGGCTTCAAGGTCGGCCTCTACGCCGCCGAGCCGCAGATTGCCAATCCCGTGTCGTTCTGCTTCGACGCGCAAGGCCGCGTCTATGTCTGCGAAACGTTTCGCCAAAAGAGCAACAAAGGCGTCGAAGACAATCGCGGCCACAAGGAATGGCTCAATGACGATCTGGCTGCGACCAAGGTCGAAGATCGCTTGGCCTACATCAAGAAGCATCGCCCCGATCAAGGCGCGAGTTACGGTGTTGAACAAGATCGCTTGCGCTTGCTCGAAGATCGCAATGGCGACGGTGTCGCGGATCACGACAACGTATACGCCGACGGCTTTCGCGATATCCTCACCGGCACCGGCGCTGGTGTTCTTGCGCACAAGGGGAACGTCTACTACACGTGCATTCCCGATCTTTGGAAACTACGCGACACGAACAACGATGGCGTCGCCGACGAGCGAGAAAAACTCAGCACCGGTTACGGCGTGAAGTTCGCCTTCCGCGGTCACGACATGCACGGTCTCGTGATTGGACCCGATGGCCGGTTGTATTGGAGCATCGGCGACCGGGGGATCAACGTCACGACTAAAGAAGGGAAACATCTCTACGCCCCCGACACTGGCGTCGTGTTGCGCAGCGAACTGGATGGTTCGAACACCGAGATCTTTTGCACCGGCGTCCGCAATCCGCAAGAGCTCGCGTTCGACGACTACGGCAATCTCTTTACCGTCGACAACAACAGCGACAGCGGCGACAAGGCTCGCTTGTATCACCTGGTCCAAGGCGGCGACTATGGCTGGCGAATGTACTATCAGTACCTGCCTGATCGTGGGCCGTGGAATCGCGAGAAGCTTTGGGGACTCGCGAAGGACAACCTTTCGCAATCCGTGATCCCGCCGATCGCGCACATCACCGATGGTCCGTCGGGCCTCGTCGCGTACCCCGGCACGGGTTTGCAGGCGGAGTACAACGGCAGCTTTTTTGTCTGCGACTTCCGCGGCGGCCCGGCGAACAGCGCGGTGCAACGCTTCACGATGGAACCCGACGGCGCGTCGTTCAAAATGACGAAATACGAGCCATTTTTGCAGAAATTGCTCGTCACCGATTGCGACTTCGGACCCGACGGCGCGTTCTATGTCAGCGATTGGGTCGATGGCTGGGACGGCCTCGGCAAGGGCCGCATCTATCGCATCACCAACGAAACATTGAAGACCGATCCGCGTGTCAAAGAAGTGCAGGCACTACTTAAGGATGGCTTCGACAAACGCGACGTGAAGGAACTTTGCAAGCTGCTTGAACACTCGGACCGCCGCGTGCGGATGGGGGCGCAATTTGCGCTCGTCGAGCAGAAAGCCGTGAAGGAGTTGCTCGACGTTGCCAAGACGAGCAAGGTTCAACTCGCGCGGTTGCATGCGATTTGGGGTGTGGGTATCGTTTTGCGATTGTACAATCCAGAAATGTTGAATCCTCAGCAAAATATCGAATTGGCAAAGTCCGAAGAATTCCGTCGGTTGGATCGCGCCTATCGACAAACATTGGATGGCTTAGCGCCGTTTTGCGGTGATCCCGATGAAGAAGTTGCTGCTCAAACAATTCAAGTGCTCGCCCAGTCAAGCCCTGGCAAACAAGTCATTCAAGAGAGTGCGTTTCGCAAACTCATCACTTCAGAAAATTTACGAGCCGTATATTTGCTCGCTTCGTCCGGTTACGTTTTGTCCGATCGAAAAGTCTACGACGATTTGCTGGCAAAGTACGGCGCGGATTCCGCGATCCTACGCTGGGTGCTTTTCAATTCGCGCATGAAAGCACAACGGGGTAAACCTACTAGCGATCAATTTTATTGGGACGAGGTTCTCCCACAAACGCGACGAGCATTTTCCGCGTTCAATTACTGGGCACCTCAAGACACGTTGCTAGATACCGACCCGATCGTGGTCCTGAATACGGCGATTCGGATTAGCGACTATTCCAAGGCTCAGCCGCTACGAAACTATCCAATGGACATTGAGTATGTTTTTGATATCAATGCCGCGCTGACAAAACTTGCGGCCTTGACCACCAAACCTTACGCCGGAACGAAAGAGCAGTACGACGCACTGTACCGCCGCGTCTTGAACGCCAACTATCGCCTCGGCAAACCGGAAAATGCCGAAGCCCTGGCCGTCTACGCCGGTCGCGACGACGCCCCGGAAAAGCTTCGCACCGAAGCGCTCGACATGCTCCTCAACTGGGCCAAGCCGAAACCCGTGGATCGAGTGACGGGTGAATGGCGGCCGTTGGAAGAACGCTCGGCCGATCCGGCCAAGATCGCGATTGCGGCCAATATCGGAGCGATCTTTTCCGGTCCGGACAAGGTTCGCCAGAAGGCGGCCGAAGCCGCCGGCAAACTCGGCATCGCCGACATTCAGCCGCAATTGATGTCAATGCTCAGCGACACCACCCGCCCTGCCCCGGCCCGCGCCGCGGCGTTTGCGGCGCTCGGCGAAGTTGCGAAGAACGAGCTGCCGAAACTGCTAGATCAATATCAAAATGATCCCGCACCGGCGGTGCGCATCGCCGCGGCGAAACTTTTCACGAAGTCGAAGCCCAAGGAAGCGGCGGCGTACCTCAGCAAGATCGCCAACGAAGGGAAAGACATCGAAGAGCGACAAAACGCGATCGAATTCCTGCGCAGTCTGCAATCGGCCGATGGTGATCAGGCGCTCGTTGAATTGATGCAGCAAATGAATCAAGACAAACTCAAGCCCGAGCTACGGCTCGACGTCTTGGCAGCGGTAAAAGAGCGAACGACGAGTTCCAAGGGGACGGACCCGCGGAAAATCCTGATTCAAAAATTGCACGACTACTCGAAACAGCCGTTTGACGATGCGCAACTGAAGCCGTGGCGCGAGGCGATGCACGGCGGCGATGCGGAACGGGGCGAGACGATCTTTTTCGAAAAGGTCTCCGTCTCGTGCGTCCGTTGTCACAAGATCGATGACCGCGGCGGCGAAGTCGGGCCGAACCTCTCGCACATCGGCAAGGACAAGGCGCGGCTCTACCTGCTCGAAGCGATCGTCCACCCCAACCGGTCCGTCGCGCAGGGCTTTGAAACCGTGTCGATCGAGACCAACGAAGGCCAAACCTTTAGCGGCATCATCAAAAAAGAAACCGCCAGCGAGGTGACCCTGATCGACGCGAATGCCAAAACGATCACCATCAAAACGGCCGACATCGACAATCGCCAGAAGGGCTTGTCGAGCATGCCGTCGGATATCGCCAAGGAACTCACGCCGTTCGAGGTGCGCGATCTGGTGGAGTACTTGAGCGGGCGGAAGTAACGGTTAATAGATGCGCGTTCATTACCTTCCCCCCGCCGCTATCCGCGAACTCGACCGCCGCGCGATCGAGGAGTTCGGCGTCCCTGGCATTGTCCTGATGGAAAACGCCGGCCGTGGATGCGCCGAATTCATTGCGAACTTGAAGCCGCAGGGAAAAGTCGTGATCTGTTGCGGCAAAGGCAATAACGGCGGCGATGGGTTTGTGATCGCGCGGCATTTGGATCGGCTGGGGTTGCAGGTCGAAGTTCTGCTGTTCGCCGATCCGGCGGACTTGCGTGGTGACGCGTTGACGAATTACGAAATCGTCCGGCGCTCGCAGATTTCGCTGACGATCTGCGGCGATCAAGCAAAACCCGAACCCGCTTGGCTTGCTTTGGTAATTGCGAAGCTGCAGGCTAGTGGGTTGCTTGTTGATGCGCTCCTCGGCACCGGCACGACCGGCGAACCGCGGTTTCCGCTCAATTTGGTGATCGACACCATCAACGCAGCGAACAAGCCGACGATCGCGATCGATCTTGCCAGCGGCCTCGATGCGGCGACGGGGATTCCGGCCGCGGCAACCGTGCGGGCTGCGCATACCTTGACGTTTGTGGCGCAGAAGACGGGCTTCGCCAGCGCCGCCGCGCGCGAGTGCCTCGGAGTGGTTCACATCATCGACATTGGCGCGCCGCGCGTGCTGGTCGAAGCGATTGTGCGCGAGAATTCAAACTCGCCGGATGCGTAAACTCTGACCTCTGCTCGGCGCAAACCGGCTCAGTCCTCGCTGCTCATCTCGCAGCGAACGGCTGGACGATGGAACGAGTATCAAGCACTCTTCTCACGGACGGATTCGGCGGAACGACTTGAGGCTCCTCGGCCGCGCGGCAGATCACTGCCCAGTAGTTTATGGCTGAGGGAGCGGATCGACCCCCTGCAATCGCGGCTCCGGCAAGGTCGCCGTGCGATTGCCCTGCCAGCGAATCCGTCCCTATGTTCAAGCATCACGCGATCTTTGGGCTGCTCGTTTCAGCGGCCCTGGGTGTTCCCTACGTTGCCAGTGAATGGAACTCCAGTACGCCCTGGATGACTGATTCAAGTGTTGGCACCTCGCGAATAGACGTGCAAGCCGATTCGATGCGCACGTCGGCACTGCTGCGCGGCGACGAATACCAGCCGCGCTTGCAAACGCAAGGCAATCCCGATTGGTATCGCACGATCAGCGACACCAATAGCACGACGGTCGAAGACACGGCCGCCGATGCGATCCGCGCCCGCGAGCAACTAAACCGCGAAATGCTCGAACGAGCACGCGCTTACTCAAATCCCGCCGGCACCCCAGCTCGAATGATCAGCAACAGTTCCGCGGGCGATGCGCCGGTGAAAGAGGCCTCGGCCGGCAATCCCGCAGCGGTTCGCGACGAAGCACCGATTCCCGGGCCCAAGTTCAGCGAACTGGGCTTGGTGCACTTGCATGAAGCACTGACGCTCGACGCGACGGAGCAATATGTGATTCAACGCTGGCCGCGGGTGAACACGGGGCTGGTGGACAAAGACTTGCGCGGGTTTCGCGTCCCGTACCTGAGCGGTTCGAACGAAGACGATCCGGCCGGCGCGCTGACGTTCTACTTCAACAAAAAGCATCAGTGCGAGAAGCTGACCTTTTCGGGCACGGTCGGCGATCCGAGACGGTTGGTCATGTATTTGGTTCAGCGTTATGGCTTCGAGCCCCAGCCTTCGACCGAAGCCGGAACACATGTCTATATGGTTCGTTCGGGGAAGCAGAACAGCGAGCTCACGATCAAACCGGCGACGGTCGTCCGCTCGAACACACCGCATCTGCGGTATCATGTCGAATTGCTGATCTCGCGATAAGGAAATATAGCCCGTAGCGTTTGCGAGGGCGTGAGGAGTTTTTTTGTCGCCCTCGCTAACGCTACGGGCTACAAAAATGCGACTCGGTAATTGGCTTGCGGTATAACAGAGAACCTGGGGCTGGTGTTGGTTCCTCGCTTGTATAACAGCCGATGAGTTCTTGGCAGATCGATCGCGTCGGTGAAGCAGAACGAGGCGTTGCGCTGCCGTGGCTCTTCCCTTCGAACGATGCCGCTCAGACAAGAGCTCAGGCCGCGCAAGCCCTGGAACGCATCGCCGCGGGAACGGCCGATGCGCGAAGTCTCTTCTGGGCACAACGGCAAAGCGCGAATCACAACACGACAATCGGCGCGTGCTGGATCGAGGGACAAGCCGGAAACGTCGGCTATCTGCATCCGCCTGTCGTCGCCCAAAGCTTGCCCGCACTCGAGCGCGAACAATGTGCGCATGAGTTATACGGAGCCGCTGAAGCTGCGGCGATTGACGCGGGGATTACCTGGGTTCAATGCCTGCTTGATCCCGGCACCAAGACAACAGCGTTGCTGCAGATACTTGGCTTTTTGCATGTTAGCACGCTCATTTATCAAGCCGCCCTGCTTCCTCGCAAGAACGCCGCAGCACCGTCGCTGCGGATTCAATCGCGGCCGTATGACGCGAGTCAGCACACGCAGTTCGAGGGGTTGCTCGACGCGACTTACGAAGGGAGTCTCGACTGCCCCGCATTAAATGGCGCGCGCACTGCGAGTGACACACTGCAAAGCTACGCGAGCATTGGTCAATCGGGAACTCAGCACTGGCAGTTCATCGAGCGTGACGGCAAGCTCATTGGCTGTTTGCTGCTGGGCGTCCATGCCGCAGAAGTTCCCACGGCGAAGCCGTTGGGCGAGCTGATCTACTGGGGCGTCATCCCGAGTGAGCGCGGCCACGGCTACGGGCGAGAGATCCTGGAACTCGCGTTGGCGCAAGCCGAAGCGTTGAACCTAGACAAGCTCGTGTTGGCGGTGGATCAAGCCAACGAACCGGCGTTGCGGCAATATGCGCAGTGCAACTTCTTTGAATGGCTGCGGCGCGAGGCGTGGGGAAAGCAACTCCGCCGGTGATTTGTTCCCGCTGGAATTTCCGACTGCTCCGATCTCGTTGCAATTCAACAAGTTAGAACGCCCGCCCCAAACCCTTGCCGCAACAGCGCTCATGAAACCCAAACACCTTTTCCACGAAATCGACAAATTATTTTTCTTTTCCAGGGGGCTTGATTCGTGGCAATCCCGCGGGATTCTTTCGACACCAATAGAAACTCTTGAGCGCGTGCTTTTTCAAAGGTTTGACACACCTGCTAGCACGGTTAAAATCGCATCGTCGGGTGACACACATCGTCCACGGCGAACACCGCAGGAAGGTTCTGAAGCAGGCTTCAGGACTGTCCCAACGTCGGTTCTTTTCGCGTGGCCTTGTCCGCAACTCTTGCGGCGACGCAGGGCTCGGGAGCGTGATCTGGCAGCGTTTTTTACGCTGCAAGAAGGACGCGGGAGTTCTGAGCCCTTAGCCCTTGCAACACAGCATTCTACCCGATCCGCGGGTAGCCGCTCAACGATTGCGCGCGAGACAAACCAGTGCAGGAAGTGACCATGGACGATATGGAAATCGTGTCGGCGTTATTAGCCCAACTCGCGGAGCGAGTGGGCCGCGAACGATACGAACTCTGGTTCGGCGGCCAGACTCGCCTGAGTCTTCGGCCCACGGCCCTGGTCATCTCCACGCCCAATCGCTTTTATCAGGATTGGCTGCGGAATCACTTTCGCCGTGAACTCGAGGAAGTTGTCCAAGCCGTGCTGGGCCGCGCGCTGCCGCTGGAGTTTCGCATCGACTCCGAGTTGCAAATGCTGACACCACCGCCGATCACCGACGAGCAAAGCGCCGAAACTTCTTCACCAACGCAGGCCGTGCAAACTGTGGGTGAGGAACTCGCGCCGATGATCCTGGCTATTCGCGGGCCGCAGCCAAAGCACACTCATCCGCCAAAGTCGACGGCAAAGAAACTTCCGCCCGAAGCGACGCCACCGCACCCGGCCCGTTCACGACGTTGGCTGGGGCTCGATTCGTTTGTCGCGGGTTACTGCAATCGAGTCGCCCACGCGGCGATTCAGCAGATTGCCGAACACCCCGGCGAGCCGAATCCGCTATTGCTCTATGGCGGCACGGGCACGGGCAAGACGCATCTGCTCGAAGGCTTGGTCAGTGCCACACGCATGAACCATCCGGAGCGGAATTGTGTATATCTGACCGCGGAACAGTTCACGACGCAGTTTCTCGAAGCCCTGCATGGTCGCGGGCTGCCGATGTTTCGCCGCAAGTATCGCTCGGTCGATTTGCTTGTCGTAGACGATGTCCAGTTCATGGCCGGCAAGCGCGCGACGCTGACCGAGTTTCTGCACACCCTCGACACACTCCATCGCGAACGCCGGCAGGTGGTCCTCACCTCCGATCGTCCGCCGCACGAACTGCAAGAACTCGGGCAGCAACTTAGCACACGTGTCGCCGGCGGAATGACCGCTCGCTTGGACGCACCCGATTTTCCGACTCGCGTCGGCATCACACGGCAGTTCGCGCGGAAGCACGATTTAAATCTGAGCGACGATATCGTCGAACTCGTGGCGACGCAATTGAGCGAGCACGCTCGGGAATTGGCCGGCGCGGTGCAACGACTCGCCCTCGAAAGGCGCTTGATCGGCCGCGATTTGACGATCACTGAAGCCGAAGAAGCACTCTCCGAGGTCTTCCATCGCCGCGGGCATGGCTGGAAGCTCGACGACATCGAACGCGCGGTCTGCACGGCACTCGGCTTGCCGCCGGAATCGCTGCAATCGGAAAGACGTGCGAAATCACTCAACACGACTCGGATGCTGGCGATGTGGCTTGCACGAAAGTACACTCGTGCGGCGTTGAGCGAGATCGGCACCTATTTTGGCCGCCGCAGCCATAGCACGGTGATCTCGGCGCAGAAGAAAGTCGGCGGCTGGGTCAACGAACAAACGCAAGTCGCTTTCGGCGGCAAGACCTGGCCCGTCGAAGAAGCGATTCGCCGCGTCGAGGATCAACTGCGCGCGAGCGGATAAGATTTTTTTGCCACTGATGAACGCAGATACCTTCTGATTTTCACTGATTTGAGAAACCGATTTTTTCAGATCAGTGAAAATCAGCAATAATCCGTGTCGATCAGTGGCAAAATTATTTCAACTGCCCGATATATTTCATCAGCTCCGCGTCCAACTCCTTCGGATCGCCGAACGCTTCGCGGAATTCTTTCAGCCGATCCTCTGGTTCGTCCCAGATAAACGGCTTCTTCGCGGCGAGCTTTTGCAGATACGCGACATACGCTTGCGGCTTGGCTTTTAACAAGTAATGCGTCAACGCCCAGGCTTCGGCGTACGCATCCAACGAATCGCGCGGGTCGAGAAACCGCTTGTTGTTCACAGTCAGCGACGAAAGCGAGTCACGCGGCTTTTGCGGCAGACGCTCGCGGTATTTCGTTAGCCGCAACTTATTGATTTCGCCGATCGTGCGCCAGCCCTTCACCGTCGTCAGGTCCGGCGTTTCGAAGAAGACGGCCATCCCTTCGCTGAACCAGATCGACACGTCGGCGAAACGCTGCTGGAGGCCGCTGTTGTACGCCAACTGATGCGTCGCCTCGTGAATGATCGTCGCGACCATGAGCTGGGCCTCGGGCTGCGAGAGCATCGTGTTGATCTGCGCCGTCGAGCCGCGTTGATTGCCTGGCCGACGCAGGGCCTCGACGCCCGTCAGATCGTAGAGACTCACGCGATTGCTGGCCTGGTTGTAGTAGGCCACCACGGTGCGCGGATCGCCTTGAAGGTCTTGCTTGGTATAGCGGCTGTAACTGTCCACGCTATCGAAGACGAGCACGACGAGCGGAAACTCGGGCTTTGTGGTTTTGAAGCCGAGCTTGTTCCAATACGAGTCGAAGCCGTCCTGCAACCGTTCAAGCAACCCGCCGACCCATTGGGCGTAGGTCTTGGTCGTGTTGTAAACGAGGACGTAGTTGACAGTCGTGTGCACGGAAAAACCGGCGCCAAGTTCGCGCTGAACTTGCCGCGCGATGTCGGGGGCCTTGAGCGGGACGAACGGTTTGTTGTCGGTCGTGTGCGAGACGAGTTCCTCGGGCTGGATCGTCCAAATTCGCCCATCGTTGGTTTGGATCAGCAAGCCTCCGTCAGCCGCTTTGAGGAGCAAGCGTCCGGCAATAGTTTGCGGCTGGTTTTGGCGATTGAAACGAACTGTCTCAACGGCAGAAATATTTGCCGCAAAGAAAGCAAGAAAAGCAAAAAGAAAGGCGAAGCAGAATTTCATTTGGTTCTAATGCCAATAAGAATCGAATCCCTCAAGTGCAGGGAACTCGTCCATCAACTCTAGCATAATCCCCGGCTCTTCCCCTAGCTTGATTTCGCCGCGGAAAACTTCGTGCGATTTCGTGTCAATAACCAAGCAATCCCCACAACTCCCGCCGCGTGCAGCAAAATCAGCAGCAAGCACAACCCCGCGACCTCGGCTTCATACCCATAATGCAGCAGCGAGAACAATTGCACGCTCAACGGCGTTCGACCAGGAGGGTAAACGAGAATCGTCGCCGCGAGTTCGCCGAGGGCGAGCTCGAATCCGAGTAACCAAGCGAGCAACCAACTCGGCCAAAGCTGCGGCCAGAGAATTTTGCGGAAAACAAACAGCGGGCGGGCGCCTTCGAGTTCGGCTTGTTCGAGTTGACCTTGTCCGATCGTAGAAAACGTCACCGCCACGACGCCCCACATCCAGGGCCAGATGCGCAAGAACTGCGCCGCGACAACCACGGCCAGCGTCCGATCATACAGCGGATGGAGCGCTGGCAGCGCAGGATTGTTGAATACCGAAATAAGCAGCAAACCCACGACCGGACCTGGCATCAACAACATTATCAGCGTGAGCCACAGTCCCGGATTGAGCCACCACGATTGTTTTCTCAGCAGCCATTGCAACGTGACAATGATCAACAACCCCAGCGACGCGGCGAGTGTTGCGGAGCAGATCGAGACCACGAGTTCGTTGTGGTAGCGGCTGAAGCTGCCGAACGTCGCTTGGAGCACCTTGACCAGACTCCACGTTCGTTCGTAGTCCTTGCCGACGCGTGTGACAACCCAGCCGGCCTTAAGCAAAAGATTGCCCAATGGAAAGATCAACATCAGGCTCAGAAAAGCGATCCAAATTGTTCCCGCCAAAACTCGCCAGCGACCCCAAGAGTATCGCAACGATTCATGCACCGGGCTGAGCCGCGCGCCTCGCAACGAGCGCAGCGCGATCAACAGTAATGCGCCCCAGGACACGAGGAGCATACCCGCGAGGGTTAATTGCGTTGGCGAAAGCCAGTTCGTGGAAATGACTTCGACCTCGGCGGTTCGAGCAGTCATCCCGAGCGGTTGCGTTCCTTGGATGGCGTCCCAGCCGCCGACAGCGATGCTGACGTAGACTTCTTCGGCCCAGGTCCGGATGCGAAAAAAATCGGTCACGGCGATTTCGGTGGTGACTTGGCTGGCGACGAGAATTGCGGCGATCGCGATCGCCGGCCGCAATTGCGGCAGCAACACGCGGCGGATCACGTTGACCGGCGGGGCTTCGAGCAAGGCCGTTTCTTCGACGGCGCGTTCGCAACGCCGCGCGGCGCTGGCAACTATCCACGCGACCCAGGGAATCGCCGCCGCGCAATGGACGGTAATGGCCGCAGTCCAGCCATCGAACCAGGCGGTCGTCCAGGATTGATCCAAGTACGCGACCCAACCCTGCGGCCCGAGACCCATCTGCCACGCCGCGGCCAAGAGATGGAGCGGGGTCAACAAGCTCACCGCGAGCCAGATCGCCAAGCCTCGACGACCTGGCAAATCTGTCCGCGTCGCGGCAACACCGATGATGGTGCCAAGCGGGAGTGAGATACCGAGCACTGCGGCTGCAAGGACAAACGTATTCCGCAACAGAATCCGCTCGCGCGCGTCTGCTACAGAGAACAGACCGCTAATGAGCAGTACAGCGACTAGCGATACGAGGAGATATTTTCGTCGCGTTGAGTTCATCAGAGCAAGCACAACGCGTGTCAAAAATGCTCCAAGGAGGCAAGCTCCTTGGCTTTAGCTCACATTCTTCCTTCTAACTCCTAGATTCTCTCTCAGAACGTATCCTTGCCGCTGATTTTTTCCTCGACTTGATCGGCTTGCCAGGCGATCGCGCTCACGATTTGCGTCACCGCCACTGGCGTAAGCGAGTCGGCCAAGACATTGCTTGTCAGAACCAGCGCTTCCGCATCATTGGTCTTGCGGACAGCAAATGCGCCGTAAACGAGTTTGCTGTTGAAGCGCAGCAACGTCAGCGCATTGCGATCCGAAACCGGGCCGCAAGCGGACCAGATCGTCACCAAGGGATGCCCCCCTTCGTCCGTTTTGTCAAAAGCGACATGGACGCGCTGCTTGCGCAAAGTTCCGATCGGCACCGTCAGCACATACTCGCTGCTGAGATCGTTGAGCGCGAAACCAGCCGCATCGGCTGCGGCTTTGACCGCTTCTTGAGGATTCGCGGTACTGCCGCCGAGCTGACCAAGCTCCAATCGCTCGTTCGGTCTGGTAGTCGCAGCCGGACGATTTTGAATCGCGTCAGGAGTAGAACTGCCGGGCAACGGCGTCGCGACCGGAATGCCGGCCGGCGCGCCGCCGATCATGCCCGGAATCGCCATCCCAAGCCCAAAGCCCATCCCTTGCGGGGCCTGACCGGACTCGGCCATCTTGCCAAGACTCTTGCCGGTCTGATAACGCATGTAGTCATGAATATTGCCAACGGCGCCCATCGCGCCGCGGGCGTCGATCGCTTGCTGCACTTCTTCGGGCGGATTGATGGCGTTGATAAAGAAGTCGACGAGCTCAAGGCCATACTTCGCAAAGTCATCCGCGACGCGTTCTTTGGCCGCGGCGGCAATCTCATCGTAGCGCGGCGCCAGGTCGAGCAAGCCGACGTTCAACGACCCGAGCAAATCCGTGAGCCGCATCACAATGATGTCGCGTTGAAACGCGGTGATCTCTTCAGTCGTGTATTTGCCTTGCGTGCCGACGAGTGTGTTGAGAAGCAGGGCTCCATCCGTGACGCGGAAAGTGTATTTGCCAAACGAGCGCAGCCGGACGACGCCAAAATCCTTGTCGCGGAAAATGATCGGCTGGCGTGTGCCCCACTTTTGGTCGACAAACGTTTGTTTGCCGATGTAGTAGACACAAGCTTGGAACGGCGACTTCTCCCAGGGGATCGTTAGGATCCGCGTGATGATCGGCAGATTCTTGGTCGTCAGCGTGTAGCGGCCCGGACCAAAGGTGTCCATGGCCTTGCCATCATTAAAGAAGATCGCCTCTTGATTCTGGTTGACGATCAGTTGCGCGCCGTACTTGATGTCGGCCGTGCCGTCGGGCGGAACGCGCGCGACCACCGACGTATTGGCCTCGTCATGAAACTGAATGACCTCGAGACGCCAACCCATGGCCGTTGCTCCTAGAGAGTTACTAACAGTGACTCACGATTGTTCGCTGCACCCGTGATCATAACAAATGGGCGCGGTGAATCCACTAGCGAGAAATCGCGGGAGGTAAAACGAGAGGAACTTTTCCGCGATTAGGAATGGCTATAATTAAAAAAATCAACCGGAATGATATTAAAAACGCAATTAATTGATTGAGAAGTTCAGAACACGAATTGGGTTTTCACTCACCGGCAGTGGCAGCGTGACGGGACGAGGCAACGGCTTTAGCGGTGCAGTCGGTGGAACAATTTTGCGCTCGATGATAGGCAACTCTGCTGTTAAGTGCGGCGGAGATTGAAGCATCGCTGGCGTCACAGGTCGAATGCGAATCTGCACGCTGTACGGCGTTGTAGCACGAGTTTGAGTGATCGACTGTAGTTGACGTTCTGTCGGCGGGGGGATTTCATTGCCCGCCTTTTGCCAAGGGCGAGTCTGTTCGATCATCGGCAGGGTGCTTTTGATTTCATTGCCCGTGGCATTGGCCGTGTTCGTTTCGCGGATGGGACGGAATTGAGGTTTCGGCACTGCCACGGGTCCGCCGGATTGAATGGTGAAGACAGGGCGCTGGACTTCGACCTTGGGCAACCGCGAAGGAACCCCGGTGCCGAGTCGTTCGTTGCTGACTTGCGGCAAGGTTGACAAGGGCATCGTGTTGAGCGCCGAATCTTGCGCAACGGCGATGTTGCCGACATAAATGGTCATGACAACCAGAGTGATCCGAAGGGAATTACGTGTGAACATCGCAGCGAACTCCGCACATGCAGGGGACGAACTTCATCGAAGAGCAAATCGCGAAAGCCGAAATTCCCTTCCATCAAAAATCTATCATGCATCGCGCGGAGATGCCGCGAGATTACCCACAGTTTGGCGAAGAATTTTGCTTGCTCACACGAACATGACGGTTATGCGGAGCGCGTTCTTTGAATACCACGTCTTATGCGAGAAGATGTTGCCGGATTGCAACAGGACTGGAAATATTCGCGGACGACGATGACAGAACGTCGCGGATCCATTGCGCGACTTCCGCGCTGAGGAATCGCCGTAAATAATATTCCAAAAAATCCCCGCTTGCCATTTGACTTGCGGCTATTCATAACATTCGGCATCGCGGAGCAGCTTGCCCTGCAAGTCTTTATCGGCCAGGATCGGGTCCTGCACTGGCCACGGAATTCCGACTGCCGGATCGTTCCAGAGGAGCGTTCGTTCATGCTGGGGAGCGTACAAATCGGTGCATTTGTAGGTTACTTCCGCGGCTTCGGACGGGGCACAAAACCCGTGCGCGAAACCCGGGGGCAGAAACATGGTGCGTTGATTTTCGGCGCTCAACAGCGTCCCGAACCAGCGGCCAAACGTCGGCGAGCTGCGGCGGAGATCAACGCCGACATCAAAGACCTCGCCGCGCGTGACGCGAATCAATTTGCCCTGCGGCTGCTCGATTTGATAGTGCAAACCGCGCAGTACATTTCGCACCGAAAGCGAGTGATTGTCTTGGACAAAGGGGAGCGTGATCCCGGCAGCGGCAAATTTTTCCGCGTGGAAGTTCTCGAAGAACACACCCCGGTGATCGCGAAAGATGCGCGGCTCGACGAGCACGATGCCCGTGTTCCCCAGCCGTGCAAAGCTAGCACCGCCGATTACTTGAACCGTCGCGGCGTCGATGCCCGAATTGGTCCAGATGCCCATTTGATCCAACGGCACTAGCGGCTGGTCGAGGAGTTGTCCCACTTGGCGGGAATTCTCGTTGACCGTCACAGAACGACTGCCGATCCCCAACATTGGCCGCGTTTCCGCCAAGATTTTTGACCAGGGCAACGACGTTTCCATAGGCCACACAGTGGAGCTAAATCACAAGCGCGGAAATGCCGATATCCAGCAAAGATATTTCCCGTATCCCCTATCATATCATCGGTCGATTAGGCCGGTGAATTCAGCAGATGCAGCAAATATTGCCCATATTCGTTCTTCATCGAGCGTCCCAAACGCTCTAATTGCTCATCGTTGATAAACTTCTGGTGCCAGGCGATCTCTTCGAGGCACGCGATCTTCAAGCCTTGCCGAGCTTCGATCGTTTGCACGTAATTCGACGCTTGCATCAACGATTCGTGGGTTCCCGTATCGAGCCACGCGAACCCTCGCGAAAATTGTTCCACCGCGCATTGGCCGCGCTGGATGTATTCGCGGTTCACGTCGGTGATTTCCAATTCGCCGCGCGGCGAGGGCTTCAAGTTGGCCGCGATGTCCACCACTTGATTGTCGTAAAAATAGAGTCCCGTCACGGCCAGATTCGATTTTGGCTCCTTCGGTTTCTCTACTAGCGACAACACTTTGCTGCCTGGCCCCAATTCGACCACGCCGTAGCGCTCCGGATCCTTGACCGGATAGGCGAAAATCGTCGCTCCCGTCTCGCGCTGTGCGGCCCGCTCCAAGAGCGGGTGAAACCCTTGCCCATAAAAAATATTGTCGCCCAAGACCATCGCCACATGATCGCGGCCCACGAATTCGCGGCCGATGATAAACGCCTGGGCAAGTCCCTCGGGCTTCGGCTGCGTGGCGAATTGAAGATTCATCCCCAGGTTCGCCCCGTCGCCCAGCAACCGCTGAAACGCCGGGGCATCCTCGGGCGTTGTGATGATCAGCACATTGTTGATGCCGGCCAGCATCAGCGTCGAGAGCGGATAATAGATCATCGGCTTGTCGTAGATCGGCAGCAATTGCTTGCTGACAGCCCGCGTCACCGGATGCAACCTCGACCCCGAACCCCCGGCCAGCACAATCCCTTTGGTGAAATAGTTCATCGCGTCGCTCCCTCAGACGAAATTTTTGAAATTCCCGCTTTCGCAGCGTGGAATATTGCTCCTTTGCCGTGTCACTTTACCCGTTCCGGGAAGCCTAGAGCAACAGGGGATTCGGCCCCTGCGGACGATTCGACAAACGACGGGTTGAACACGATTCAAACAAACGGCATGCGATTTTAGGGAATTGTCCTGCATAATCATCACAAATCAAAATACTGGCGGGGTTTCGGCAAGAAATGCCAAAAATGAGACCTGACCGGCTTGCAAAAGAGGCCGCAGAACGGGACGATAGGTTGACCTGGCGCAAAGAGCATTTCAGCTCAGGGAGCAGCCGAAAACGATTCTGATTTTTTTGTCTTGTCTTTTTTTGGGAGTGAAACGTCGATGTCCACCGCCTCAGATACCCCTCCAGCCGAAGCCCCTCGTCAAATTCAAGTCGACGATACCAAGGCCCTGGCTTGCTACGCCAATTTTTGCCGTGTGACGGGCACACCGGAAGAATTGATCATCGACTTTGCCCTGAATCCGCAACCGATGGGCATTCCCGAAGGCGCGATTCACATCACCCAGCGGATCGTGGTGAACTTCTTCACCGCCAAGCGCCTGCTGGCCGCTCTCGGCATGTCGGTCCAACGCCACGAACAAGCGTTCGGCAACTTGGAAACCGACGTCCAAAAGCGCGTCGTTCCCGGTGCCTTCCGCGGCCAAAACAGCTAAGGTTGAATTTCAGCCCGACGCGTGAGCGTGAGCGAGTTACTGCAGTACTCTGATCAAAAGAAAAATCCGAGAGCAAATGCTCTCGGATTTTTTTGCGCGCCAGCGAGCTTGCGGAAGCGCTTCACGCGAGCTGAAGTTGATAAGCCCTCACGGCATTGCCGCCGAGGATCGCGGCCTGCTCGCTTGCCGAAAGCTCCGAAATCAATTCCCGCGTCGCGGCGACGACGCGCGCGTAATCGGCTGCCAACTCGCATACCGGCCAGTCTGTTCCAAACAGCAATCGCGACGGACCAAACACTTCGAGTGCCGTATAAAAATAGGGCTTCAAGTCCGCGACGCTCCACTTCGCCCAATCAGCTTCGGTAACTAAGCCCGATAGCTTGCAATAGACATTCGGAAACGCGGCCGCCGCGCGGAGTTCCGTCGCCCACGGTTCGAGTTCGCGCGCTTTGATCCGCGGTTTGCTCAAGTGATCGATCACCAGCGTCGCGTCCGGCACGGCCCGCGCGACCGCGGGTGCGTGCTTCAGATGCTTGGCATAAAACAGCAAATCAAACGGCACGCCATGCTTCTCAAAGACGCGCAGTCCTTCGATCACCGCGGGCCGAATGATCCAATCGTTGTCCGGTTCATCCTGGGTAATGTGCCTTGCGCCGAGGAACTTGGGGTGCTGGCGGTAACGGAGGAGTTGTTCTTCGCACGCGGGACTTTGCAGATCGATCCAGCCGACGACGCCGGCGACCCACGGATTCTCGTCCGCGAGCCGCAACGCCCAATCGTTCTCCGCCAGATTGTGCTGTGTTTGCACAAAGACCGTCGCATCGACACCCGACGTTCGGCGCTGCGGATCGAGATCGGCCGGCAAGTAATCGCGGTTGATCGCCGCGAGCTGCGGCTGCTTGAGCCATTCGTAATCATACGGCAGCGATCGCTGCCAAAAATGCTGATGCGCGTCGATGATAGGAAGGCTTGTCATGATTGATATTGGCGATTCACTTTTTGGAATGACGATCTTCTGAAATCATAGCAAATCTTCTTGGCTAGCTTTGCGTATCTTCTATGCCGCTCTGAATTTCATCCGCCTCTGCGTGTTTCGCATTTGCATTTACATGAGATATCAAACAAAAAACCGTGCTGGGCTCTTACGAAACCCAGCACGGCCCAAACACCCTGCGCTTGATATTCCTAGAAGCCGAAGAAATCTCCGACGGCACTGGCTGCACCGCCTACCGCGTTGCCCACGCCGTGGACCACGTTGCTGACCGTTCTGCCGGCGGCATCCACGGTGCGAACCACGGTTCTGCCCGCGGAGTCGACAGTCCTGATCACGGTTCTGCCTGCGGCGTCAACGGTGCGCACCACATTCTTGCCCACGGTTTGCACCCCGCGGCCGACTGTGTTCACCCCTTTGCCGACCGCATTGAGCACATCTTTCGCGCCAGGCCCAACGCCATATACCGTGTTGTCTACCGAACGGCGCGGACGCGGTGAAGACGTGACCGTGACGCCGCCTGGGACATCAGAGCTCACGATGCGATGATCGCGGACGACGGGAGCAGTCTTGGAGTAAACCGGCGGGACTTTGTAACCCGAGCCGCTGTTGCTGGTCACTGTCCGATGATCGCGAACGACAACGTTGCTGCTGCCGTTGACGGCGTAGGGAGTCTTGGTGCGGTGATCGCGCACGATCGGTCCGGTCGTCGGAGCCGCGACGGTTGGCTTGCGATGATCACGGATGACAGGCCCAGCGAGATTTTGAGTGGTCGTGGTTTTGCGGTGGTCCCGAATCACGGGTCCGGTCTCGGTTTTCTTGGAGCGATAGTCGCGAACCGTGGGTTCCGCGGCGAAAGCGGACGAAGTAATGCTGAGCAAAGTCAGAACGGCAAAAGACAAAAGGCGATTCATGTATGAAGAATCCTGGGAAGGAGATAGAGGTAACGTTGAAAAGAGTTAAGAACAACTCAGTAACTCTATTTCCAGCCAGCGTCCTTCATACGGTTTTGTTACATCACGCTGTTGTTACGAAAAAGCTGGAAATTCCGTAGGCAATTCCCAGCTCAATTTTGAAGAACACGAGCGGAAGATGTTTGTGTTGAGCTAGCGGATGCTCCGCGATGCAAGAGCTTGCCATCAGTAGGTTGGATCGTATTTGCACTCGTACAAAAAAACCGTGCTGGGTTCTTACGAAACCCAGCACGGCCCAAACACCCTGCGTTTGCTAGATTGTTCAACTAGCGATTGCGGTGGTCGACGACTTGCGGACGGGTCGGAGCACCCGAAGTCACGCTGCCATAGCCGATGCCAAAGGCATTCCCCACCGAAGTCAGGCCGTTGCTCGCTGCATCGACCACGGTATGCAGACCAGGTCCGGTCCCGTAGATCGTGTTGTCGGCCGAGGCCGAACCGTTGCCGCGATGATCACGGACAACAGGGCTCGTCGTTTGGCTAAAGCTCGGCCACTTGTAATTCGCGGCGGCGCTTGACGGGACACGATGATCCCGCACCACGGGCGGCGTTCCCCGCGGGGAAAGCTGCGGAGCGACCGCGACACGCGAATCAACGATTTTCGGCCTGCCGCTATGGCCAGTCTGCTGCGTGACCATCACACCACCGGACATCTTGCTAACGTCAGGCTTGCCATAGTACGGATACCGCCCATAGCCGCTTTGGTCGCGATGGTCTCGGACAACGGGACCGCTGCCAGTCATCGGCGTGAAACGTTGGTCCTTGGCACCGTGACTGACCAGGTCTTGGCTTGTCAGGGTTTTCCGTGGATCACGGGGTGGAGTCTGGGGACTCATCGAGTGCGTGAGGGGAACCTGCGGCTTGTTGACGGCCGGGGCACGTTGGACGATGCCGTTAACGTTGACATACCCACCGCCAGACTGTTTCCCCAGGCCCGGGTTCACAAGCTTGGGTTGCTGTTTGCTTTGCCCGCTCGAAGTGCGGTGATCGCGAACGACGGGAGCGAGATTGGGTGTGCGATGATCGCGAACGATCGGTTGCTGCTTGTTCGATTGATTCTGGGGCTTGTGTTTGTTGTTTTTGTCGGCAAACGCCGAGGAAGACAAAGCAAGCAACGTAAGCGAGGCAAAAATAAAAAGGCGTTTCATCGTAGAAATCCTAGGGAGAAAGTGCTGGCAGTAGAGCAAGTTGCAGCACAACTTTGTAACTCTGTTGTGAGCCAGCGTCCTTTCCACAGAAGTGTTACAAAACGCTTTTGTTACAGAAAATCTCCCCTTTTTATTGAGGGCAAAGCACAAAAAAAGCGGATTCGTTGGGTTACAACGAATCCGCGCGGAAAATCGGGGGATGTGGGAAACGCTATCAGTTACTGAGCATCTGCTGGACCTTTTGCAAGCGTTCGTTGCGTTCCAGCATTTTTCCGGGATAGATCGGGCTTTGCTGTTCAGGGTCATTGAGCCGCGCCATCTGCATCCGTTGCATGCGGCGCATCTGCTGCATCTCATCGTTGCCCCCTTTATTCGCCTCTTCGTCGAGCCGTTGCTGTTCGGCCTTGGCTCCAGCAAGTTCGAAATCAATTGTCGGCGGCGGCACGCGGCGTTTGATCGCCGCGGCGGCTGCCTCCCAAAACTTGGCCAGATCTTTGATCTCGCGCGCATCGACTTGGGCATGGCGCTGTTGCGGATCGAGCTTGATCAAAGCGCAAATCGCATCGTCGTGCAATTGCGCATGTTCGGGATAATTGCCCGCGATCGCGGCCAGCTTTTCCCAGGCATTCAAATATTGCGGCGCGAGCCGTACCGCTTCTTGATAGTGCTTAAGCGCTTCCCGTGGACGATCTTGAGCCGAGCGGAGGTAACCCAGCAGGTAATGCACCTGCGGCTTCTTGGGGTCTTCTTGGAGCAGACGGAGGAAGATTTTCTCGGCCAGTTCCTGCGCCAATTCGCCGGCAAACGCTCCTTCGCAGCCGAAGCAATGGCTTTCGATCATGCCAAAGCTCCCCGGCATTAATTGAAACGCGCGCTCGAAGTGAATCGCCGCTTGTTCCAGGTCGCCGTTTTCATAAAACTCGATCGCCAAACGCGATTGAATACAGTAGGCATCGTCAAAAAGCTTCAGCGAATCCTTGTACATCTTGCGGGCGATCGAGTGCAGCCCGGCACCGCGATAATCGTCGGCGCGTTCGGATTTTCGAATCGCGGCGATCGCGCCGTCAAAAACCTTGGCCGTCTCTTCGTCCCCTTCCTTGCGAAGAACTTCGGCAAAGACCTTGTAGCCATACATCCGCGTGTTTTTGCCTTGCTCGCCGTCCGAGGGGTCGATGGAGATCGCTTCGCGGATCGTTTGGCCTGCTTCGGCCAGATTGCCTTGATCCAACAAGAGTTTGGCTTTCCAGATCAAGGGGCGTTCTTGATACGGATCGAGCTTGGCCAGCGTGTCGAGTTTCTTCAACGCGCCGGCGGGGTCCAATCCGATCAACAACTCGTAAGCCGGATCAAGTCCCGGCGAGCGGTTGATCAGAACATCAAGGATTTGCAGCGCCTTGTCGGGCTGCTTGGCATCGGCATACGCACGGGCCAAGATCACGCCAAAGGGTTCATTCTCGCGATAACCGGTGTCCAACAAATCGCTCAGCTTGGTTGTTCCCCACCAGGGCGCGGTGTTGAGCAGCTTGAGGACTTCGTCACGGCGATTGAGCTTGTCATAGACTAGGCAAAGACCCTTGAGGGCCGATTGACTAAGGTTGTTGGAGCTGGAACTGAAATGATTTTGTTCGGTGTCTTGATTTTTCAGCGACGCCGCGAGGGTCTCGATCGCTAGCCGTTCGGCATCGGCGTAACGCTCGACTTTGACGAGCAGGCGGAGCAGCGAATCGAACTCGCTGGTCAATTGGTACTCGTTTTCAGTAGCCTTTGTCAGTTTCGCGGCATAACATTTTTCCGCCGCCGCGAGGCCTTCGGCTTTCCACTCGGGTTTGTCGAGCAAATCGCCGAGGAGATTCAGCTTGAGGGCATGTTCGACACTTTTGTCTTCTTCGCCGTTCTGTCGATTCGCCGGACGCGGCGCATCAACGAGCAAATGCTTGCGGAGTACTTCGATTGAATCGTTGGTCAGTTCCTTGCCAAGCAAGTACTCGAAATACGCCGTAGCGATCTCGGATTTGCGCTCGGCCGGAATCTTGCTGCTGGCGAGCGCCAGGTTGACCGTTTTCTGGATCGGCTCGACTTTGTCTCGCCGCGCGGCAAGTTGCAGGTATTCCTCCCACGGCAAATCGGCGAGACGGTCTTGGAACGCATCTTCCAACAGCCGCAGATATTTCTCGCCGCGTTCGCCGGCAAACTGCTTGTCGTTGGCTTCTTCGCGGCCATGATGGCGGAAACGGTGATTCATCCGCGAATCATTGTCGTCGCCCTTGAGCAAGTCATCCGCGCGGCGGAGGACAATTTTTTTGGCTTCGTCGAGATTGTCTTCGTCCAGCAATTTGCCAAGCAAGATATTTTCCGCGGCTGGCGGAATGGTGTCCGTGACAGCGCTCCCGCCCAAAAATTGACCAAGCTTGCCAGTCCCCTTCCGCATTTTCTTTTTGAAGACGTCATACAACACCAAATCGTCGGTGCCTTCGATCAACTCCCAGTGTGGGCGGGAAACTTTTTCGCCGAGCGCTAGCGCACGTTCTTTGAGCAACTGTTTCGTCGCCGGCGCTTCCACATGCAGATCGCTGATCTCTTGTTTTTGCAAAATCTTGTCGGCGAGCGCGGCAGCTTTTTCCGCGTCGAGCGCTTTCGTGATATCCGGCAGGTGCAGCGGCATCTCGCGGTTCGGCGGCAACTGTTCGAGGAGCTTCTCGATCTTGGCGACTTGCTCCGAAGGCTCGCCCGTCGGTTCTCGATGAGGGCTGAAATCTTCTTCCAATATCTCTTCGTGATTGAAGCGGCCAAAGTTGCCGCGATTGCCGTGGATAAGGCCCGACTTCTTGGAGGCTTCCTCCCAAGCTTTCTGCTCGGCTTCGATCGCCTTGGCATCGTTCGCCAAGACGGCGTTCAAAATCCGCAGCGCATAGGCAAACCGGACTTCACTCGCCTCTTCGGGAATCGCCCGGGCGTTGATCGTGTCGCCCATTTTCTTCCAAGCAGCCGGCGGCGGCAGCAGTTGAAAGAGCTTTTCGATCGCTTCGCGGGCTTGATATGAGCGTTGATCCTCGGGCAGTTTCGCCACGGCGTCAAACAAACGCAGCCATTGTTGGGCATGTTCATCGGGCGTCAGCTTTTCGTATCCGGACTCCAGATGTTTGATTTGTTTGTTGATCTCGGGCAGCGTCGCGGCATCGGCCTGTGCCTCGGGCTTTGTTGGCTCCTTGGCGAGACTTCGAATTTTTTTAATCGCGGCGTCAGCACCAACGATTTCCGCACCCACGGCACTCGGCAAGCACACACCGGCTGCCAAAAACGAAGCAAGAATCCAGCGCATCGTCTGACCCTTTGCAAAAAAGAAAAGCACGATTTTGTGAAAAGAACTGCCCAACAGCGGCTGCATCCAAAGTCATTGCCGCGAACGAGCAATTCTTGAACGACGAGACCGGCAACCGCACGAATCCAACCCTCGACAGAGAAGTTCCTGTTCTATACCACGGATCAGGTCGGGGGGCAACGAAAAAGGTGCGGGGGGTGGAGAATCTGTATGACGGACTTCTAGTCCTTCGCAAGAGTTTGCGGGACTTCGACGGACTAGAAGCCCGTCGTACGAATAAGAATCTTACGCCATTTGAACATGGCGCAAAAAAAGCCGCGCGTCGAGGGTTGACGAGCGGCTTCAGTGGCTTGTCCCGCCTTGCAGCGGGGTGGTGTACGGGGGTTAGCGAGGCTTGCGTGGGGCTTCGCTTGATGGCTCTTCGGTCTTGAGTTCGAAGGGCTTCGGGAACTTGCCGCCACGACGGCTGCTCCGGCTCGCGTGGGGCGCGGCTAACGCGGCCCAGCGATTTTCCAGAACTAGCAAGTCCGTTTCCAACTGCAATTCGAAGGCAGCGAAATCGTTCGTATCGCAGTATTCATCAAATCCGTCGGCTCCGAGGAGGGCGGCAATCGATGCGTTTGTTGGCGTGTTCATGGTGGCGATGCTCCGTTCCGTGTGGGTAGCAAAGGCCGTGCCTCTGCAAGCATTACGACGGACACTGGCGAAGAGTTCAGGTTCGGTCTCGTAGTCTGTAACGAGTCTTATGACCTGAATCTTCTCCTTGGTTGCTGATTCCCTGTGACAAAAACCGTTCCAGGGTTCCGGTCGAGTTGAATCAGCGTCTCGCACAACCGCTTCTCTATTCAACTCTACCCGACTAAGCGTAGACGGTAGACAAATGAGACAATTATTGTGCCAAAAAATCTCAAGAAAAGTTCTTCTTTCTCCGACTGGGCAAAATCCCCGTGCAAAACCGTAAAAAAGAAATCTTGGCGTCTTCATCGTGCAGAATTTCACGAACATTTCTGACAGGTTTGGCATCCTCTAAGATGCCAAAAAGCCACGCCACTCAAGGAGTGGCGTGGCTTCGAAAGGGACAGTCAAATTGTCGTCAGTCGCTTAGCGGAAACCCGCGTGAATTGCTACTCCGATTTTGGCTTTTCACTCGTTGGTTTATCACTTTCACGAGGACGATCGCCTTCACGCGGTTTGTCGCCATCACGCGGACCAGCGGGACGACGTTCACCATCACGAGTTTCCGGTCGGCGGTCGCCTTCGCGTGCGGCGGGACGATCGCTGGGGCGATCCCCTTCGCGAGCAGCCGGTCGATCACCGGCAGGACGGTCACCTTCGCGCGGACGGAAACCCTCGCCAGTAGCTGGCCGATCGCCTTCGGGGCGACGCATATCCGGTCGCAGTTCCGGCATCAGTTCTTGCTGGGTCAATTCGCCATCGCCATTGCGATCCAGTTTGCTCAGAACCTTGGCGGCGTTTTCGATTTCACTTTTTGAAAGCCGACCGTCGCGATCCGTATCGAGGAGGAAGAACATTCCCGCGGGTGCCGGACCGCGTTGAAGGCCAGGAACGCCCGGCCGTCCTTCGATTCGTTCCCCAGCGGGTCGATCGCCTTCGCGGCGCATTTCAGGTCGCTCCGCTGCCGGTCGATCTCCCTCGCGCCGCATTTCGGGACGGCCCTCGGGTCGAGCAGGCGGACGATCTCCTTCGCGACGTGTCTCTGCTGGCTTGTCGCCATCGCGCGGGCCACCTTCGCGGCGCTCGCCATCGGGGCGCGCTTCGGGGCGGCGCTCTGCGTCAGGACGCTTGTCGCCTTCTTTGATCGGATTTTCTAGTCGAGCTGATCCTTCGGGACGTTCGCGGCCGGGTGTCCCGTCGCGCGGGGCCATCCGTTCGGCGAACTTGGTGAACTCTTCCTTCGACATCGCGCCATCTTTGTTCGTGTCCGCCATTTCAAGCATCCGGGTGAAGCGTTCGCGACGTTCTTCGGGCACGTCCGACGCCTTGACCGAGCCTGTCCCGTTGCGGTCGAGCATCTTCCAGAGTTGTTCGGCCCCGCCCCCCTGCCCTGGTGCGCCGGGTCGGCCACCAAAAGGACCTGTGCCCGGGGTGCCTTCGCGCTGCGGCGCTGGGTCCGATTGCTTTTCGAGACCGGCCTTGAACTCGGCGGCGGTGAGCTTGCCGTCTTTGTCCTTATCCGCATTGCGGAAGAGGCGTTCGGCCAGCGTTTTCTTGTCGGCCGGAACTTCTTCCATGGTAAGGACGCCGTCGCCGTTGGCGTCGAGCTGTTTGAATATCCCAGCGGGGCCTTCGTCCTTCGCCGGCTCATCAGCGACGACCGTCGGTGCAGTAAAACAACTCCCCCATAAAGCGAGCCCCAGAAACTTCCAACGTAATGCCGACATGTGAGTTACTCCCTTGAGAAAAGATTAGGCGTGTGCGGAGACGGGTATCTATGTCAATGAACGACGGATTGAGCTCCATGATTTTTATGTCTGCGTCCTTGGCAGCTTGCCGGCCGTCCACCCTGGCGTGCAATGAATATTAACCGTGCAACGCCATCAATGTCTCGGATATTCGCCCCAAAGCGTCCGAAAATGCTAGCAAATTCGCTACGATTGCCGTTTTTGCCGCGATTTCTACGACCAGCAACAATCGTGAACGGCAGAGGCGTGGTACCGATCTTGCTGATTTCCCGACGATCGCCTAGGATCGCCTGTTGTATTCGGGATTTCCAGAATTTTTAGACCGAACTGGTGAACCCGCGTACAGCATGGTCCGTAGAAGTGTTTGTGGCAAGGTTTGGAACCATTTGCCCCTTTAGAAGCGTTGGGTGTCGAACGGAAGCGATTTGCAGCCCTGGACGGAAACGTTCTCAGTACGCTGGCGGTCACGGGTAAATCGACGGGTAAGCATTGTGGTGTTTCCGCAACATCACCACGCGAACCAGAAACACGAATCCCGTAACTGTTCTATCCGTTTCGCCATGACCAACCCGTCCGATGGGTATGAATGGAGCATTACGCACTTCGGCGATTTTTTTGGACCAGTAATCCAAATTGTTCGATGAAGAGAGTGTAAGCTGAGTGGAACGGGTTGAGAGAACGCGGAAATCCTGAAACGCGGCTCTCAACAACGAACCGTCTCAAAGCTCCCCAAATTTTGCTCGGAAGCGATTCGCGCGTTACCCTGAGATAGATCAGTGATCGATCTCGGCAGTGACAGGGAAGTGATTCGCGGTGTACTAGAACCAGTTTTTGGAGGTCGCAGGACGAGAGATTCGCGGTGAACGCCAAGAGGTTGCCCCACCAGGTCTGCATGCTCCGGTTCCGGAGGCGTGCGGGGCGACAAGCGAGCCCGATTTCTGCCAGTCGCGTCTTCCCCGTCCCATGATTGGGCCGGACACTTTCCGATGCACGGCCCAACAAGCAAACGGCCGCTCATCTTAGGAGCATTCATCATGCAAGTTTACGGACCCACAGCGTTGCACGGCGCTCAAGGCATTAGCGCCCCACACAATAACCGCTTGAACTCGGTCGCCCCGTCGGGCAGCCGCGGCATCGACACGGCCGACACGCTCGAGATTTCCTCCGAAGGGATGTTCGTCGAGGCGGCCAAGAATCTGCCTGAAATGCGGATGGACCGCGTTGCCGAGCTCCGCGCTCAGATCGCCAGCGGCAAGTACGAGACGGCCGATAAGCTCGACATGGCCCTCGAGAACTTGCTCGACGAACTGGCCTAGTTGACCCGAGTACGACGGACTTCTAGTCCGTCGTAAATTTGAAGAAATCCGACGGACTAGAAGTCCGTCGTACGAAAACAAAGCCCAGGGGTTTACCCCCTGGGATTTTTTTGTGCTGATCGTGCGTTTTTACGCGAAGTATTCGGGACTTATTGCAGTGCATCTTTAGGAATCAGTTTCCCATCATCACGATCACCGAGGGCTTGAAAGACAGCAGTTTCAATTTCGTAAGCCACAGTATGCACTGAGCCATCCGCCATCACCAACTGGCAACCGCTGGCGTGGATCGATCCGAATAGCCTTGCGTATTTGTTTTTAAGTGCTGCATCGCCATTGCATTTGATATCAGTCTGTGGAGGTTCGTGTGTCCAGCGGGCAATATCCCAATCCCAGCCCAGATTCCAGCCTTGGTCATTGTTGGCATCGCTTGTATCAAGAGTATCTACATCTTGAAATTTCTCTCCATAGAGTATGGTCTTGGACAATCCATCCCTGATTTGGCGAGTTCGGCAGGCGCTGCTTTGATGTGTGACCCCGCTTCTGTTGAAGTAGGTGGTGCCGCTTTTGTATTGATTAAAAAGTGCTTGGTGAGAACCAGGCCCTTGGGGATTATGTCCGGGATCTAAGGAGCCGCCGCTCGCGGCATAGTCATTCCTCGCGACGACATCTGGGCGAGCTGCCAATTTATAATTTGTCCCATGGGTAAATGGAACCGTCTGGGCCGTGCGTCGCGAGGGGCAAAAATAATGCTTCACGGGAGTCTGAATCGCGTCACGGATGGCGTTTTGCTTTGCCGTGCCAGTAAGACCCTTGCCAAGACTGCGCAACCGCCCTTCTTCCATCCAGGGTAAAATGTTGTACATCCAACCGCCAGGTTGGTCGTTCTTGTAACCGCGGTCAGGATCGCCGGGCCAAGTCCAACCCCAACCGCCGGTGGGAAAGTGTTTGTTGACCTCGAGGTGATTCTGCGCGGCAAGCCCCATCTGCTTCAGATTGTTCTTGCACTCACTCCGCCGCGCCGATTCGCGCGCCGATTGAATCGCCGGCAATAGCAGCGCGATCAAGATGCCGATGATCGCAATCACCACCAACAACTCAACCAGCGTGAATGCGAGGAGACGCGTGTTGTTTACACGCGGATTCGTTTCTTTAAAAACGCACGGTCTCATTGAACCCCCACGATTCAAAAGAAAACAGGATGAAAAGATTTATTCCTGCAACGCCTCAAGCAGCGCTAATCATAGCAATGAGTAATCAGAGGGGCAGCAGCTATTTGATAATCCTATCAGAAATTCATTAGATTTTTGCCAATTTGCCGTAAAAACACTACAAATGCACGATTTTGTGCTGCAACGTCGAGCCGGCGAACAGGATGCCCTGAAGCCGTTGCAATTGCGGTCGTAGATGGCGAATTTCCGCCGTGTCACGATCGAGTTCCCACAGCTCCGCACGTACGAAAACACTTGCCGCGGGTTCCATCGCCCGGGCTTCAGACAATTCCCGCAACGCCGCGGAATCGGCTTTATCCAATTGATGAACGCGGCAGAGTTCAGCCCAAAGTTCCGCGGGTGAATTCAGCGCGCCCTTGGGGTTGCAGCGTTGCCGATACTGGATCACAGCGACAATCAGCGCCATCACGACAAGAGCCCCGAGTCCTAGCCCGATCAACATCGGCACGGATGAAGCAAGCGGAGTCGCGGGGAGGCGTGACGATGCCGAGCGATCGGCCAAGAGTAATCCGCTACTGAGCAAATACATCAACATGGCACAGTCTCCAATTCCCAAGGCAACGGCGGCACCAGCGGCGGAGGCGCGCTGTCCAACTCTTGCAACCCGGCACGCGCGGCATCTTGCACGGTCACGCTCCGATCATGGAGCGCGTGCTCCAAGCCCTGCCGCGCTGTTTCCGTATCGCACTGAGCCAGCAAGCGCACGGCTTCCGCGCGCACCACGTGGTCATCGTTGTCGAGCAATTCGATCAGCGATTCTTCCATCGCGTAGACGATGTCCAGCGTCTGGGTAATCGCCATCGCGCGAATCCGCCGCGTGCGCGAGGGCGCTTTGAACTCGTTCATCAGTTCGGTCAGTGCTTGCGGATCGACCTTGAGCACCAGCTCGCCCGTGCTGCGGCGCACCTCGGGTTCGAGCATGTCATGAATGCCCAAATACTTCTTGAAGGTGAACTCATTCAGGCTCTCGCGCGCCGCTTGCAAAACCGACTCGTGCGGGCTTTGCAGGTAATCCATCAAACGCGTCATCGCGCCTGGAATTCCGCGAGGGCGAAGCTGCGCGATGAGTGCCGCCTGCACCAGCGGATCGGGATCGGCGAGCGCCTGGAGCAAGAGGGCGTTGGCTTCGGTTCCTTGGAACTCATTGAGCATTTTCGCGGCGGCGCGGCGGCCAGCGGCTTTGCCATGCAACAGCAGCCATTCCAGCACGCGAAACGCCGTTTTGCGGAGCAAACCCGAACGCATCGCCACGACCGCGACCGCGTGCTGACAGTTTTCATCGAGCCTTGCCAGCAGGCTCAGATCTTTCTGCAGCCAGGCAATCGTCTCGATCCGTTTCAAGTTCGCGGCCACCACCGAGGTCGGTTCGTAGCCGATTTTCTTGAGCAGATATTCGAGGAATTTCTGATCAGTCCGATACGCCAGGAGCGTGATGCTGGATGATGGCGCGTGGGGATCGTCGAGAAAACTGAGAACCAAGCGCATCACCCCGCCGCGTGTGCTATGGGTCAGCATGTCGGTCGTGGCGAGATAGGCCGGATGCCGCGGCTCATTGAGGATTTGTTTGAGGAGCGAGTTGTCGCGCGGCACCAGCAGCAGGAACGCTTCGAGAATCTCGGGCGCTTGATGTTTGGCATACCGCTGCAGCGAATGCTCCAGCATGCTCAAGTAATAATCGCGTAAGCGCTGCGGATCGCGGCGCTTGGTGTAGTCGCGCGGGCCGGCGAGTTCCTCATAGAAGTGCTCGAACATCCGAATCAACGCGCCGGCGATCAACGGCTGGCGCGGATTGGCTTTGTCTTCGGCGGCGGCAAGCAGCGTCGGGATCAAGTCATAAATTCTCAGCCACGCGACCGCTTCGCAGCCATTCTGGCAAATCTGTTCGTGCGGCGATAAGATCGCTTCGCGCACCGCCGCCGTGAAAATATCGCGCTGTTCCGCAATCCGTTCGCGGATCGCCGCGTCGCACTCGTGCAGGTGTTCGATCAGCGATCGCTGGCAATGCGGGCTGAGACGTTCGATCGCGGCTTGCAGCGCTGCGCCGCGCAGAGCGGCGCGCGGCGAATGCAGCGCGGCATGAATGACCTCGTCCGCGGCCTCGTTGACCGTCGAGGTCAAACAGGCATACGTCGCGGCTAGTCCGGTTTTTGCAGTAGCTGAATGCACGGGATCGAATTCCGCCTGGAATCAAACACGTTGCCATCACTCCTGCCCTCAAAGGAATAGCGCCGACAGCGAACGCAGCCATTCCGGCACAAATCTACGTCGCAAAATCGTGCCCTGAGCCCCTTGGCGATGCTTTCTTGGCCCTTGATTTCCCGCAAGTCGGGTGTGACACTGAAAATAGGAGTTACTCGGGGCGGAGAAAGCCAATGATCCGTCCCTTCTTTCCCCATTTCCCGCCACGAGAACGGCTTCGGCCGATCATAACGATGCTGCCGATCCCCCTGAGTGCGCCGGATTTGCTGGAACGCGAATTCTTGATCCTGCGGGCCAAAGCCCTGGAACTAGGAGCCGGACTTGATCGCCTGGAACGTGCCGCGGGTGATGTCTCGCGCGATCCGCGGTATCTTAATTTGCAAAAGGCACTGCAGGAATTGCAACAAACGGGCAGCGATCGGGCCGAGCGGCTGCAGTTGCTCTTCTCGCTCCCCTTCGACGAAAACTGGCAACGCAAATTCGCGATCCAAAGCGGGCCGGAGGCGAAGAATGAATGAAGCTAATTCTTTGTTCCACTGCACGCCGTAGGCGAGCCGTTAAGATCTAAAAAGTTTCGAGTCCAATATCCCTGTCTTCCTGTCCTCCTGAAATCCTGTCCCCTGCCCAACCATGGACTACTTCGATCCGCATATTCACATGGTCTCGCGGACGACCGACGATTACGAGACGCTCGCCAAGATGGGCTGCGTCGGGATGAGCGAACCGGCGTTTTGGGCCGGCTTTGATCGGGGGAGCGTCGAAGGCTTTCGCGATTACTTTCGCCAACTGACGCAGTTCGAGCCAAAGCGCGCCGGCTGGTACAACCTGCAGCATTACACCTGGCTCTGCATCAACGCCAAGGAAGCCGAAAACGTCCGGCTCTCGCGCGAAGTCATCGCCATGATCCCCGAGTTCATCAACCAACCGGGGGTACTCGGCATCGGCGAGATCGGCTTGAACAAGAACACTCGAAATGAGTCGATCGTGTTCCTCGAACATGTGCAGTTGGCCGAGCAATTGAACACACAGATCCTGATCCACACGCCGCATCTCGAAGACAAGTGGCCCGGAACGCAGATGATCTTGGACATGCTCGGCGATTTTCCGGATCTTGAACATCATCGCGTTTTGGTCGATCACGTCGAAGAGCACACGATCCGGCCGGTTTTGGAACAAGGATACTGGGCCGGCATGACGCTTTATCCGACAAGCAAATGCACGCCCGAGCGCGCGGTGGACATGGTCGAGATGTATGGCCCCGAGCGGCTGATGGTGAACAGCGCCGGCGATTGGGGTCCTTCGAAGCCAACGGCGGTGCCGGATTTTATTCTCGCCATGCGCAAGCGCGGGCACTCGGAAGCGCTGATTCGCCGGATCGTCTACGAAAACCCGCTGCGGTTCTTTCAGCAAAGCCCAGGTTTCCGCTTCACGCCGCGCGACGGCGGGACTTGGAACGCGGAGGGCGAGCCCGATGTGATCCGGATGGATGCGCCGGCGGGCGAAGCGCGGCTGCGGGTGAAGCGCTAGGCATAAAAAAGCTCCGGCCAAAACCGGAGCTAGTGGGCGCAACAGGGCTCGAACCTGTGACCTCGACGGTGTGAGCATCGCGCTCTAACCAACTGAGCTATGCGCCCGAAGGAGCAATTAAGTGTATCGACGGGCGGATTGCTTGTCGAGCCAGACAATCATATCCACGCAAAACGCTGGCGAACCAGCAAGCTCCAAAAAGAGCGGGCAGCGTAAGCTGCCCGGTTCAGAAAGATCGCAGATATCCATTGCCGTCAAGAACTGCTTTCGACCGGCTTGGGTTCGCTCGTCGGCGGCTCGAACTTGGGAGCGGTTGGCTCTTCATAGTCGTCGTGGCTTCGATAGGGCGTGCTGCGAGCAGTCGAGGTCGATCCTGGGTTGTGGATCTCGTCGGTGATCCCGTTGATCCCCTTCTTGAACTCAACGATTCCCTTGCCGAGCGAGCGGCCCACTTCCGGCAAACGCTTGCCGAAGAGCAGCACGGCAAGGATGCCGATAATCATCATTTCCATCGGACCAAGACCAAACATCGCACACCTCGAACTCACTGCGTTGGAATTACTAAAATACTTTTACGGAAATCACATGACTCTTAGCGAGTCGTTGTTTCGTGCGGAGTGTTGATCGTGTTCGTGTTCACGGTCGGGCGATTCAGATCATCTTCGATGCCGTTGACACCCTTCTTGAATTCGGTGACGCCTTGGCCGAGCGAGCGCATGACACTTGGCAACCTGCTGCCGAAGAGCAACAACACCACCACGCCGACGATAATCAATTCCATCGGGCCTAAACCAAAAATTGCAAAGAGCGGAGACATCGAGATCACCTAGGGTGAATGAGAAAGAATCTGCTGCCGCCCCGAACCACTCATGACGTACGAATATGATTCGACGTCAGTTCGGAAGCGGAAAAAGTTGTAAGGTGGGAATGCTTCTTCTGCGATCGCTGCTGCTTCAGATGCACAATTTATTATTGTCCGAAGTGCCGCAGGTGTCAAACTGCCGGTAAATAGTTCCCGATTTCAATTCGCGCTCCTTTCAATTCGGTTAACTTGCACATTTCGTCCGAATTGCAGGATTTATTGCAAACGTTCTGAAATTGGCAATTCAGTGCTCCTTGGTCAGATTATCTGCGCGTATTCTCCGGAACTCGAATCTGCTCCGCCAGCCGCTGCTCATGCTGATAGAGGGGCAGGTAGCGATAGTAAACTTCGAGACAGAGTGTCGCCATGGCGGTACTGTAGACGCGGCCTCCGTAGCCGCCCCAGACACAGTCAGGATCCCAACTGCCCGCATTCGTTCCCGTGGTGATCTGACGCGGGAGGAGTGTGCTCTGCATCGCACGGTTCCATTGCTGCCACGGTTCGCCCCCTTGCTGATACATGCTGAGCGTGCCGTAGTACCAATAGTAGAGGTTAATTCGCTCCGATGTTGGCAACTCGCCAAGCAAGTAGTTCGCCGCTTCTCCCGCCGCCGGATTGTCGCGCGACATCCCGAGAAACTGCCGGCAGACGAGTGCTTCGGCTGTCATCGTGCGCGAAGGCTGATCATGGGGACGATACGCCGCGATGCCTCCGTGAGTTCCGCTGCTCGCACTCTTGATAAAGCGAATCATCCCGTCGCGTGTCGCCGCCGGTGTGGGGATGCCGCTGAGTTCTGCGCTCTTGAGCGCCATCAACTGCCAGCCCAATTGGCTCATGTCGCCTGAGTCGAGCGGCTGATATCTCCAACTGCCGCTGGCCGGATGTTGCGCGCGGATCGTGTAGTCAATCGCCGCGCGAACGCCTGGCTCGAGACGTTTGTCGCCGCTTAAGACGAATGCCTCGCTCAAGGCCAACGTCGCGATGCCGTGACTGTACATCGCCGCAAATAACTCGGCGTCGCCCGCCAGACAGCCATCGCGGCGTTGCGCTTGCAAGAGCGATTCGAGTCCGCGGCGGATCGTGTCGGCATAAGGTCCATTGTCGAGATGCGTATGGCCATTCCCCAAGAAGCAGAGCAAGGCCAAGCCCGTCATCGCCGTATCGGCCTTGGCACCTGCGCCGCGGCGATCGTGTCCAAGCACCAACCGCTCCTGCCCTGCCCCAAAACGATCGGCGTCCCAATGACCGGGCTTCGACTGTGCGGCCGCGAGCCAGCGCAGCGCGCGTTGCACCGCCTCTTCCGATTCAGGCGAACCGCCACGGCTGCGCAACAGTTCGCCGCGATTCTCGGCGACACGATCCTTGTACAATTCCGGGAGCACGGTATTGATGCCCACGATTCCCGTCGTCGCCGCGGCGATGGCCGAAGGAACGACATTGTTCGGCGCTGTTGCTGGAGGAGCCGCTTGAACCGCGGCCGCGTTCACTTCACTCGCGCTGACTGTACTGCTGGACTGCAAGATGCTTGCCACACTCACCATCGCTGCTTGCTCCGGTAACGTGCCGTTTGGCTGAATGCTTGCCGCGGGAACTGGGGCCGCAGGGTCCGCCGCGGCCAGCATTTTGGCAAGCTCCTCGGGTGTCATCACGTTCGATGCTTCGGCGGGTTGATCAGAGCGCTTCGCCGGTTCCGCAGACGGCGTCTTGGCTGCGGATTGCGGGAGGACGAGCGCTTCGTCCTTGCTTGGTTTGAGCAACAAGGATTCGGTGCTTGGGGTTCGCTCTTCCGGCTGAGGCTGTTTCACAGCTTCAGTTGACGCGTCGTTGGCAACCGCGGCAACGGACTCTTTCATCGCTTCGTTGGCAGTCGACTCGTTGGCAAGGGGGTTGCTTTCGGCCCAAGTTACCGGACCTTCGTCCCAGAACGTGGCGTGAATACCCTCGCCATGCGCCGGCCCATGAGAGCTGCCGACGATTTCGATAGTGGTCGCGTAGATGCCTAACAAAAGATGTGCCAACAGCGAAAGGACGATGCACTTCTTGAGCGGCTGCGAGTTACCCCATTGTGTCCGCAGCAAAACCAAAACCGCTACGCTCAGCGCGGCCAAGCCAAGCCATAGCCCGATCCACGCCCAACTGGCGCGGTGGAGGGATTGCAGCAGTTCGCCGAACCAAGCGGTCATGAGATTAAGAAGAAGCAGATGCTCCAGGGAGATGAACTACTTGGCTTTGGTTTTGCTAGCAAACACAGATTACGCGCGTAGCCGCGTCTATCAACATCAATCGTCTTTTTCTGCTCAGAGCGTCAATCTTCTCAGAAGTCAGTGGAGTTTTCGGATACAGACTGCCTACCTTTTCGTTCCGGCATCTGACTTTGCTGCTGTATTGGCGATTTTCACGGCGATGCCGAGGTCGGGGATGCCGGCTTGCCGCACAGCCCCGTAAACGTCGGCCATGCGTCCGTGCGGCGTCATCCGATCGCCGCGAACTAGGACTTGGATCTTGGGCGATTGCTGGCGCGCGGCGGTCAATTGCTTGGTCAGATCTTCAAGCGAAACGGGCGTCGACCCAAGCTGGAGCGAACCATCGGCTTGCACATTGACGATCCGCGGCGTTCCCGCCGCAGCCGCCGGCGAACCGGACTGCGCCGCGGTGGGCAGCTTGAGCTCCACCGCGCGTTCTTCTTCGCTGAACTTGGTCGCGACCATGAAGAAAATGATCAACGTCAAAATGACGTCAATCATCGGCGTCAAGTTGAGCTGCGGTTCTTCTTGGGGGAGGGTTTTGATGGGCATAACTGGATCGCTCGTGTAAAGCAAAAAGCCAAGGGGGTTACCCCTTGGAGCGTTTCTCGATGATTTGATTCACTCACAACAAACGAGCTATGACGCATGCAGCAGCAACGGCTTTCGATTTATGCAGCGCGTTTTTTGCTGCTTGAACGCGCACTCAGCGCTTCGCTCGAAATCGCTTCGACCACATCTTGCCCCAAGGCATCCAAGCGAATCAGCAGCCTATCGACGCAACTGCTGAAATAGAGCGATAACACGACCGCCGGTATCGCGACGGCGAGACCCGAAGCCGTGGTGAAAAGTGCTTCGCTGATGCTGCGGCTCAACATTTCCATGCGCCCCATCGCTTCGGTCCCGGAGATATCTTGAAACGCTTGGATGATTCCCAACACCGTGCCCAACAACCCGAGCAACGGGCCGATCGTGGCCAGGGCACTAAAGATGCGCAAGAATCGCCGCAGCTCATGCGACGCACGTTCGCCTGCATCAATTAGAGCCTGTTCCATTTCGGCGGCCGAGCGGCTCCATTTCTTGATCCCCGCCGCCATCACCCGCGCGGCGATACTTTGATTTTCTTCACAAACGAGCAAGGCCTGTTCGCGGTCGATCTGTCCAGACTGCAATTGCTGGGTCAGCCGTTTCGTGAATGGACCGGGAATGATCCGGCTGCCGCGCAGGCTAATCGCGCGCTCTAGCGTGAAGACGACGAGCGTGAACGAGCAAAGCAAGATCGGGTACATCACATACCCGCCGTCGTGAATGATGCTCAGCAAGCTGCGGTTCTTGCCGAACATGCCGGCGGGTTGAGCTGCTTCTTCCGCAAAGAGCGGGCTGGTGCTGAATGCGAGAAACGCCAGCAGTGCGCCCAGCAGCAGAACGCTCCTCTTTCCCAGCGAGCGGAAGTCAATCTGGTATTTGCTAAGCAGCAAGCTAGAAAGTTTCATCGCATCCTCTCCGGATAGTGACCAAGCCACGGCGCGAATCACGCCGTGGCTTGGAGATCGTCAGTAGAAGTTTCCTTTCCCGCCGCTTACGGGTTCGGGTAAGGACTGCCCGGACCGTAGTTGAGATTCCCAACCATGTGGAAGTGGTCATGATCGATGTAGACAACTTCGACTTCTTCAGGCTTTTCCAGCGTGTGCGGAATCGGCCAGCCGACTCGGATGCGTTCATCAAAATAGATGATGATCTTGTACCGAGCATGGTGCAGTTGGACGGGGCCGATCAGCGGCACAACGCGCGGCGGATCGATGAAGTCGGCGATCTTTTCCTTGACGATGCGAACGTTGTTGCGTTGCGTTTCGTCGAAGAACGGCACACCGCCGCGGACGGGGCGCGCCTTTTCCAACGCCCGCATGCATTCGTCATCGCTGGGCGTGTCGATCGCTTGTGTTGGCCCGCCGGCGGCGATCGGCCCGAGGATCGGAGCGCGGTCATAGCGCTCATGCATGTGGTGATTCCACTCTGGTTGATCCTGATAGAACGGGCTGACCGGAATCGGAATCGACAAGGGGCCAAGGTTCGGACCTTGGGTGGCGATCCAGAAGCAACCCGTGTTGGTCAGCGTCCAAAGTGCCAGGACGGCGAGCCAGGATGATTTGAGTTTGAGCGACATGCACCACTCCTTGGAGCCTGTAATAGTTCGCTGGTTTCTGCCGCCGGAAGCGGCTGGTCTTTAGCACATCGGGGAATCCCCGCCGATGTCGATGAACACTTGCCCGAACGAGCGCAATGTCACTACACCATTTATCGTGTGAAACTATGACGAACTTGCGGATTATTTCGATCCGGCGAAGATTTCTGGGAAAGTAGTAGCTGAAGTCGTAAGACTTCAGAGCATTCAATCTGAAGACTCACGACTTCAGCTACAAAAAAAGACCCTGGAGAATCGCATCGATTCTCCAGGGCCGAGGGTTTCAGTCGTAAGCCGATCAGGCGGGCTGCAAGCCTTCGCTTAGTGCGAGTCCTTGAAGTCCAGCATCCACCAGCCATCGTCCCATTCCAAGCTAACTTTGCGCCAGCCCATCGGAACTTGCGGATAAGGATAGAACGGCCCGATGTACGGCCAGGCACTGGCCGAATATTGCTTCGGATAAGTCACCGCCGCGTAGTTCGGATGCGCGGCATAGCTCGGCCAAGCATAGTTCGGCATGCTCGGGGCGTCGTACGCCATTGGAGCAGGCATCATGTTGGGGCTGGGAATCGCCGCGGGCATCGGGCCGCCTTGCATCGGACCGCCTTGCATCGCACCAGAAGGCAGCATCCCCGGAGCTGGAACTGGTTGATGCGAGGCCATCATTTGCGGCGGAGCGCCGCGGCCTTGCATGGCTTGACCCGAGATGGGCTGGCCATACGGTTGATTCGAGCGCGGGGCCATCATGGGCATCGGCTGGCGTTGCGGGGCAGCGCTTGGCAAGCTCGTTGGCATTGCGGGATACGACTGCATTTGTTGCGGCATTGTGCTCGCCGCCACGGCTTGTTGCACACCGCTGGTTGGTTCTTGGGCGAACAAACCCGTTGGCTGACGCAATGGCGAAGCCGCAGGCGTCGGCGTCCCAACGGGCTTAGCGCCAGGTGCCTTGACACTCAGATTGTTCACCACGCGCTCGATCCCGGGGGTGACCTCGGCAATCGACAGAGCATCGTCGAGCTGCTGGGCGCTGCTCACGGTGCCGTTGAGCTGAGCCACGCCTTCGTGGACTTTGACATTAATGCTGTAGCCCTTGAGCTTACCGCTACTCTTCAGGTTTTGGCCGATTTGTTGGGCCACTTCTTGATCTCCGGCCACGGCAAAAGCCGGGCTGAGAATGGCGAATCCCATCGCCAAGGTTGTCCAGAACCGTCGCATGAATCCCTCCTGGTGGCATGCAGCGGGTTCGTTGTCGGCGTGAACCGAGGATTACCGGCCCACGGCCGGAATCCTGCAACGAACCATCATGAATTGTTGACTGAAACCCTAGTCACCTGCGCGATGCGCAAGGTGGCTGAATAAGATTGTCGGTAAACGGTTATGCCGAAGGGGAGTCTTTTTTGGGATTTGCCGAAAATGTCTGGAAGTCGGATTAAGCGGAGTGTTCCGCTAGCAGAAGGAACCTTGCCCCGATTGCCTAGACCTTCGTTTGTAGCTGAACTCGTAAGAATTCAGACTTGTGCCACTGAAGTCATACGACTTCAGCAACATACGGGAATCCTAGCCTTGCTTAGCGCCGTTCGGAAATTCCGCTGCGTGCTTGCACCGGGGTGCGGAGCACTGTCTGCAAGGTGCCCTGAATTATGGCCGGCGTTTGTTTGCCAACGATTCGCGCCGTGAGTTGCCCCTGCGGACCAAGGCAGATCAACGTGGGAAATCCCGTCACCCCGTATTGCTTGCATAATTCGGGATGCGCATCCGCGTCGATTTGTATGCACTGAAACGAGCGGGTCAGGTTTTGAATCTCGGGCAGGCTCAACACATCGTCGGCCAATTGATGACAATATTTGCACCACTCGGCCGTGAAAAACAGGAGTACCGGCTGGCCGAAGCGCTGCGCGCGAGCGATCGATGCATCGTGGTCGAGCGAAAACGCCACTGTTGGAACGCTGGTCGTTTGCGCAGGGGAGTTCACAGTAGATGGTTTATTTGGCACAACCCAAGAATCGCAGCCGCTTAGGGCGATCGTTGCCAACGAGCAACCCGCTAGCTTGAACCAATCGCGGCGGGTTGGATGAGCGGCTAGAGCAACACAACAGTCGGGATCGAGATCGGGATCCATCGGCGACATCCATTCGCTACCAAACATACATACCTTCGGAGAAAAGATTGCGGGAATTGCGGCGGCACGCATCCTACGCGCCGTGATTTGGGACGATTCCCGCTTTACTAACATCGAGACGAGGAGTGCCACCCTATCAGGTTTTCAAACCGGCGAAAGGGAGATTTGTCGTACTAGCGTGTTGGTCGGCGTGGTTAGGCAGCCAAGGTCATCCTGGCAAACTTTTTTCACCCCACTGACGCTAGCAGCCACTCCGCAAGAAAGAGATTTGCTGGCGACAAAGGTTCGCATCTTGACGAAAACGGTCTGGACCATGCCCCGGTCATCAAGTATTTTCCCCGCCCTTGTCGGATGTCCTTTTCGAAAACTTGAGAAAAAGTTTTCACATCCGCAAGAAAATATTCTGGGAGTCCTGGATGTCCGTCGGGTCGGCCACCGCCGCGCCGGTTACCTCGCTGCCGCTTGCCCGTGCGCAGGACTTGGTCCTGCCGTTGGGCATCATCGCCAGCGTGTTGGTAATCATGGTGCCGCTGCCTCCGGCATTGTTGGATATTTTGCTGTCGTGCAACGTCACGGCGGCAATCATCATTCTGCTCACCACGATCTACGTTAAAACACCGCTCGAGTTCAGTATCTTTCCGTCGCTGCTCTTGGCAACGACACTCGCGCGATTGGTGTTGAACGTCGCGACAACGCGGTTGATTCTGACGCGTGCGCCAAAAGACAAGGCCCTCGCCGCGGGGCATGTGGTTAAAGAATTCGGCGAGTTCGTCGCGGGGAATCAACTTGTCGTCGGGATCATCATCTTTGTGATCATCGTCATCATTCAGTTCATGGTGATCACCAAGGGTGCGACGCGTATCAGCGAAGTTGCCGCGCGTTTTGCCTTGGACGGGATGCCCGGCCGGCAAATGGCGATCGACGCCGACTTGAATGCCGGCACGATTGATGAAAACGAAGCGCAACGCCGCCGCCAAGACATCACCAAACAAGCCGACTTCTTCGGGGCCATGGATGGTGCGAGTAAGTTCGTCCGCGGCGATGCCATCGCCGGGATCCTGATCACGATCATCAACGTCATCGGCGGAATCGTCATTGGTGTTGTCGATGGCGGCATGACTGTCGGCGGCGCGATGTCGGTTTACACGAAGCTCACGATCGGTGACGGCCTCGTCAGCCAGGTTCCGGCGTTCTTGATCTCGTTGGCAGCCGGTTTGCTCACGACTCGTTCGAGCTACGAAACGAACCTGCCCAAGGAATTTTTCGGGCAGCTCTTTTCGCGTCCGCAAGCGTTGTTTGTCACAGCCGGCTTTCTTGGCGTGCTGGTCTTCACAAACCTTCCCGCCGTGCCGCTGCTGAGTTTGAGCGGTGGTTGCATTGCGATCGCGCTGGTATTGCGTCGTGATAAGAAACAACAAGTCGTTGCCACCGAAACCAAAGCCGCGGCCGAAGCGGCAAAGCCGACCGAAGAGCGCATCGAAGACTTCCTCGCCACCGATCCGATGGAAATCGAAATCGGCGTCGGGCTCATCAAGCTGGCCGATCCGAAACGCGGCGGCGACTTGCTCGAACGCGTCCAGCGCGTGCGGCAAAACGTGGCAGGCGAAATCGGCATCATCATGCCCAAGGTTCGCATCCGCGACAACGTCCGCCTCGACCCGAACCAATATCGCATCAAGATCGCCGACATCTCCGTCGCCGAAGGGATGCTCGAACCACACAAGCTGCTGGCGATGAACTCTGGCATGGCGACCGGGACGATCGGGGGCCTCGAAACGCGCGACCCGGCGTTCGGCACCCCTGCTCTGTGGATCGAACCAGGTCAACGCAGCCAGGCCGAACTCTACAGCTACACCGTCGTTGAACCGGCCTCGGTCTTGGCGACACACCTGAATGAAACAGTGCGCAAGCACGCTGATGAAATCCTGACGCGCGACGCGACCAAGCACCTGGTCGATGAGCTCAAGAAGACGCAACCAGCGACGGTCGATGAACTGATCCCAAGCCAAATGAAACTGGCCGAAGTGCAGCGCATCTTGCAGATGCTGCTCCGCGAGCAGGTCTCGATCAAACTTCTCAGCCCGATCCTCGAAACGCTCGGCGACTACGCTTCGCGCACGAAAGATCCGGTGCTGCTCACCGAGTATGTGCGGCATCGTTTGGCGCGGCCGATCTGTTCGCGCTACCGCGATCGCGAGAACCGCTTGTTTGTCCTCACGCTCGATCCGGCTGTCGAAGACCGGGTCAAGGCGGGCATCGAACACAACGAGCGCGGGCTCAACGTCAGGATGTCGCCGCCGGCGATTGAGGCCACGAACCGCGCGATCGCCAAGGAACTCGACAAACTCCTCCGCCAAAACAAGCCGCCAATTTTGCTGGTCAGCCCGCAGATTCGCGCGGGCCTGAAACAAATCACGGCGACGCAACTGCCGCGGTTGGTTGTGTTGAGCTTCAACGAAATCACGCGCGACACGGTGATCGAATCGGTTGGCATGGTGGTGGATGGGAAGTAGGAAGTTGCTCCAAGATATGAATGGTTACATGTGAAAGGGTTTTAGGTTGTAAGTCGTAAGTTGTAGGTAGATGCGATTTGCCTTCTACCTACGACCTATAACTTACAACTTACAACTTACAACCCAAGACCAGAACACAGTCAAAAAAATGAAAACTCCAATCGATAACCCCGACATCCGCGTCTTCCGCGCCAAAAGTCTCCACGAGGCGATTGCGCGAATCCGTGCCGAGTTCGGACCGACGGCGGATATCGTGCGGACGCGCGAAGTTCCCGTGCCAGGTTTCTTGAATCGGATGTTCGGCCGCACGGAAATCGAAATCACCGCCGGCCCGCCGAAAGCTGTTGCAGGAGCGACTCCAAAATCGGGACCACCAGTCGAATCGCCACGCATGACCGAATGGAATGACGGCGTCGGACTCGATTTGAGTGCGGGACAAATCGCGGATAGCTACGCCGCCATCGATAACCAGCAGAGTAATCCGACAGACACGGCTTCTGACCTTGATGAAGCCACGGCCGCCTCATTGAGCCGCTTGCGAAACCTCTTTCAAGAGCGCAAAAACGAGTCGCAGGCCCCATCGCAGCCTGCTCCAACCTTCAGTGCCGGCCCGAGCCGGCTGGTGCATTGGCCCGAGACCTGCTTCGAGGTGTACAACGAATTGATCGAAGCCGATCTCGAGACCGAGATCGCCCGCGAGCTCATCACCGCCGTTCATCAAGCCGCGAATCCACGCGAGTTGGCCAGCGTCAACTTGCTGCGGCAGCGCGTCCTGCGCGAGATGGCCGGCCGAATAGCGACCTCGGGTCCGGTGCGGATCCCTGTCGGCCAACGCCGAGTCGTCGCGCTCATCGGCCCCACGGGTGTCGGCAAAACGACAACCATCGCTAAACTCGCGGCGAACTCACGGCTACGCGATCGCCGCCGCGTTGGCTTGCTGACGCTTGATACGTATCGAATTGCCGCGGTCGATCAATTGCGAACTTACGCCGAGATCATCGAGTTGCCATTGGCCGTGGCCTCGACGCCGGATGAGGTCGTCGCCGCGCTCGACCGAATGCGCGATTTAGAATTGGTCCTCGTCGATACGGCAGGTCGCAGCCCGCGCAACGAACAGCAACTGCAAGAACTGCAAACAATGCTCGACGCGATTCAACCCGACGAGACGCACTTGGTGATGAGCTGCTCGAGCAGCACCAAGCAATTGCTGCAAACGGCCGAACTTTTTGCCACGGTCGGGTATTCTCACCTGCTGATGACCAAGCTGGATGAAGCTCTTTCTTTGGGGTCGCTCGTGTCGCTCGCCCGAGCGCAACAAGTGCCGCTCAGTTATCTCACCACGGGCCAGAACGTGCCTGACGACATGGAAATCGCGGAGAGCACGCGTTTGTGCGAGCAGATTCTGCGGTTTGGAACGCAACGAAACATGGCTGCTTGAGTTTGTCTTTTGAGCAGCAATTTTACTTTGGAGATTGAAGGCGGTTTTGAATATGAACAAGACTTACGACCAAGCCACGCATTTGCGATCCCTCGTCCACCAGACGGCGACCTGGGAACCGCTGGCCGATCGTCCGCGCATCATCACGCTCTGCGCCGGCAAAGGGGGCCAGGGCAGCACCACCGTTTCGGTCAACCTAGCGCTCGCGCTCGCGGAGCGAGGTCGCCGTGTCGTGCTAGTCGATGCTTCGTTAAGCCGGCCCGATGTGGCGAATCTGTTGCGGATCGATCCGGCGTTTTCGATCCTGGATGTGCTGAGTGGACAGCGCAGCATGCATGAAGCCCTGACCCCTGGTCCCGGCGGCATCATGGTGTTGCCCGGCGCATGGGATGCGGCCCGCGGGAATCAAATGGTCACGACACTGGAACTCTCGCGCTTGCGGCACGAGTTCGAACGTCTGGGCCGGCACGCCGATGTCCTGGTTCTCGATGCTGGCAATACCAACACGCCGTCCTTGGCCGAGTTTTGGCGCATGGCGGACTTAGTTTTGACGATGACGACGACGCAGCCGCTGGCATTGATGGGAACGTATGCCTTGATCAAGTCGCTGCACACCGAAGCATTGAATTCGACATTAGTCACGCTGGTGAATCAGTCGAGCGACGAAGATCTGGCCGAGCGAATTACCGACAAGATCCAGGAAGCGACCCAGCGTTTCAGCGGACGCCAGATCGAAGCCTGGCCCGGCATTCCATTTGATCCTGCCGTCAGTCAATGGGACGAAGCCCGCCGGCCCTGGTGGCTCACGGCGCGCCTGGACCCCGCGGCATTGGCGCTAGAACAATTGGCCGAGCGTTGTCTGGCGGTGCTAGCAGAAGTCGGCACTCATGGCCGTGCGCTGGCGTGTGCGTAGTACAAGCCAACAAAGCCGCCGATGGTATCGGCGGGCATTTGCATTTCTCCTTGGTTGATTGAGCAGACACAGAAACTTTTTCGGAAATTGATTCACGATGTAACCAGCGGATGCCGATAAACTTCGCGTACCCACGACTGCGCCTTGGGGTGTTAAGTTGTGCGGGTTGCGAAAAGATTGACGGCACTCGAACGCTTGAATGAATCATGTTGGCTCGCCAATTCGCCGTTTTCCTCGGAGTGTTGGCGTTCACCATGACGCAAGTTCGGGCAATGGTGAATGGGTTTGAGTTCACCGCGAATCTTTGGCAAGGCTTGGCCGCGATGGCCACCCTCGCCGCGCTTGGCGGAGTGTTGGGCGGGATCGCCGAGTGGATGCTCGGGGATTCGCTGCGAATGGAGTTGGCCGCCGCGATGGCGGAGAAGCAGAACGAAAAACTAACGGGTCGGCCGCGGGTCAATTGAACCGACAACGGTTCAGGCACGCCGAACTGATTCGCAGACGATTCCGGAGGACCATGATGGTCAGCCACTCCGGAATCGAGACCACTCATGGAGGAGCCGATGGCAACAGTGATCGCCGAAACAGCACCGCCCGCATCGACAGCCGCAGAAATTGCCGCTCAAGAAATCCTGCAAGTCTGGCATGCCTTCAAAGCGGATATGAACAATCAAGATCTGCGCAACCGGCTCGTCGAGCGGTATCTGCCGCTGGTCAAGTACAACGGCGAACGGATCTGGTCGCGGCTCCCCGAGGGAGTGGAACTCGACGACCTCATCTCGGCCGGGATCTTCGGTCTGATGGACGCCATCGACGCTTTCGATTTGTCACGCGGCGTCAAGTTCGAGACCTACTGCGTGCCGCGTATTCGCGGGGCGATGCTCGACGAACTCCGGACAATGGACTGGGTTCCGCGCCTCGTTCGGTCGAAAGCCAGCAAGCTCAACGAAGCATACAAGTCGCTCGAAGTCCGCCTCGGCCGCGCCCCGACCGAACTCGAGTTGGCCGAACGCATGGAATTAAGCGTTCCCGAAGTCGAAAAACTGATCCTCGACGCCAGCGCGGTCAACCTGATCAGTCTGAACAAGAAATGGTACGAAACGGACAGCTACAAGGATGTCCGCGAAATCGATATTCTCGAAGACAAAAAGGGCGAAGACCCGACCCGCCGCATTCAGAAGAACGACCTGATGCGTCTGGTGACCAAGGGCCTGAATCGCAACGAACGGCTCATCATCATTCTCTATTACTATGAAGAGCTGACGATGAAAGAAATCGGCGCAACGCTCGATCTGAGCGAAAGCCGCGTGAGCCAGATGCACAGCTCGATCATGCAGCGCTTGCAGCAACAACTCGGCCGCCGCCGGCCGGAATTTGCCTAAGGCTTACGGGCAAAACTCATGATGAAAACAGAAACACCGCGAGTGATCTCGCGGTGTTTTTTTGTTTAACAACAGGGCGAGACTGCTGACAAGCGATTCGTTTATTTGAGATCGACGAGTTCGCTCTTATGGTCTTCGGCGAATTTTTTTGCCTCTTCAGCGAGTGCTGTATACTCGTTTGTCAGTGCCGTTGATTGATCCTCGAGTGCCAACGTCTTTTTATTGAGTGTCGCAAGATCTTGGATCGAGGGGTCCGCGTAGATGAGAAGATACTTGCGCAGCAGGTCTTGAAGCTCCGCCAGTTTGGCCGTTGATTTTTGCTCCAAACTGTAATACTCGTTCAAATGAGATTCCAGGACGGTATCAGCAGCCAACTGATATTTCGCCGCAGCGTCGCGGAAGCTTTCGCCGCTTTTGACAAACAGTTCGGCACCTGCATCTGCAAGTTGACGAATTTCCACGGCTTGCTCAGGGAAATTCGCTGCTTGGACAGCATGAAACTTCTCGAGGGCTTGGGTCTGCCACGTATTGCCTTGCGTGTAATTGGCGTTGCCTTCTTTGATCAACTCATTCGCATCGCCTTTCGCATGATTGGACCACCACACCGCGAGCGCGATCAGAATTCCTACCACGCCGAGAATCACATTGAAGATTTTCATCTAGCCGCCTCTTTGCCTAGAACAAGTTTCAACATCGCACTTGAACTATAGCACACAGAAATACGGCGAGATGCAAGTGTTTACAGCTCTCCGTTTCGCTTTTCTGGTTTTTTCTGCGGCGAGTCGTCGGCTTTGAGGATCAACGAATGTCGATGCTCAAATAACCCGACGACCCGCGGCATCAAGGTCAGAATCACATACGCCAGCAGCGTACTCAGTAAGGCCGTCGCTTCGCGTCCCATTCCGGCGGCCATGCCGATGGCGGCCGTCAGCCAAACGCTTGCGGCCGTGGTCAGGCCCTGGATATTGCCATCGCCGTTGCCTTTGATAATCGAACCCGCCCCGAGAAAGCCAATCCCCGCGACAAGCCCTTGCAGCACGCGCGTCAAGTCGGCATCACTCACGCCCATCTGTTGCGGGACGAACACAAACAACGCCGAGCCCAGTGCCACAAGCATGTGGGTGCGCACGCCGGCGGCTTTGCCCTGTTGCTCGCGCTCGAAGCCAAGGATTCCGCCAAGCAAAGCGGCGATCGTCAAGCGCACAACGATCGTCGTGAGCTGGCTAACATCCGCGATGTCCGAAAACTCGGATTTCAAGGTCTGCCAAATTTCGGCCCATATTTCCATCGATCCAACTCTCAAAAATCGTTGCTTGCAGAAGTCACGAAGCGAATCAACGTGAAAGGAGCAAATTCCAAGCCAAGTTCGCTAGCAACTTCGCTGACACAGAAACTGCTATCGACAGCATCACGCAAATCGTTATTCTTGCACCACGAAACCGGGAGAAATCTCCCAGCAGTTCTTGCGATCTTTTGAACTTTGCGCATGGCCGTCGCATCCAGCAACACCGAGCAGCAGCACCAACCCGAAATTGATGGCGGGTGTACTCTTGCTGCGCGTTGTGCGAGTCGACTGATTAGCTTGGTACTTTTGTTCGTTGCGTTGACCGGATGCCAAAGCGGGCCTACAACAAGCAGCGCGCCGCTGTACGGCCAATCGACGATCGCTCCACCCGGCACGGCGAACACGGCGATGGCCAATCCCGGTGCGTTTGCCATGAGTGCGCCCCCAATGCCGAACACAAGTCAGCCGAATGGCTGGGCTCCGCCGCCCGTCAATGGCGGCGCGCCGGCGAACAATTGGAACTCGCCCTCGATCTTTGGCGGCAGCGCTCCACCGCCGAACAATGCCACCGCGTGGAACCCCAGTCAACCGCCGAATGCTTACGGAGCCTCGGGCAGCATTTTCGACCAAGCTCCCCCCACGCAGCAGCAAGGAATCTTTGATTCCTTTGCCAGCACCAACACCGCGAGCGCTCCCGGAGGGAGCTTCAATCCGAATAGCATGTCCCGCGGCTACGAAAGTCCCAACAGTTCCTTCACCAGCGGGAGCCCTTCGTATTCGGCCAAGCGCTCGGGACCGACGGATTCCGGCAACGGCAATTGGTGGGATCGTCTGACTGGCACGCAGAGCACTGTCCCAGCCGCGGGAAACCCCGGCTGGAACCAGCCGGCCCCGATGAGCGCGCCGAATCCGGCAACCGCTTGGAACGACCCGCGCAATCCAAGTTACGCGCGGCAACCGATCCCAAATCCCAACGCGATGCCGAACAATGGGTGGAACATCACCTCGGCCCCCGCTCCGTATGCATCGAATCCGTTGAACACCGCGCCGAACTACACGAACTACGGCAGCCCTGCCCCGAGTTATCCGCCGAGCAATATCGCCCGCACGTTGCCCGCTTCGACGAATCCACTGCGGCCAAGCAACACGGTTCCCGCCGGCTGGGGAGGCAACCCTGCACCAGCGGCGACGAGCGTTCCGGCCAGTGGTCCGGTCGCGGTTCGAAATCTCGAAGACTTGGCGCCGGCGCGCTAGAGCAATTGCAGCAGGGAACCCTGCGGTTTCCCCGCTTCTGTTCGATCTTTCGAGACACTTCTCTCGTCGTCTGCAGGCTGATTGCGCGTGGTTTCTAAGCGCTTTCCACGTCGAAAATCGGCGGATTTTCGTTCAAATTCCGTGCGCATTTTCGGCGCGCAGTTTCTTGCACGCGCAAAGTTGCGAAGCAAGTTTCGAAGTCCATTCGAGTAGATTCCACTCGAATAAATTTCGATTCGCGCGCTTTTCAAACACCAAATTGTCAAAGATCGACTGTCACCCCGGACCGTAGGCCAGGGACTTAGGTTCTGGCCTAAGTCACCAAGCGACAAGCGCAACCTCACCAACATGCGCTGCCCCTGTGGCTAGCGGTAAACACTGCAGTGCAGATCCTGCGTCTCGTAGGTCAGTCTTTCCAGCCTGACGAGTGTTGATGTTGCTTCTCGCTGATCGTTGACCCTCGCGAAGCGTTCAACACGTCTTGCGTAGGTTCCAACAATCAACAGCAAGTGACGTCAAACAGTGTCAGGCTGAAAACCTAACCTACGGAACAGGGCACGACACAAGCGAACAGGGGAACATGTCAGGGATCGGTGACTCGCGATTCGGCTAGTGAGTGAACACCCGCACGAATTCCACGAGCTGCCGAGTTTTCTGGCTTACTTCAATCCGGCCATATTGAACGTGATCAGGCCCTTGCCACTACCACTCAACGCTCACGGATCGTTTTCTCGCCAACTCGGCCCCAAGCGGCCAGTCGAGGAATGAATCATCTCGACTCGAAGCCACTGGGCGCACCATCGCATTTCTAGATCCCACTACACCACACCAGTTGGCACAAAATCAAACCCCTTTTTCAGAAATTTTCAGGTCATTCAAACGCTGCCTACGGGTTCTGCGAGAAACTCTTTTTCTCCTTCTCGAAATGCTCCCTTCTCACTTGGGAATCTGTTACAAAGACACGGCACTAGGATTCGCTCGCTATTATCACGATTCATGCCGACGAATTCTGCGAGTCTTGTTCACAAGTCTGACTTTTTCGCGTGGGTTAAAACCCACGCTACGGCGATGCGCTACTTCTACTTGCTATTCGTGCTTGTCTGTGCCACTTCCTCGGCTGCCGAACTCAAATTCGAGCCGCAGGAAATCGAGACCAAGCTGACCGTCGGGTACGCCGTGTCGCTCTGTGATGTGAACGGCGATGGCAAGACGGATATTGTCGTGGTCGACGCGGATCGCGTGCTGTGGTACGAGAATCCGACATGGAAAGCGCGCACGATCATCGCGAATCAGACACTGCGCGACAACGTTTGCATCGTCCCGCTCGACATCGACGGCGACAAGCAAATCGACTTTGCTCTTGGCGCTGATTGGCGGCCATTCGATACGAACAAGGGTGGCACACTGCAGTGGCTGCAACGCGGCAAGTCGCTCGACGAAAACTGGAAGGTCCATCCGATCACGACCGAACCGACAATCCACCGGATGCGCGCGGCAGACTTCGATGGCGATGGCAAGGTCGAACTCCTCGCGTCGCCGCTCATGGGCCGCGGCACGACCAAACCGAACTTCGCGGAAGCCGGCTCGCGCACCATGCAATTTCCGCTGCCCGCTGATCCGGTCAAAGGGCCTTGGACGCCGCGCGTGATCAACGACGATCTGCACGTGACGCATAATCTTTGGCCGTGCGACATTGACGGCGATGGCAAGCTCGAACTCTTGATCGTCTCGTTTGAAGGCGTGTTTCGGCTCGACCCGACCGAGAACGGTTCGTGGAAAAAGAAGAAGCTCGGCGAAGGGAACCAGGCGACCAGCCCCAACCGCGGTGCAAGCGAAATTAAACTCGGCCGGCTCGCCAACAAAATGCCGTACATCGCCACGATCGAACCGTGGCACGGGTTTCAGGTCGTCGTCTACACGCCGCCCAAGGACCCCAACGATCTTTGGACGCGCGTCGTTGTCGATGACGAACTTCTTTGGGGTCACGCAGTGTGGTACGCGAACATGGACAACGATCCGGACGAGGAACTGATCATCGGCGTGCGCGACCACAAAGACGCGACCCACCGGAGCGGGATTCGCGTTTACGATCCGACACTCGACTCAACAGCGCCGGGCGGCGTGCGATGGCAGCGGCAAATCGTCGATCCGGCGGGCGTCGCGGTCGAAGACGCGGCCGCGGCGGACCTCGACGGCGACGGCAAAACAGACATCGTGGCCTGCGGCCGCGCGACTAAAAATGTCAAGATTTATTGGAACCGCGGGGCGAAGTGAAAATGCAAATGCGGTTGAACAGAAGGCCGCAAAGAACGCAAAGAATACAAATACGAGTTTCGACAGAAGGTTACGAAGGAAACGAAGAGGGGATTTTGTGACAAGAACCATTACTCGCAAACCGCGTTTTTTTGAAAAGATGTTTATTGAAATGCATTTGCCTTTCCTTCGTTACCTTCGCTTCCTTCTGTAGAATACTCCTCGCATTTTTCTCTGCGATCTTTGCGGCCTTCTGTTCAATATTCTGCTGCATCGAAATAACGAAAAAAGCACGAGCGGCGAACAGTTGCCTGAACGCCATTCGTGCTTTGCGTGTTTTCGGATATGGTTCTTGTGCCGACTCGCTCGAAGCATGGCTTCGTGCTACGTCGGCGTACTCGCCGCAATCAACTCTGCCGCGTTCGTAGCAATGGCTACGAACTACCCAACGTTGCGGACAACGCCGACCAGGACACCGAGAATCTTGGCTTCCTTGACGTAGATTGGCTTCATCGTGCTGTTGGCCGGTTGCAGACGGATGCGGCCTTTTTCCGGATACCAGTACTTGAGCGTTGTTTCGCCTTCATCGGTTTGGGCAACGACGATCTGGCCGGGGCTGGCTTCGCGGGCTTTACGCACGACGACGTAATCGCCGTCGGCAATTTGCGCTTCGATCATCGAGTCGCCGCTGACGCTCAGCACGAACAAATTTTTCTTGCTGAACATCGCGTCGAAGTCGACTCGTTCATCTTGTTCAATCGCTTCGTGCAAGACACCGGCCGCGATTCGGCCACGGAGAGGAAGGCCCTTCTCTTCGGCGAACCCGTCGACGATTTGGATCGCGCGGGACATACCCGGCTCGCGGGTGATGATCCCTTTCTTTTCGAGGGCCTTGAGATGGCACATGACGCCGTTCGGGCTGGCGATTTCAAAGTGATCGCCAATCTCGCGAACCGTGGGGCCATAGCCGCGCGAGCGCATCTTTTCCTTGATGAAGTTCATCACCGCTTCTTGGCGTTTTGTCAGGTCGTTTTGCTCGGACATCGTGTGGCATTCCTTTGACTGGAGTATGTTTTTGCTCGCCGGGGATTTGTGCCCCAGGGCCAGGAAATCGCAACCAAGCGCCGAATAACAACGGACCGGCTTGAGGTGAACCTGTACCCTTAACCATGTAATATACGCCCGTTCACGTCAAGTCCATTTGTACAGTAATCGGCAAAATATTTTCAGACCTGCACCTATCCTCTGAGAAAAACTGGGGAATTCCAAGCTTTTTTCAGTAGGAAGAAATATTGGCACACAAGTTCAAGTTGGGTTAGGATGAATGTCCCACCCGCCAAAAGTTGCCGCCAGCCGGCGGATTTGGTTCACGCCCCGCCTCGTATTGCACGCCAGCCGTTTCCCCTTTTTGGATTCTGACACGATGTGCCGCATTGCCCAACTTGGCCGTCTGATGACTTTTGTTTGTGCTGCCCTGCTCTGTTGCGAGTCACTTCCCGCACAGGAGTGGACTCGTTTTCGTGGACCTGAGGGTAGCGGCATCAATGCCAAAGTGGATATCCCGGGCGAATGGAAGGAATCGGACATCGCTTGGAAAATCGAACTTCCGGGCAAAGGGCACTCTTCGCCCGTGCTCTGGGGGGACAAGCTCTTTGTCAACAGCGCGATCGCAGAAACGGGCGAACGCGTGATCTGCGGCATCGATTCGGCCAAGGGGAAGATCCTGTGGACGAAAAAATTTCCCGCCAGTGCCAGCTTCCGGATTCATGCGCAAAACAGTTTCTCGTCCGGTTCGCCGGCGTGTGACAAGGACGCCGTCTACTTTGCTTGGGCCTCGCCCGAGAAAGGCGAACTCATCGCCGTCGATCACGCGGGCAAGGTACTGTGGGAAGCGCCGCTCCCCGGGTACGTTAGCCGGCATGGGTTCGGCAGCTCGCCGATTGTGCATGGCGACTTGGTTTATCTGACCTACGATCAAGATGGCCCGAGCACTGTCTTTGCGATGGATCGCAAGACAGGCGAGAAAAAATGGAGCGTCGAACGCAAGGTTCTCAACGAACAAAATGCGAGCTACGCCACACCGATGATTTTGCCCGCGATGGGCAAGCAAAGCGAATGCCTGATCATCAACAGTTGGGCTCATGGCATCAGTTGCTTGAACCCGACGAACGGAGCGACGATCTGGGAGAAGACGGTCTTCCATCGCAGGCCGGTGGGTTCGCCAATCTTGCACAACGGCATGATCATCGGCAATTGCGGCGAAGGGGGCGGCGACAACGCCGTCATCGGACTCAAGGTCAACAACCACGAACCGGAAATCGCATTCAAGATCGACAAGACGATGGCCCCGTATGTGCCGACGATTATTGCCGAGGGCTACTACGCGTATCTGTGGAGCGACAAGGGGATCGTCAATTGTATTCACCTGCCCGACGGCAAGAAGGTCTGGCAACAGCGCATCGGCGGCAATTTTTCTAGTTCGCCCGTCATCGCCAAGGACAAGTTGATCAATATCTCGGCCGAGGGCGAGGTCATTGTTCTCGCCACGGGCGACAAATTCCAGCAACTCGGCAAAAACAAACTCGGCGAAACGACCCGCTCGACCCCGGCTCTGGCGAATGGAAAAATGTTCATCAGGACCGAAGGGCATCTACATGCGGTGAAGGGAAAGTAAGGACCAGCGTTACGTTGCACGATCCCCTGGACATCGAACATCACGTTTTTTGACATTATGAAAAACTGCTTGGGACTTCTGGGAACGTTGTTCGCTTTGTTGGGCAGGCTCAATGCCGCTGAGCACTTGGCCGCAAAGCCGAATATCATCTTCATCCTGGCGGATGATCTCGGCTGCATGGATGTCGGTTGCTTCAATCCAAAGACGTTTTACGAAACGCCGAACATCGATGCGCTGGCCAAACGCGGGATGCGTTTCACTCAAGCTTACGCCGCATGCTGCGTCTGCTCGCCGACACGCGGCAGCATTATGACCGGGAAATATCCGCCGCGCTTCGGGATTACGGATTTCATTCCGGGCGCGGCCTCGGGCAAGCTCAAGTCCGCCCCCAATGCGAATCATCTGCCGCTCGACGAAGTCACGCTCGCCGAAGCTCTCGGCGCGCATGGCTATGAGACGTTTTTCTCCGGCAAGTGGCATCTCGGCGGCGGCGAGTTCTATCCAGGGGCACAGGGTTTCCCTAAAGACCTCGGCAACGGCGGAGGCACCAAGGGCAACGTCCAGTTCTGGTATCCCAAGTCCGGTTTGCCTCTGCCCGATCCCAAAGACGACCCGAAGACCACGGAACGGATCGTGAACGACGCGGTGAAATTCATTGGCGAGCCGCGAGACCGGCCGTTCTTTGCCTACTTGCCGTTTCTGGCCGTGCATACTCCGCTCGGGGCCCGCGCGGAACTTGTCGAAAAGTACAAACAGAAAGCAACCAGCGCGCCGCCAGACGCGTGGGGCCAGGAACGCGATCGCCGTGTGCGGCTCGCCCAAAACAACGCAGTCTACGCCGCGATGCTCGAGCAGCTTGATACGGGTATCGGCCGCATCTGCAGCGCGCTCGAGAAAAACGGCCTCACCGAAAAGACGATCATCGTTTTTATGTCCGACAACGGCGGACTCTCTACCGTCAATAATCCTCCGACTTCGAATTCGCCGCTCCGCGCCGGCAAAGGTTGGCCCTACGAAGGCGGAGTGCGCGAGCCGCTGATCATTTGCGCGCCCGGCGTTGCCAAGCCCGGGAGTGTCTGCGACGTGCCGGTGATCAGCACCGATTTTTATCCGACGCTGCTCCAACTCGCCGGCTTGGAATTACAACCGCGGCAGCATCTCGATGGCGTGAGCTTCGTTCCGTTGCTGCGGGGCGAAAATGTCCCACGCGGTAAACCACTCTTTTGGCACTACCCGCATTACCACGGTTCGGGCAGCATGCCGAACGGCGCGATGCGCGACGGCGATTGGAAGCTGATCGAGTGGTTCGAGGATGGCGCGCTGGAACTCTATAACATCCGACAAGATCTCGGCGAAACGAAGAACCTGGCCGAGCAAGAACCCGCGAAAGTGAAAGAATTGCACGCGCAACTTCTCGCGTGGCGGAAAGATGTCGGAGCATTAATGCCCACGCCGAATCCCGAACCCGCACGAAAAAAGGGGAAGCAGGCAGCGGCCCAAAAACAGCCCTGATTGTTGGGCATTATATCCAAGGCGTCTGAACGTTCTTGCGGAACATCGTTGCACGCAACTGCCCTAGTGGTTGTTAAGAAACAGACCAGATCATTCCTAAAACTACCTTCCCCGTTCTGCCAAGGACTTGCGATTCTGACGGCCAACAATCAAGATAGTTGTTCCCGCCAGTTGGGGTCCGTTTTCGCAGACGGCCATCACTAAAACCATTTTCCTCTCTGTTCTTTTGGTGCCTTTGTATGCTGCGCCGTTTCACTGTTTTGTGTCTGCTGGCTGTCGCATGTCTCGCTCGTTTGACGCTGGCCGAAGAGAAACCGGCCGCAGCCAAAGCTGCCGATGAAAAAGCTGCCGTCAAACCGCTCAAGGTGCTGCTCATCACGGGCGGCTGCTGCCATGATTACGCGAAGCAAAAGGATATCCTCAAGGAAGGCCTCGAAGCCCGCGCCAATATCGAGGTGACTGTCCAGTACAATCCTACCAAGGGGACCGACACCAAGTTCGAAGTCTACGACAAGGACAACTGGGCCGACGGCTACGACTGCATCATTCACAACGAGTGCAATGCGAATGTGAAGGACGAGGACTTCACGAAGCGCATTCTGAAACCGCACCGCGAAGGCTTGCCGGCCGTGGTCATCCACTGCGCCATGCATTGCTACCGCGATGGAACCGATGAATGGTTCAAGTTCACCGGCGTCACCACCCGCGGCCATGGCCCGAAATATCCGTTCAAAATCGTGAACATGAACCGCGACAACCCGATCATGAGCGGCTTCGGTGCCGAATGGACCACGCCCAAGGGCGAGCTCTATCACATCGACAAAGTCTGGGATACGGCCAAGGTTCTCGCACACGGCGAACGGATCGATCCCAAGAAAGCAGACGCCGGCGTAATTAAGACCGACGCCTGTATTTGGACCAACCAATACGAAAAAGGCCGCGTCTTTGGCACGACCGTTGGACATTACAACGAAGAGATGAGTGACCCGAAATTTCTGAACTATGTCGCCCGCGGTGTGCTTTGGTCCTGCGACAAGTTGAACGACCAGTACCTGAAGCCAGAACCGAAGGTGGAAAAGAAAGCCGCCGCGCTGGAAGTTCCTGGCCCGCAGCCAACGTTGGCCCCCGTCGAAGTTTCTGTAAAAAAAAAGTAACTGAGCCTGCGGCTTCAAAGCCGCAGGAATCGTTGCTGCTAGTCCAAAAGAAGGCCGACAAGAAAAAGGAAGACAACCAGAAAGAAGAAAAGCCCGCCCCAACCGAGGAGCAACTCCTCCGGGATATCAAAGTTCCCGAGGGTTTCACGACCAAGGTCTTTGCCGCTCCGCCCCAAGTGGGCTATCCCGTGGGGCTCTGCGTCGCGCCGAATGGCGACGTCTACATAGCCAGCGATGAGAACGGCTCACTCGGCGCTGGCCCGAACCGCGGCAAGATTTTTCGCTGCATCGATACAGACCGTGATGGCCGCGCCGACAAGATCGACGTCTTTGCGGTGATCGACAGCCCCCGCGGATTGTTTCACGACGGCAAGCAGTTGTTCGTCCTTGCGCCGCCGAACCTGGTCTCGTTCACCGACACCGATGGCGATGGAAAGTCGGACAAGCAAGAAACACTCGTCGCCGGCATCGGGTTCGATCTGAAATTTCGCGGCGCGGATCACACGACCAACCAATTACAAATGGGTGCGGACGGCTGGATCTATGTCGCCGTCGGCGATTACGGTTTTCGCAAAGCGACCGACAAATCGGGCAAGACGCTCGAATACCGCGGCGGCGGGATCGTCCGCGTGAAATCCGACGGTACGAATCTGGAAGTCGTCAGCCGCGGCCAACGCAACATCTACGACGTTGCGATCAGTCCCCTTGGCGAGCTCTTCACGCGCGACAACACCAACGACGGCGGCGGCTGGAATGTACGGCTCTCGCATGTCCTGCCCGGCGCGCAGATGGGTTACCCGTCGCACTTCCTCAATTACCCGGCGGAGCATTGGCCGGCGCTGGTCGATTACGGTGGAGGCTCGCCCTGCGGTTCGCTGTTTATCGACGAACCAGGTTTGCCGCCGGAAATCGGCCGGACTTTGCTGACGTGCGATTGGGGCCGCAGCGTGATCTATCGTCATCCTCTCAAAGCCGACGGCGCTTCGTTCACGCCCGAGGCGGCGGACTTCATCAAAATCTCGCGCCCGGTCGACATCGATTACGACGGTGCTGGAAAATTCTACGTCGCGAGTTGGCGTGACGGCGGGTTCAAGTACAGCCATCCGTTCGTCGGCTATGTCGCGACGATCGAATACACGGCCGGCAAGTTCCAGCCGATGCCGGATGTGGCGAAGCTCGATGTCAAGCAACTCCTCGCCGAGCTGCGCAGCGACAGCCATCGCCGCCGGCTCTTCGCCCAGCTTGAATTGCAACGCCGCTTGTTTGGCGAAGTGAAACCCGAAGTTGCCAACCTTGCCGGCGGCAAAGAAGCTCCGGGCATGATGATGGAAGGAATGAAGACGGAGACGATCACCAAGCTGATGGACCTGCTCTTTGATTCCAAAGCGTCGCTCGAATCACGCCTGGCAGTCGTGCCGTTGCTAAATGAGCACCTCAAAGACGCCAACGAAACAGAGTGCCAAGAATTGAACGCTCGCTTTGAGACCGAAATCTTGGCGAAGAATGATCCCGGCGCGCTGGTAATCCCAGGACTGCTTGCTCAATCGCCGCTTTGTTCGTCCGGTCACACGCCGATTATCTACAAAGCCTTGCTCACGCACGATGACCCGCGAGTTCGACTGCAAGCCGTGGCAATCGCCGGCAAAATTCCGCAATCGCCGCTGTTGCTGCGGATGTTGCTCTCGCGCTTGACAGACGAAGACCGGGCGGTTGCGCACATCGCCGAGCGGTCGTTGCTGGGCTTGGCTGGCTATCCCAAAGCCCAGAGCGGCAACGAGCATCCGCAGAATCTCGAGAAGCAAAATCCCGAACTGCCTAGCAGAGTCGCCGACACGATTTCGCTCGGCCTGACCGATGAGAATCCGAAGCTCAGCGCGGCGGCGAGAATCTTGGCCCAGGTGAATCGCCCGGCCGTGGTCACGGACCTAATCCAGACACTCGGCAAGAAATCGCTCGCGGCCGAGCAACGCCAAGCGATCCTGACCGCGCTCTGTCGGCAGTACTTTGTCGATCAAGCGTGGGATGGCAAGTGGTGGGGAACGCGGCCCGACACGACCGGCCCGTATTACACGCCGGTCAAGTGGAGCGAAAGCGACCGCATCGCCGAGACCCTCAAAAGGCAACTGACCACGCTGCCGGACACGGATCGCAAACACCTGCTATCGCAGGCGCTGAAGCACAAAATCGATCTGCCCGAGGTGCTCGCCGCGGCGCAGGAAGCAGCCGTGAGCGATGCCGATTTCCGCAAGACGATGGTTCCGGTCCTGGCCACGCGCAAGGAACTCGCGCCGCTCGATATCAAGGTGCTGGAACTGGCAGCCCGCGATGCGCAGCTCGAGGCGAAAATTCGCGCCTCGGCGATTAATAGCCTCTGCCGCGGTAAGTTCGATTCCCCGGCCTTCACCGCTGGATTTGCCGCTCTGGTTGAAGCGCTCGAGAATCCGAAGCCGGCGAAGGAATTGACCGATGCCCGCGATCAAATCCAACGCGATTCGAAGAACAGCAAGCAGTTCCGCCAAATTCTCGACCGCCTGAATACCGATAATCGCGTGGAACGAGAATTGTTGTTTGCCATGTTATTGACCTCGGCCGCGGACCCCAAATTCGCGGAGAAGGACAAGTACGAAATCGAATCCCATTTGAACAAATCCTGGGATGAACCCGCACAAAGCGTCGATCTACTCAAGGCGATTGCCCGCACCAAATCGGAGTCGTTCAACGACGCCGTTCGGAAGCAGACAACCGCCGCCGACAAAGACGTGCAAGCCGCGGCGCAACAAGCGTTCAAGGCATTGCAACTCGACAAGAAACCCGACGCTGGGCCGAAGATCGCCAATCTCTCGTTCGAAGAAGTCCTAGCCGAAGCCAAAAAACTTCCCGGCGATCTGGCCCGCGGTGAGCAACTTTTCACCAAGCAACAATGCGTGAATTGCCACACGGTCAACAAGGGCGATACGCCCAAGGGGCCGTACCTTGGCGGAATCTCCGCGCGCTACAACCGCACGGAACTGACCGAGTCGATCCTCAAACCGAGCGCCAAAATCGCACAGGGTTTCGAAACGCAATGGTTCGAGACCGACGAAGGTTTGACCTTCGAAGGCTTCGTCACCCGCGAGTCCGGCACCGAAGTCGAAATCCGCAACACGAAGGGCGAGCAGCAAATCGTCAGCAAGGAGCACATCGAAGAACGCGGCAAGCGCGAGCAATCGATCATGCCCAACGGTTTGCTCGATACACTGACGCCGGCGGACTTGGCCGCGCTGCTCAAGTATCTGGAATCGCTGCCAGCGCAGTAAAACACAGCTTGCAAATCGAATGTTGTCAGGTCTCGCTTGACAACCGGCTTAGCCGGAGCGTCCATGCCCGCCCTGTGTTTACTGCTCGCTACGCTCGTCATCGGCGGCTTTATCGATCGCGCGGCAGCTTCGGAAAAGAGTTCCGCGGATCGCGCCAGATGCTGCGCTCCTCCTCCGGCTCGTGAAAAAACTTCATCACGAGCCAGAGCGTTCCCAATTGCACGAGAAACAGCACACCCAGCACACTTCCCGTCACCATCAGTCCGAGCGTCACATCGCCCATCCCCATGGTTGTCAGAAAACTGACAAACAACCCGATTACCGTATTAAAGAGCAGCAGCCCACGCAGACTGATCTGCGGCAATGGCGGCGGTTGGTCGTCGGGTTCGGAGTCCATTGGAATTGTGGCTTCTGCAGTCATGTACGACGGACTTCTACTCCGTCGAATAACCGAATTCTGTTCCGACGGACTAGAAGTCCGTCGAACGGCGACTTAATAGATACAATTGAATTCTAGCATGTTTCTTGTCGGCTGAAGCTCACGCTACCCTTGACACTTGCGGATTGCTCCAGCGTTTGCCAAGATTCTACCAGCGACCGCACCTTCTCCGCATCTCTGTGAGCTTTCTCCATGTCCGAATTTCCGCACTGGAACCTTGCGCCGATTTTTCCCGGGCTTGATAGCGAAGAATATCGCGCAGGCCGCATCGATTATGAAGAGCGCCTGGCCGCGCTCGAGTTGCTCTTTGATGAAAATCAAATCCGCCGCCGCAACATCGCCAGCCACGAAACGCCGGCGGTGCTCGGCGAATTGCTGGAACGGATTTTAACAGCAAGCAACGAGTTGTTCGTGCGCGGCGAGACGCTCGGCGCGTTCCTCCATGCGCTCATCACGACCGACAGCTATAACGCCGCGGCGGCCAAGGAAAACTCGGCGCTGGAAATGCTCGGCACACGCCGGCAACAGCTTGAAGTCCGGCTCAAGGGCTGGCTCGGCGCGCTCGCCAAGCAACTCCCGGAACTCATCAAAGGCAGTTCGCTCCTGGCTGAGCATCACTTCTTCCTCACGTTCACCGCCGAGCAGAGCCGGTACCTGATGAGCGAACCGCTCGAAGCACTCGCCGCCGAGTTGGCACTCGATGCGGGCACCGCTTGGGGCCGCTTGCAAGGCACCGTCACGAGCCAGCTCACGGTGAACTTCGACGGTAAAGAAATGCCGATCACGATGGTTCGAAACCTGAGCTTCGATCCCGATCCGGCAGTGCGCGAGCGTGCCTATCACGTCGAGATCGCCGGCTGGAAATCGATCAGCCCCACGGTCGCGGCCTGCTTGAACGGCGTCAAGGGAACGGCACTGACGCTCAACAAGCAGCGCGGGCGAGCCAGCGTGTTGGATTTATCACTCGAACAAAACCGCATCGACCGCGCGACGCTCGACGCACTGCTGGGGTCGATTCATGAATTCTTGCCCGAGTTTCGCCGTTACTTTACCTCGAAGGCGAAGAAGCTTGGCCACAAGGCGCTGATGTGGTGGGATCTGTTCGCTCCGATCGGCCACGCCGAACAGCGTTTCACGTGGGACGAGGCACGCCGCTTCATCGTCGAAAAGTTCAGCAACTTCTCGCCGGAGCTCGGCGCCTTCGCCGAACGCAACTTCGCCCAAAGTTGGATCGACGCAGAACCACGCGCCGGTAAACGGGGCGGGGCGTATTGCATGAGCGTGCCAGGCCGCGAAGAGAGCCGCATTCTGATGAACTTCGATGGCAGCTTCGAGCAACTGATGACGCTCGCGCACGAGTTGGGCCATGCCTGGCACAACGAGTGTCAGACAGGCTTGCCGATGCTGCGCCGTGGTTCGCCGGCAACGCTGGCCGAAACGGCAAGCATCTTCTGCGAGACGCTCGTCGCCGAGTCATCGCTCGCCACGGCCTCGCCGGCCGAGCAATTGATGATCCTCGAAGCGCAGTTGGCGAACGCAGCACAAGTTTGCGTCGATATCAGTTCGCGGTACCTGTTCGAAACGGCCGTCATGGAACGCCGGCCACAGGGCGAATTGAGCGCCGAGGAGTTCTCCGAAATTCTCCATGCCGCGCAGCGCGAAACGTATGGCGAGGCCGTCGCCGCGGGGACCTATCACCCGTATATGTGGCTGTGGAAAGGCCACTACTACAGCCACGACGATAACTTCTACAACTTCCCGTACGCCTTCGGGCATTTGTTCAGCCTGGGTCTCTACGCGATCTTTCAAAAAGAGGGTACGTCGTTCGTGCCGCGCTACAACGCGCTGCTCCGCGACACGGCGCAGGACATGGCCGCACCGCTCGCCGAACGCTTTGGTCTTAACATTCGCGAACGCGAATTCTGGCGCGGAAGTCTCCGCGTGGTCGCACGGATGGTCGATCGGTACGAGACGCTGTAGTGTGGGCTTCAGCCCACACGTCATTTCGCTGAATCTTTTTTTACGCGTGGGCTGAAGCCCACGCTACTTTATGCTCGCGATCTCCTGTAAAAACCTCGTCAAAACCTACGACAGCAAGCCGCCGGTCGATGCCGTGCGCGGGTTGGATCTGGCAGTCGAGCGCGGCGAATGTTTTGGGCTGCTCGGACCAAACGGCGCGGGCAAGACGACCACGATCGAGATTCTTGAAGGCTTGCTTGCCGCGACCAGCGGCGAAGTCGAGGTCATGGGTCTGCGCTGGGGCCGCGACGACGATGCGATACGGGAGCAAGTCGGCATCTCGCTGCAAGAGACAAAGCTCTCGGAAAAGCTCACTGTCCGCGAAACGGTGCAACTGTTTCGCAGCTTTTATCAGAAACCGCTGGCCGCGGACGAAGCAATTGCCAAGGTTTCGTTGCAAGAGAAAGCCGACTCGCGCGTCGGCAAGCTCAGCGGCGGACAGAAACAGCGCCTCGCCGTGGCATGCGCGATTGTTGGCGATCCCCAGTTGCTCTTCCTCGACGAACCGACGACGGGTCTCGATCCGGCATCGCGGCGCGAACTGTGGGAGATTATTCGCTCGTTCAAAGCCGCCGGCCGTACGATTTTGCTCACAACGCATTACATGGATGAAGCCGAGCGGCTGTGCGATCGCATCGCCATCGTCGATCATGGCCGTGTGATTGCGCTCGGCACGCCGCGGGAGTTAATCGCGAGCCTGGGCGGGGAGCATATTCTCGAGTTTACCCTCGAGACCGACAGCGCGGCGATACTCAATGGCGAACTCACCGCGTCGTTGCAGCAATTGCCCTCGGTAACGAGCGCCGAAGTTCACGATGGCCAAGCGCGATTGTCGGTCCGCGAGTTTCACGTCGCCCTCCCAGCGGTGGTGAATCTGCTGGCGGAGCGCGGCTACAAACTAGTGAATCTGGGGACGCATCATGCCTCGCTCGAAGATGTTTTTGTGAAGTTGGCGGGTCGGAAGTTGAGCGAGGAATGAATCGGCTATGACGCAAGCGGGTGGGTAGTTCGACGGTACAAAGCACGACTTTTCTTAAAAATCAATGTCCTCACGCTCCTGGTTCGAACACCCGTTGGCACAAATCGTCATCGCACGCGTGCGCGAATTCACGCGTGAACCCGAGGCCGTTTTTTGGGTCTGCGGCTTTCCCATCATGATGGTGATTGCGCTGGGTCTGGCTTTTCGCAATCAACGCGTCGAAGAGATCCAAGTCGACCTCGTCGGTGAACCCCTGCTCGTCGAACAAACGGCGAAGATCCTCAAAGAAGACAAGCGGATGAACGTCACGCCGCACAAAGATGCGGCCGATGGCGAGCAACGGCTGCGCACGGCGAAGACGTCGCTGCTCGTCCGAGTTCTCGCTAGTGAGCAGACCGAACCCAAATTCACTTACCAATACGAACTTGACCCCACGCGCGCCGAGAGCGTGCTGGCGAAAAGCGCGGTCGATGATGTCTTGCAGCGCGGTGCTGGCCGCAAAGACTCCGTGACGATCAAAGAGGTCGAACGGGCTGAGCCGGGAGGACGCTACATCGATTTTCTCGTGCCGGGCTTGCTCGGCATGAGTCTGATGGGGGGCGGGCTCTGGGGCATTGGGTTTGTCACGGTCGATATGCGGATTCGAAAACTTCTCAAGCGATTCCTCGGCACACCCATGAAGAAAAGCCAATTCCTCGGCGGATTGATGCTCGCGCGGCTGTTGTTTTTGCTGCCCGAGGTGCTGATCCTGCTCCTCTTTTCACACTTTGTCTTCGAGGTGCGAGTCGCTGGCTCCTATTTCGAGGTCTTGCTCTTGATCTTGCTCGGAGCTTTCAGCTTCTCCGGCATAGGACTGTTGGTGGCAAGCCGCGCGAACACCATCGAGATGGTCACGGGATTGATGAACTTGGTGATGGTGCCGATGTGGATCTTCTCGGGGATCTTCTTTTCGCCCGAGCGTTATCCCGATTGGATGCAGCCATTCATTCAGGCGTTGCCGCTCACAGCGCAGAACAACTTGCTGCGCGCGGTGATGCAAGAGGGCGACTCGATGTGGCAGCATCTGGTGCCGCTGGCCATTCTCTTGACCTGGGGGATTGTGACGTTTGCTCTGGGGCTCAAAATCTTCAAGTGGAATTGATCGCCGTCGATTCCACGACACTTTGCCATCAAATTGACGACGACATCAATGCGCGATGATTCGTCCTAAATTTTGATGGGCAAATTGTTTGCATCGCGCATGTCGGCTTGTTAAGTTGATAGCGACGAGGACCACACACGCTCCCAGCAAAGTGTTCCTTCTCTTCTCGACGCCAGGCGCGGCAATGCACAAAACTCTCGACGTGGAAACCAAGCCGCTCACAGGCCGCGGGTTGGTGGTGTTACTCGCCTGTACGATTTTTGTCAGCGCGTTTTTGTTGTTTCAGGTGCAACCCCTGATCAGCAAGTTCATTCTTCCCTGGTTCGGCGGCAGCCCCGCGGTCTGGACCACGGCGATGCTATTCTTTCAATGCGTGCTCTTTGGAGGTTATCTCTATTCGCATGTGACCTCGACGTATCTCGGGCTGCAGCGGCAGACGCAATTGCACATCGTCTTGCTGATCGCCGCATCGATCATGGCGACGTATGTGATCCCGATGGAATCACTCAAGCCCGTGGGCGAGGAGAATCCGACACTGAAAATCCTCATGCTCTTGGGGACTTGCGTCGGCTTGCCGTATTTCATGCTCTCGACGACCGGCCCGCTGATACAGTCTTGGTTCAGCCGCGCGTATCCCGGGGCGTCGCCCTATCGCTTGTTTGCGCTGTCGAATTTCGGTTCGCTGCTTGCGCTAGCGTCGTTTCCGTTTTTGTTCGAGCCGAATTTGGAATTGCCGCAGATGGGCAAGTTCTGGATGTATGGGTTTTGGATCTTTGCCGGGTTGTGCATCTACGCGGCGGTGCGCGTTTTGGGGATGCACTTGAAGCAGAAAGAACTGGCCGAACCCCGCATCGAGGAAAAGTCCGATGCGCCGATGTTTTGGCAAAAGCTGGCGTGGTTGTTTTTACCAGCCGTGGCGTCGATGGTGTTTATTGCCACCTCGAACGAAGTCACGCACAATGTCGCGCCGACGCCGTTCCTCTGGATTGCGCCTTTGGGTTTGTATTTGATTACGTTCATTATCTGTTTCGATCACGAACGCTGGTATGTGCGAGGGATTATCGGCCCGCTCTGCATGCTTTCAGTTCTACTGCTTGTCACTTATGCCAAGAACTTGAGTTATGTACAGGAGCTAGTGCTTTATTTCACGGCGATGTTCTTCATGTGCCTGATCTGCCACGGCGAGTTTGTCAAACTTCGGCCGAAAAGCCACAAGTACCTCACCGAATATTATCTGTTTCTTTCCGCCGGCGGAGCACTCGGGGGCTTGTTCATCAGCTTCATCGCGACAAACTTTTTTGACGATTACCACGAATGGCCGCTGGGATTGATTACTTGCTTCATCATCGCCGGGGCGGTGCTCGCGGCGTCCTGGCATAAGCGATATGCAAAACCAACACTCACCGTGGGTGCTTGCGCCGCAACGCTTGCAGGATTCATCTACTTGGGCTGGATGCTGAATCCTTATGCTGTTGGTGCGCCGGAACCCGGTTATGAATCCGTGGTTCTATTCAAAGCACGAAATTTTTATGGCACGGTCACCGTGCGAGAAAATCGATTTACCAGGAATTTCTCGGCTGAAGAGAATAACGGCATCGCCCGCAGCGCGCGTGATAGTAACCGCGAATTCCGCAGCGGGTCTATTCTTCACGGCAGGCAATTGATCGACCCTGAACACCGCAAGCAGCCGATTGCCTACTACCACAAAGATTCCGGCTCCGGCCAAGCGATCAACTACGTCCTCAAGAAGAATGCCGCGCGGCCGATCAAGTTCGCCGTCGTCGGGTTAGGAGCCGGATCGCTCGCGGCCTTCGCGCGCGGCCCCGAAGGAGATCGACCCGCTGACGAATGCGTCACGTATGAAATCAATCCGCTGGTCGAAAAGATCGCGCGGGAATACTTCTGGTACCTCCCTGATTATGAAGCCCGGACGGGGAAAAAATGTGAAGTCCGGCTCGGTGATGCACGGCTCACAATGGAACGCGAACCGGCGCAGAATTATGACGTCATTATTTTAGATGCGTTTAGCGGCGACTCCGTGCCGGCACACTTACTTACCCGCGAGGCGTTTGAAATCTACAAGAAGCATCTCCGCCGAGATGCCGACGGAAAGATTCAGGGGATCATTGTGTTGAATATCACAAACAGTTACCTGAACCTTTATCCGGTGGTGAAAAACGCGGCCGAGCAAGTCATGCAAATGAAGTATACCAGCGTTTATCGAGAATCTTTTCCGCAAGAATACGCGCAGCGGACGCACTATTTCATTATGTCCAACGACGAAGAATATCTGAAAGCGAATCCGATGGTGAAACGCCAAAAATATAAATACGTGACGGATGCGGAGGGAAATGAAAAGAAAGTCCCCACAGGCGAAGAATACGACTACGACTGGAAAGATATCCCACTTTGGACCGATCATTACAGCAATCTGTTTAAGATTCTGCTCAACGATTGAACGCGGAATGTACCAAGAAGAAAAACGCCTTGGCTTTGCAATGAAATAAAGCCGGCCTCACGATCGCGAGGCCGGCTTTTTGCTCAATCGTTAGCGAAAACAAGCCGCTTACTTGTGCGCGTCGTGGCAGGCTTTGCAATTCGCCGCTTTCAGCAGCGCCTTGCCGTCTGTCCCCTTGGCGGCGGCGAGCAGCGCGTCGGTCTTGGTTTTCCAATCAGCGGCGTCGCCTTTCTTCGGAGTCGCGGCGACCATCGCTTCGTACAACTCGACGAGTTGTTTCTTTTCATCATCGCTGGCGCCGCCATCGGCGACCTTCTTGTTAAGCCCCCCCTTCATTGCGACCTTCATAACGTCCTTGATCGTGTGCTTGGGCTTTTCATCGGCGGCCTGAGCCGCGAGCCAAGTCGTTCCCACGATGGCGAGAATCGCCAACAAACCAAATACCTTCCGCATTGAATCCTCCTGAACAAATCCCGAGATTTTGTCGCGGCGGGTTCTACGAGCCCGCACCGCACAAGAATTATGCCGCTTGGGCCAAGGAGATTCCATGAATTTCCAGAGAATTGACTCAAAATTCTGGAAAAGCAGGAACTGCCGTGGAATTAAGGTGAATGCGCTTCGGCATTTTGCGCTCCAGCAAAGTCCGCGGGCTCCAAGAAGCGGCGGAAGATGTTATGCCAGAGCTGCCGCCAGACGGCCTGCTCCGCCGCTGGATCCAAAGCGGTCATGGGCGCGCCTTCCCTCAGAGAAACCGCATTCGCCGTCCCGGACCAACTCCAGCGCCAAGGCCAGCCGCGCCGCACTGCAACCTCGTTGATTCGTTCCGTGACTCGCAGCGCCCACACCACGCCATAGGCCGCGCGGAAACTTTTCCATTCGTCGATTTCTGCCGATGTGGGAAAGATCGAGTCGTCTGTAACTGCGGCATCTCGTTTGACGGGCCGGAAGTTCAAAACCACCCACCACGGCACCACCGCGAGCATCGACGCGCCGATCAGCCAACTCGTGGGATTCACGTCACCATCGCCCCAGGGAAGCTGCGGCCAGAGCATGGTCAATTGTGCCGCGGTGAGTAATAACACGGGTCCGGCATTGCTCGTGATGAGCCAGTTCCCGCCCTGCACTGCCAAGAGCAAGACAAGAAACCACGCGCGCAAGGGCTGCGCGGCGAGGTCGAACGACCGTTCCAAGAAATAACTTTCACCCGCCGGCCAGATGAGCATCAAGAGCAGCGCCGCGACGATCCATTGCCAACCGCGGTCTTGCGGACGTTTTGCGCCGTAAATCGCCGCCGCCGGAAGCAAGGTCGTGACGGCCGCCGAGTAATTTAGCAGCGAATTGTCTGCCCCTTGCCACGCCACGAACAATACCGCCAACCCGCTCGCCAAAACCCAACACCACGGAGCAGCCAATGTCGTTCGCCGGACATGCCTCCACAATCTCGGCAGGGCGAGCAATCCAACCAGCCCAGGAATAACGGCGATCCACGGCATCAGGAAAAAGGAGAATATCGGGAAGTGGTCTGGGAACACCGACCGCAGCAGCAAGCTGGGCAATCCAAGCGGACCTTGGCGATTGCCACGATCTTGGCGGACAAGTTTTCCGCGAAATGCCGAATGATAACTCCAGCGGCTTGCGAACAGCTAGCAAGGGTGCATTTTAGTATAGTGACTCGATTGAGCTACGGTTCTTGTTTTTCGGTTCGTGCTTTTTGTGGGGTGCCTGATGAAGATCTCCCGCCTTGTCTTGACAACGGCCATCATTTGCGGCGGCGCGGCCTTGTTGCCGGCGGTGGAGATGTTCACGCACTACAGCGATGGTTCGAGAATTGGCTTCGAATCGCTCAATGCCACGAAGAAAAGCTACCCCGGCTATCTCTTGCCAAATGGCACGCGGATGCCCGTCGCAGCCCCGTATTTTTATCCGGCCAACGGGGCGCATCCCTGGAACTGGCATGTGATGAGCAAACCAATGGTCGGGTTGCCGCTGCATGGAACGGCTTCGGCCCCGGCCGAACCGCCGCACAACCCCTACACCAAGCTGCCAATTCCTGCTCCGCGAGAAGTTGCCCCATTTCCGGCAAAAGTGCCTGGACAAATCTGGCCATAAACGGCGCGATGGCATACGACTAGTTGCTAAGCAATTCAATCTGATCGCTACAGTTTCACAACATCAGCTTTACGGTTCTCCGTTGTTCAACCCGCAGATGATAACTTGAGAGTACTCTAAGCGGCTTGTCCAGCTTGGACTTGCGGCATTGTCCATAGCCCCGGCAAAAACATTGCAGCCCGGACGAAGTTCGGACGATGCTATCTATGTCGGAAAGAGCGATTCTCCAGTAGCCTGAGACAGGATGTCTGGCTCCATGAACGCTTGCGACACCGACAACAACTCGGAAGGGCGAACGGACTCCGCTAGCACGAATCCGTTCGTTTCAGGATAAAGATCATGGCACGACGACGGAACGACGTGCCATGATCTTTTAATTTTTATGCAGCTGAATTGGCGAGCATTCCGAGCCACAATTATTCGTAGATCAAGGTCTTACGACCTTCGCTACTTCTTCGGCGCTTCCTTGCTGCTGTCAGGTGAGGCCAATTTCCGCTGCAAGGTTTCGGCGGCAACCCGATTGAAAAACACGGGGGTCTGCAAAGCCTCGGTCACGACGTTCAGCGCATCCGCGTTTTGGCCGCGATCCGCCAACATCTGGGCGACATAATACTTGCTATCGGGTGTAAGTTGGTTGGATTTGATGACCTCTTGGAGCACTTCTCCGGCCTTTTGTACATTGCCGGACTTGTAGTATGTCCAACCAAGGGTCGCCGCGGCTTCGACGGCAGTCTGTTGGTTTTGCCTGTTGTTGTTGAAGTTCAACATGGCCAATTGCACGGCACGTTCTTTCTTGGCCGGTTCAGGCTGTTCGGCGAGAACCAGGGCCAGATTGTTCGACACCGCGAAGTTGATCGGATACTGGGCGTTCAGCGCATCAAGCTGTCTCTCGGCAGTGACGTAATCTCGTGCCATGCGGGCGACAATCCCGCGCGTGAGTTGGGCATCGAGCGACTTGGAATCAATTTTCAGGGCTCCTTCGGCGTACTTGACGGCATTCTCGAGCTTGTTGGCCGAAACGGCGGATTGTGTCGCGTACAGAAAGCTCTTCAGGACGCGCTCCTTGTTACTGGCATCAGCGGCAACTTTTTCGGCCACAGCCGTTTCGACATACTTGGCCGCTTGTTCGCGTCCAGCATTGTCATTGAGCGACTCAAAGAGTTGGGCCATCGCGACATTCGGCGAAGGGAAGTTCTTATCGAGCTTCGCCGCTTCTTCCAGTTCTTTCAGGACCTCCGGGTCTTTGGAATTCAACTGAAATAACACTCGAGCCAAGCGTTGACGCGGGATCGAGGATTTGGCGTCCAGTCCAATCCACTTGTTCAAGCTGGCCTTGGCCACATCCCATTGTTTACGTGATTCAGCCACTGCTGCATTTATGTTCCAATAACGCTTGGCTAGATTGTTAAGCCGAAAATTATTATCTTTGTAAGCCGCCAGTTTGGGCGAGGCGATGGCTAATACGGCCGCGGCGTCGGTGATACGTCCTTCGCTTATCGCTGCTTCGGCAAAGTAGAGATACGGTTCCGGGTCGGCTTCATTAGTGCGCACGCATTGTTCCAACTCGGCCCGTGCCAGTTGCGGCGACCGTGCGGCAATCAGCATGCGGGTCATCAGAATTTCCGCCGGAGGAAGTTCTTTGTAGTCGAGTCGCGCCGACTCGAATTTTTTGCGGGCAGCGTCGAAGTCGCGCTTCACAAACAAAGCCATCGCGTCTTTGACGACCTTATACATTGGCGCTTCCGGCGTGGGGGTGCAGTCCTCGATGATGAGTTTGGCCTGCAGTTCCTCGGGCTTGGGCGCTTCGGCCTTCGCAGGATCGGCCTTGGGTGCAGCGGCCTTCGTGGGATCAGCCGCTGGTTGAGCCTGGATTCCTAGCCCCAGCACCGACAGCAGCAGGGCAATGCCCGACACATGAAATAACAAACGCGAGTGGAGCGACAACATGACGAAAACTCTCCGAAGACGTGTAGTGGAGGATAATGGGCTGAGTTGGGCGGGCAGAAATACCGAGTCAGTTCAAGACTAACGATTCTTTTAAGTTTAATCATCCGCGCGGCGTCTCACTAGGGAATGGCGCGGAGATTTTACGTCGATTTACGGGGAGTTTTGCGGAATATGCAGGTTGCGCCAGTTAGCCGACTGAAGAGCGTTTCCGCTGTGTAAATCTTCTTGCGAATATTTTCTTCATTTTTTGGATTTCCTTGCTTTTATATTTTTTCCGTCCCAGAGCGTGACTCGCTTGGCATTGCGAAGAATGCGAGATTCTAAAACATTATTTCTCGTCAATGCTCAATTATCAGTGCTTCTAACTCAGCGAATCTTCTGCATCAGCAAAAGGTTGTCCGTCAGGTCCACAATCTCTTGCTGCTTGCCTGGTTGAAATTCGAATGTCCCTGGTTCGATCGGGCGATCGGTCGTGATGTCGGTGAACTCGATCATCACACACGGCACCCATTCTTCCGGCGGCACATTGCCCTTGGCTCCCAACGGCGGGCGGCTGTATTCGATGCGTTGCGGGAAGTAGTCGTGCTGACGAATGTAGAGCGTCACGCATCCAGGTATTTGCGGCGGGAATCCCCCCAGCACGCCGCCGGCGACTTGCCCTGCTTGCTGCGGAACAAGTTTGGCGTACTCTTCGCCGCGCCACATCCCGCGAATCGACCAGGCCGGTGTCTTGTCGGCTTCCAGGTACCCTGTCTGCGCCTGATCCCATTGGAAATTCGTCTCGAGCTGCTTCAATAACTTGGGCATCCCGCCCCAGGCCCATAGATCTTGGGGAAGTTCCGCGCCCGACTGTTCTTGGCGATGGCGCAGCCGCCGCAAGTCTACCCGCGTCAGCATCGGCCCGATGAACGTCTCGTTGTTTGTCCAAACATACCGCCCATCGCAAACCTGAAACGCGCTGACCGCGGTCTCTCCTGTTTGTAGGCGCAGTTCGTAGCGCAGTTTTTTTTCTTGGCCAGTCCCTGTTTGAAAATAGGTTCCCGCGCCGATCAAGTCCTGATCAAACAGCGCGACGCGCACACGAATGCGGGCCGAGAACTGTTCCAACCGGTCCAATTCTTGGCGAGTCCGTTCCAAGATTTGCTGGGCGGGAGTGGCTTGCGACGGTGCGGGCACTGCAGCCGCTATAGAATCCGTGGCAACAAGCGTTTCTCTCTCGCGCAAAGGTGCTGGCGGAGTGAGCGGCGTGCTAGCAGTTGCATCCCGATCTTCGGTGGCGGAACTGAACAATGCCAGCAATATGCCGGAGAGAATTGCGAAGCCTGGTAAAAGAATCTTCATGTGCGGCTTTTACCGGATTTGCCAAAGATTCGCATCGTAGCGGACCGAACTTACCCAGTAGGGCGAATTTGGATGCGCACCGATTGCGCAGGGATTTCGCTCGCGGCCGCCAGACCATGCGGCGCGGAATCTTTCGAGCGGCCACCATAGTGCGGCCGGGCGAACGAGTCCAGAGAGATTTGAGAACTTGTCCGTTGCCTGTGATCCGGCCACGAGTCCGCCGGCCGCCGGCAACAACGTCCTGCAATCCATGACGGATCAAGAATCCACGTCACCCGCTTGTCCGGCGTGGAGCCTTGTCACAACCCAAGAGGGCTCAGGGGGGAATCGCATGAAAGTCACATTACGCTACGGGGCGCTGCTAGCAGGGTTGACCATCATGGTCACCGGCTGCGCGATTCCGGTGAATTCACCGGAACCAATATTGTCCAAACACCGGCCGTTGAAGGTGCCGCACACCAACGTCCTCCCGCCAGCCCAGATGCTGATGCATCCGGGTCCGGGGGTCGATGGTCCGGGTCCTGGCGTGTTTATGACCGGCGTGCCGGTCTCCGATCCCGGCATGCTCGGCCCCTTGCCGACCTCGCAGATCGGTTTCGTCGGCATGGATGGGATGCAAGTCAACTGGGACGTCACGGCCGCCGGAGCGTTTGACTCCGAACCGCTGGTCTTCCCCGGGAACTACAACTTCCCGCAAGGCGCCATCTATCGCCTGAAGCTGACTCATATCCCGGGTCAAGAAGGGGTAGAGCTTTACCCGACGATCGAAGTCGCTCCGACGACTCCGCGCAGCGAGGCCTTCCTCGCGCACAACTACATCCCGTTCCAGTTGACCAACGAAGACTTCTCGCAAGTCCTCTCGGGCAACTTTGTGACCAAGGTGATTTACCTGCCTGACGCCGAACATCAAGAGCTCGCGCTCGCCGGGGTCGAAACCCTCGTCAGCACACGGCTTGATCCGGGCGTCGATCCGATTGTCGAAGCCGACCGCAAGGGGACGATCCTGGCGATCATCCGCTTGGGCAACAAGGTTCTAGGGGCTCCTGGCGGCGGCTTCGCTGGACCGCAAGTCGTTCCGATGGGCTACAACGGTGCCGGCGGCGGCGCTGGTGTCGGGGATTGCGGACCGTGTGGTCCTGGCGGCAACGGTTCTGTGCATGCCTACTTGGCCGGGGTAACCGCTCCGTCCTATGGCATGCCGATCAGCGGCACGCCGATTGGGCTCCCTGGTCCTCCGCATATTCCGCTCGGAGGTCCTGCCGGACTGCAAGCTCATGTGATTCGCAATAACACGCACATGCACATCCCGGCTCCGATCGAGAAGTTCACGATCGATGTCAGACAGAAACCCGGCCTCAGCTATCCACAGCCGCCGAACCACATGCACATCGTCGAGCGCAACTCGGTTCAACGGACTCCGTTCTTCCAACCCAAGGCGGATCGCAATTATCTGCTGCCGGGCGAACAACCGCCGATCCCAGTTCGCGGCCATCACCATGGCCACTGCCCACCGGGCGAAGCTTGCGAAGACGGAACTTGTGTCGATGGCAACTGTGCTCCTGGTTCGTATGACGCCCAGTAGTCACCGTTGAAACATGCGAATCACCAGCCGGTCGCGCAATGGTCGCGCGACCGGCTGGCCCCGCATGATTGGGAAAGCATGAAGAAGGAAGTAGGAAGAAGTGCAAAGCCAAGGAGTTCACCTCCTTGGAGAATGTGCAGTTCGACACGCGTCATGACTGTCTAAACAGTTCTCATCCCGACGCTTGTCTTCGCTTGTCTCATCAAATCAGAAGGTGCATTGCGATGGATCGCACTCCCTTGAACGTTAACGACGTTTGCAAAGCACTGCTCTGCATTGGCATGCTGCTTAGCAGCATGTCATTGGCATTGCACGCGCAACAGCCACCGCATTACGAACACGCGGGCAATCTCGTCCCTGGCCAAATCGGCTGGCGGCAAACGCAACGCGGCGGCCCGATCGCCGGATATTTTCAGCCGGTCGAGATCAAGATGCCCGCTGGCAGCGGTGTCTCGCTGGCGATCGAGAACCGATTCACCGTCGCGATGGAGAATACGTTCAAGGTCGGCCTGCTGGTCGCGCCGGTTTATCGCTTCAAGGTGATCAACATCCCGCGTCTCGCGGGGATCGAAGTCTACCCCACCATCGAAATCGTGGATCGAACCTATCCGCCGCGCGGGCAGGAATTTGATTTCCCGATCCCGATTGAGCTCACCGAAGAAGATCTGGCCCTTGCCGCACAGGGCAAATTTGTCACACGCATCGTCTATGTCGAAAACCCGCAAGCCGCCCTGCCCCAAGCGATCAAAGAACAACCTTGGTTCGAAATCGCTCCGGGGCAAGACCCGTTGGCGGTCGCCGATCGTTTGGGCCGGCCGATTGCGATCATTCGCATGGGCGGACGCTTGCCGGATCCGCAAGTCGGCCCCGACGCGCGCTTTATGTACGGCTCGCCGGCGATGCTGATGCCGCAAACGTTGCTGCAAGCCGTTTATCCGCAAGGAATTCCAAGCAGCGCGGTGCCTGTTCCCGTCGCTCCGGCCGAACTGGTGAAGGAAACTCCGGCTCCAGAGGCCGTGTTGCTCAGCGCCGAAGTCCCGATGCTTAGCACGCAACCCGTTGCTAAATAATACGTTTGCACAGCCTGTGCCGGGGACATAAGTCCCCGGTTGAACTACCCACGACTTGGCTACACAGACAGTGTCATGATCATGATAAAGACGATGCGACCACTGACGACAAAGTTGTTGCTGGCCCATTTGCTGTTTCTTGCAGCAACCGGCTGCCAGATGAGCGGACCAGCCAAGCGTAGCGCAGCGCGTCCTCTGATGCCTTCGACGGTATCGAAAGCACAACCTGCGAAGGAAACACTTCCGGCGATTCCGCCCTCCTTCGAAGGTCCGCGTGCGAGTCGGGTCGCGGATCAGGCGTCTTTGGCGGCGAATGTTTCGGACCAGAGTGCCAGCCTGACGCTTGAAGACAACACTTCGAGCTTACCACTCAAGCCCTCTAGCCCGACGCTCAAAACACTCGGCGTGGTTCAGGCTTCGCATCAAGTCGACATGCTCCCGATGGGCCCAAACCCGAACATGGTTCCCGCCGATCCGAATTCGGTCTTCGGCGGACCAAAGTATCCCAAGCAGCCGATGCCGCTGAATCAAAGCGTCCCCGGTGCGGGTGCCGCCATGCCGATTCACGGCATGATCATCGGCCAGATGCCGGGCGCGTGTGATTGCGGCCCCAACAAAGCGCTGAGCACTTACAGCGGCGCGTGCGGACCCGACGGAGCCTTCGGCGGCGCGGCCATGCCGCGAGCACTGGGAACCTGCGGCAACAATTGGCGGCCCGAAGGCATCAGTTGCCCTTGGCCGACGGACGAATACCTGTGCGATGGCGGTGATAACGACGCGCATGTCCGTGTGCAAAGCGATTGGTCCACAACGGGTGTCGATATCGAAGACACCGTCGCGCACTATGACACGCTCGATGGACGCATCATTGTCGAACCAAGCAACCGAGTCTGTATCTACGCCCCGCGTTTTAACGCCGTGCGCCGCGTGGATAGCCTCTACGCCGAAGATCAGCACGTGAAAGCCGGCGGGGTTCAGGATCAAATGGGACCGAAGCGCGTCGACGAGAACCTGCCGCCATTGGTTAACATGCAGCCTGTCGCAGCGATCGGCGAAGTCGGCCGCAAACGCGTGACCATCTACGACGGACACGATCGCGGAATTCCTGTGACGCAAGCCTTGTTGCCGCTCGCAACGATCGACCGAGTCAAAGCCGCAGGCGACTTGGCCGCGCTCATGGCCGTGCGCTTGGACGAAAGCCAAAAGCCGTTCCTCGCCAAGAAATCGCTCGCCGCGATTGTCTGGACCGGCGAGCAAGCCGTCCAAGCCATCATCGACGGCGTCAAAGCCAAGGCCGATCAAGGCAGCGAAGGCGTGCAAATCGTCTATCGCGTCGACACGGGCAAGCCGCGGCTCCGCATCATCAAGGCCGCTTCGACCAGCGCTGCTAATCCGGGCGACGAAGTGCAATTCGTCCTCCGCTTCGACAACATTGGCGAACAACCCATCGGTAACGTCACGATTATTGACAGTTTGACGACACGGCTCGAGTACATTCCCGATTCGCAACAATGCAGCCTCCCCTCGAAATTCGGCACGCAAGAAAACTTCGGCGAGTCGCTGGTCCTGCGCTGGGAAATCAACGAACCAATCAAAGCCGGCGACGGCGGCGTGATCGTCTTCAAGTGCAAGGTCCGCTAGTGGCGTCGCGTGGGCTTCAGCCCACACGCCACAAAGCCGCCGATGGCATCGGCGGGCATTCCTGATGATTGTTGAAACCGCGCGAGCCAGTTTCCCAAAGCCCCGATCACCGATCGGGGCTTTTTTGTTGTGCAACAGCATGGGTGAAACTCAAACGCTTAAAAACATGGTTTTTCGCCTAAAAAACGTTGCCACACTTCCATATTATCAATTACCATATAAATTCCTTTAAGTCAGTCGCGTGATCCCTTCTCGGATCCCCTGCCCTGCGACTGGTCAAGAGATTGTTTGCCTCTGCTTTGTCACCGAACCCAGTCTGAGGAATCAGATGCTGCGCTGGTACTCCGTTGTTTTTCTCTGCCTGTTCTGCGCCAGTTCCGTTCTTGCGGCGGAGCCAGTTAAGCCAGCCGCGCCGAAACCGGCCGACCATGCGATCGTCAGCGGCTTCGACCGTTTCTTTGCCGCGCCCGAAAGCTCGGCTATTGAGGGCGGCTTGCTGCTCCTGGGCGAACTGAACTGCACAAGCTGCCACGCCGCGGGCAAAGAACTCGAACCGGTGCTGTCGAAGAAACAAGCTCCCTACCTTGGCGAGATCTCGCATCGCGCTGACCCCAAGTTTCTCGCCAAATTCATCGCCAGCACGCACACCGTGAAACCCGGCTCGACGATGCCGAGCATGCTGGCCTCGCTGCCGCCCGAAGAAGCCGCGGCCAAAGCCACGGTGCTGGCTCATTACCTGGCGAGTCTCGGCAAGCAGCCCTTCACGCGCGTCGCTCCTGAGTTGACCGCCGTAACACGCGGCGAAGCGTTGTTCCACAACGCGGGTTGCGTCGCCTGTCATGCGCCGCGCCTCGAGCGCGTGGCCAAGGCGAGCGACGATGAAGAAAACGAAGCCGCCTTGCTCGACCTCAACGCAGCGTCGATTCCCCTCTCGCGCAAGCTGCATGAAAAGTATTCCCTCTCTGGTCTGACAACGTTCCTGCAAAACCCGCTCGTGCACCGTCCCAGCGGGCGGATGCCGAACTTGAATCTGAAGCCGAACGAAGCAGCCGACATCGCCCAGTACCTGCTCAAGGACACGGTCGCCCCCGCGCCGCTGACCATGAAATACTACGAAGGCAAGTGGACGAAGATGCCCGACTTTTCCAAACTCACGCCGAAAACCACCGGCCCCGTGTCGGGCTTTTCGATTGCTGGTTTCCAAAACCGGGACAACTTCGCGGTTGTGTTCGATGGTTTTCTGCGGATCGAAAAGGCCGGCGAATATGTCTTCTTTGTCGCCTCCGACGACGGCGCACAGCTTTTCATAGACAACCAACTCGTGACGAACAACGACGGCGTGCATCCGGAACAAGAGTCCAAAGGCAAAGTCAACCTCGAACCAGGTTTGCATGCGATTCGCGTTGCCTACTTCGAAACCGGCAACGATGAAGTGCTCAAAGTCACCTGGCAAGCCAAGGGCATGCCGCGTCAACCGATCCCGAATGCCGTCTTGACCAGCACCGATAAACCAGCGAGCGACGAGGATGCTTGGAAGACCGATCCAACGCTCGCCAAGCAAGGTGCCGAACTCTTTGTCAGCTTGAATTGTGCGAATTGCCATCATCTCGGGCCCAAGGACAAAAACCCGATCGGCAAACCGGCCAAGGACATTAGTGAACTTGGCGTTGCTTGGGGCTGCATGGCTAGCGAACCAGAGACGGGCCATCCCTACTATCAGCTTTCCGATGCGCAAATGAGATCCCTTGCGATCGCGTTGCAGACGATCAAAACCAAAGCGCTGCCGCAGCGCAAGCCCGCGGATGATGTTCACCTGCGGATGGCGACGCTGAATTGCTACGCCTGCCACAAGCGCGGCGATGTCGGCGGCGTGATCCGCGAGCGCGACCCGTACTTCACGGCCAACAGTCCCGACCTGGGCGATGAAGGCCGCTTGCCGCCGCAACTCACCGGCGTCGGCGATAAACTTCTGCCCGAAGCGTTCACCGCGATCTTGACCAAAGCTGCCGTCGCGCGGCCGTACATAGACGCCCGCATGCCGCAATTCGGCGCGGCGAACCTCGGCAAATTGGCCGAACAAATCACGCAGCATGACCTCAAGGAAACTCCCCTTCCAAAGGTCCCTGACGACGTCAAGAAGCTGAAGAACGAAGGCCACAAGATCATCGGCAAGGAGGGGCTCACTTGCATCTCGTGCCACATGTTCAACCGCAATCGCTCGCTCGGCATTCAAGCGATGGACCTCACCCTGGTGCATGAGCGTCTCCGGCCCGAATGGTTTCACAAGTACATGCAAAACCCCTCGGAATTCCGTCCCGGAACGCGCATGCCGCAAGCCTTTGTGAACGGAAAGAGCACCTTGAGCAAAGTCCTCGACGGCAATGCCGATCGCCAAATCCAAGCTCTCTGGCAGTTCCTCGCCGATGGCCGCAAGGCCAAGAACCCCGTCGGCGTTATCCCGACTGGCATGGAACTCGTCGTCGGGGAAGAAGCGCTGATCTACCGCAATTTCATCACCGGTGCCGGCCCCCGCGCGATCGGCGTTGGCTATCCCGAGGATGTGAACCTGGCCTTCGACGCGAACCATCAGCGGCTGGCACTGGTTTGGCAAGGCAAGTTCATCGACGGCGCCAAGCACTGGGAAGGCCGCGGCCAAGGTTACCAACCGCCGCTCGGCGATCACGTCGTCAAGCTTCCCGACGGACCCGCGCTCGCAGTGCTCGCTTCTCCGAACGAAGCCTGGCCGAAGAGCGCCGATGCCAACACCAAAGACCCGAACTTCCGCTTTCACGGTTACGAACTCGACGAGCTGCGTCGGCCGGCGTTCCTCTACGAAATGCTCGGCAAGCAACCGGTCATGATTCGCGACTATCCCTTCGGGGCCGGCACCTTCGAAGACCGCCGCATCGTCCGCACCCTGACCTTCACCAGCCCCGCCGCCATCGACAAGCTCTACTTCCGCATCGCCACGGGCAAGCTCGAAGCCGAAGCCGACGTACATCGCGTGAACGGCGAGATCACTTGCACCGTCAAAGGCGGCAAGCCCCTCACACGCGGCGCGGACAAGAACGGCGAACTCCTGCTGCCGCTCACCCTCGAAGCCAACAAGCCGCTCGAAATCCAAATCGAATATTCCTGGAAGTAGTTCATCGCAACACCTAAGCCCAGGGGCTCCGCCCCCTGGATCACACAGCACCCACTCCAATACTTTTCGATACCCATGCGACCATCCATTTTTCTTTGTTTCCTTTTCCTCCTCTGCATTCCTCTTGTTGCTCAAGAGAAAAAAGCCGACAAAAAACCCGAAAAGCAAGGCAAACCGGGCCATTTCGATGCCAAGGCCGAGGAACTGTATTACACCCTCGAGCCGATCGACATCCCCGCGGGCATCGTCCTCGAATCCGGCGGACTCGAGATGCTCCCCGACGATTCGCTCGCCGTGAGCACGCGCCGCGGTGATATCTATCGCGTTGAAAACGCGCTTGGTAAAGACCTGACCAAGGTCATCTTCAAACCGTACATCACCGGCCTCCATGAAGTCCTTGGCCTGACCTTTCGCGACGGCGCACTCTACGCGACGCAGCGCGGCGAAGTCACAAAACTGCGCGACACCAACAACGACGGCCGCGCCGATGTCGTCAAGACCCTCGGTGATGGCTGGGAAATCGACGGTGACTATCATGAGTATGCGTTCGGCTCGAAGTTCGACAAGGACGGCAACATCTGGGTCACGCTCTGCTTGACCGGTTCCTTCAACAGCAAGAACAAGTACCGCGGCTGGTGCGTCAAGATCACGCCCGACGGCCGCACGATCCCGACTTGCTCCGGCGTCCGTTCGCCTGGCGGAGTCGGCGCGAATGATAAAGGCGACATGTTCTACACCGACAACCAAGGCCCCTGGAACGGAACCTGCGGCCTCAAGCATCTGAAACCCAACGGGTTCATGGGTCACCCCGACAGCTTCCGCTGGTTCGACAAGGACCTCGGCGAAGCGCCGCCGCAACCGAAAAGCGGCAGCCGCATCATCGTCGAACAATCCAAAGTCCCGCAGCTCGTCCCGACCGCCGTCATGTTTCCCTACGACAAGATGGGCAAGTCGGCCAGCGGCATCGTCACCGACATGACCGGCGGCAAGTTCGGTCCCTTCGCCGGCCAAATGTTCGTCGGCGACCAAACGCACAGCACCGTGATGCGCGTCTTCCTCGAACAAATCGATGGCCAGTACCAAGGCGTCTGCTTTCCGTTTCATGCCGGCATCGGCTCGGGCACACTGAGTCTCGAAATGGCGAAAGACGGAACGATGTTCGCCGGCGGCACCAACCGCGGCTGGGGCTCGCGCGGCAGCAAGCCGTTCTCGCTCGACCGCCTGCGCTGGACCGGCAAGGTCCCGTTCGAAATCCACGAGATGCGTGCCAAGCCCGACGGCTTCGAACTGACCTTCACGCAACCGGTCGACAAGAAGACGGCCGAAGATCCGAAGTCCTACGACCTGCTGACTTACACCTACATCTACCAATCGAGTTACGGCAGTCCCGAGGTCGATCACACGCGCCCCGAGATCACGGCGATCAAGGCGAGCGAAGACGGCCGCTCCGTGCGGCTCACGATCAACGGTCTGCAACTTGGCCATGTCCATGAACTCCACTGCGACGGCCTCAAAAACACCGAGGGCCAAGGTCTCCTCCACCCCGACGCGTTCTACACGCTGAACCGAATTCCTAAGTAGCGTCCTTCGTAGTGTGGGCTTCAGCCCACACGTCTCTTTTCCGGACCATCGCCGAGCGGAATTACGCTGCGCACGACACACATAATTTTTTGCTGTTGCCTTTAAAGGCAACTCCGCAAAACCCGCGAAAACCCGCTTAAAACCAGCGAAAAACGACATAAAAGAGACGGAAAAAACGCGAAAAAATCAGAATAAAAAATCGAAAAAAGATCAAAAAAACAGAAATAAACGCGAAAAATCGCGCGCAAAATGCGCCCTCCGTACGCCTCGGTCTTTCGCGCAAATCCCCGGAAAACACGGGTTTTTCGGTTGTCGTTCCGGGTCAAATAATGCGCGCCGCGCGCATTTTCGTGTTGCGCTATAAGGCAACACTTGCCGAGGTTTGTGTTGCCTTTTAGGGCAACGCCCGCCGCGGTTTTTACTCAGCCCTGTAGCCAGGGGCGTAAGCCCTGTCATTTACACACAAGTCATCCCCTGGGTCCGAAGGCTTGCCAAGTAAGGGCGAAGTCGGTCATTCTGCGGAGTCCGGTCCAGAAGGGTTGCGGTCCTGGGGGCGCTCCGCATCGTCCAGGCAGCGTGCGGTTGTGCGTAAATCACAGATCTCACGGCCTTGGCTACGACGAGTGGCACGCGCGCAGTCCGGCCTTGTGCACGCCGCGTGAAATGTACTTATGTATACTATGCCATTAGCGATTTGTCAAGCCCAGTTTTTGTGCCAGTGGCACCCCAATTCCAAGCTGTGACATAGCACCAGTCCCGTACAACGGACTTCCAGTCCGTTGCCAGACACTCAGATTTCGACGGACTGGAAGTCCGTCGTACCATGAGTACTTTGTCGCAATTGACAGAGCCAGTGGCACCTCGATTCTAAGCAGTGACAAAGCGCTACTCTTCCAAGGCCAGTTCCCGCAATTCGGCCAGCGTTGCAAACTCCAAGGCCGAGATGTGGGTCGCTTCGAGCACGACTGGCGGGGCAACACCAGCGGCGTATGCTTCCTGCCAGCGCTGCACGCACAGACACCAACGGTCACCCGGCTTCAGCCCGGGAAATTGATACTCGGGGACTGGCGTCGAGAGATCGTTGCCGCGTTGTTTGCTGAATGCCAGGAACTCGGCCGTCATCTCGGCGCACACGACGTGGATGCCCGCATCGCCGCCGCCCGTCTCGCAGCAACCGGTCCGATAAAAGCCGGTCATCGGCCGGAGCGAACAAACCGCGAGTTCGCCGTTCAACACATTTTTTCCGCGTGCCATGAATTAGTTGTCGATAAAGGGCTTGCAGTCAGGGGCAGGAATTTTCGATTTGCAATTTAGAGCCTATCCCGATACAGCTGCAATTTAGCAGCCCGACGCGGAAGCAAGGGAGTTTTTGTTGTTTCACTCCCTCGCTAACGTCGCGGGCTGCTAATGGGATAGGCTCTTACTCTACTTTGGCATTCGCATCATCCGTCGCGGGCGCCGTTTCGCGGATGAGTTGCTCGAGCATTTCGCGGACTTTTTCTTGCTCGTCGGTGATCTCGGCCGCAACCTGTATTTCCGCGGCAGTGGGTTCCGTCGTGGATTTTGCTGCATCCGCCAATGCGGTAGTGCGGGCAGTCAATTCGAGTTGCAACACGCGGATCAAGCGCAGCTCCGTGACCTGGCGCGGCGTGAATTTCAGTTTTGGGGCTTGCTGCGGATTTTCTTTATTGGCTTGATTGTTTTCATCTTTTGGCGGCGGCAAATCACGGCTGGAAAAAGCCCTGAGCAGCAACCGCAAACGGTCGAGCGCGAGACGCTGTTCCTGCTGCGCCGTGTTACCCGCGTCGCTCTGGCGCAGCGCCTCGGCGGCGGCTTGCATTGGCCGGGCGATGCGCAGCAGTTGAAACGACAGCGGCCCGTCGGTTCCCAGTTCGGAGCTGAGCTGCATGACTTGGTCATGCAACGATTCTTGATCTTTGCCGAGCGCGGCTGCTGTCAGCTGCGCGGGATTTTGTTCATCCGGCGCAAGAGCAGCGAATTGTACGGTCTGTTGATGGAGTTTGGCTTGCGCTTGTTCTAACGCGGCTATTTGCTCTTGCAGTTTACGCAATTCGGCCAATTGTTCCTCCGGCGGAGTCGATTTGTTATTCGACGAGTCGGTTTTCGCGTTGGCGGGGCTTGCCAGGGGTTTGCTCGTTTTACCCGTGCGCAACAGTTCCAGTGCTTCGGCCAATACCGCGACGACTTCGGCTTGCTGCTGTGTCGCTTGACCAGTTCGATTGGCGGCCAGATTGCCGCTGGCACTGCGCATCAATTCAGTCGGCTGGCGGAGCAAGAAGATTTTGCGCAGCTCCTCGGCCGAGAGCGAGCCGGTGGTCGCATCGAGCCTTAACTTGTTCAGCGTGTTCTGCCAGGCGGCTAGTTGTTCGGCGAGGACCGCTTGTTGCTTGGCCAAATCACCAAGGATCGCTTGCTCGCCGGCGGTCAATTGTTCCCACGTTCGGCCCAGTGCCAAATTCTCGTTGCGCACGCTTTCGCCGCGCAGCGTTTGCTGTGCTTGCTGAAGCGCTTGGAGCTGGCGCTCCAACTGAGCCCAGTTGGTTTGTTGATCGAGTTGCTCGATGATTTCGCGCAGCCGCTGCTGGACGACGGCTTGCCCAGGCACCAGAGCTTGGAGCAATTGCTGGCGAAGTTCTGGGGTCAATTGCTCCGAGCTGGCTGCTTGCTCCCAGTTGCTGAGGCTTTGCTCCAACTTGTCAAATTCTCCGCGCCGCAGCGCGGCGATTTTCGCTTTGATCGACGCGAGCCGCAACCCGCTCGTGGTTTGTTGGAGTTGATTGGCCGCGAATTCCTCTGCTAATGCGGCCAATTGCCGTGGAATTTTTGCGCTCGGCAGCGTCAGCTCCTGCGCGAGCTGCCGCTGTTGAGTGAGCCAAGGATCTGTCGGAACAGCGCGTTGCGGCGGTTGATCCAACTGTTCGATGACTTGCCGCTGCGCGTTTTGTTGTAGTTCACTCAGCGCGAGAAAATCGCGCAGGAGTTCGTTCCAACGATTCGCCATCCGCGCGGAGAGTTCCTCTGGGGATACGATCTTGAGCGTGCGCGGCTCGGAATTCGATTGTTGTCCCGCGCTGTCGCTGATGCGCAGCACGGCCTGCCAACGGCTGCCAAGGTTCGGTGCTGCTGGAAACCGCCAGGACGATTTCAACGGCATTCGCTCTTCGGGCCAGCGGCCGCGGCGGAGCGCTTCGAGTTCGCTTGGTTCGAGCGCGATCGATTCGGAACTAGCTTCCGGCCGCTGATAAAGTTGCGCGCTGAGCGTCTCTTCTGGCTGGGTCGAATCGTGGCCCAGCGGTGTCAGCAGCAAATCGATACGCTCGATGGCCACATCATCTCGCCCCACAGCGTTGATCGACCATTCGCCGCTCGGGGTTAGCAATTCTTCGGCCGCACGCGAACCCCACTCGATCGCGGGCGCTTGGTCTGGAACCAAACGAACCTCGTAGCCCTCGCTGCTCGATTCAAGCCCCTCGGCATCGACAAACTCGAAATGCAGTTTGCCGCTTGCCGTGAGGGGTAAGGCTTGCGCGCTGCCGGCAGCAAATCGAGAGGAACGCTGGTCGGCGGCGATCGACAATGGAAAATTCTGACCCGCGTACTCGACATTAGCTTGAGTCAGCGAGCGCGTCGTTCGACCCGCGATCGCGAGTGAACTGCCTGGAAGCACTAGCAGCGGAGCGTCGGCACGATACGCTGGCCAACGCGTGTGGGCTGGGGGAACGATCCGCAAGGAAAGTTCTTCAAGCCGCGCCGGCTCGAGGACATGCACCAGGGTCCAAGCCATTGCCCGATCGTCGCCGCCGATCACACGAAATTCAAAGTCGTGCAGGACGTTCTCGCGGCGAATTGCCACCCGGTCCGGCTGCCAAGAGAGCGGCAAATCCTCGCGAGTGCTCTCCACCGCCGATGAACCGTTCGAGGAACGAATTTGCAGAATTAAATCCCGTGGTAACGTGCCATGCTTGTCGAGGACTGCCGCGTGAAAAGTTTCTCCTCGTGCCAAGCGCAGGCTCTCGGCTTCGATGTACAACTCGTGTGTTCGCGGCCATTGAGTTTCGCGCCACGGAGCGATTTGCCGCAGTACCCCGATGCCGAACTGCTGCGGCAGCACCATTGCCAAACCTAGAACGACCGCCGCGAGACTTCCGCACGCGAGCAAGGCACGGCGCAGCGCACGCGGCGAAAGGAGCGTTGCAAAGTCTCGATCGGCGCACTCCGCCGCTGTTTCTAAGATGACTCGTTCGCGCAATTGGGGCGAGTCGTAGACTTGTGAGTTGGTGTTTTTGCTGCGTTGATCTTCTTCCAAGAACAGCACGGCACTCGAGAGCCGGTCACGCAGCTCGGGAAGCTGCGCTTCGATCTGTCTTGCGATCGCCGCGCGGGTTGGCTGCTGACGCAGCGGCCCGAAATAACGGCGTGCCGCCCACACGGCCGTCACGGCGAGCAAACTAAATTCCATCCACCGCCAACTGGCTTCGGTGCTGCGCACGAGCATATCGACGGCCAGCAGCGCCAGCATCATCGCCAGTACCGTAGCCCCCCACCAACCCGCCGCGCGCGCGAGCGCCCAACGGTTCAACCGTTGCCGCAGCGAATCGACGATGACGAGTAAATTCGGCATAAATCAAGCAGAAGCCTTCATGGGTAATGATACCGTTTGCTAAAAAACCAGGTGACTAACGTCAGCCGCTCGTGGGATTTTGTTTGCGTTGCTTTTCAAACTGGATCACTACGCCTTACCGCACTCCCTTCTCAAAATTGTCAATGATCAACTGTCCATTATCGATTCTTCACGCCATCCCCCACCATTTCCGCAGTCCCCAAACCGTCACGAGACAGCCCAAGGCAAGTGCCAAGAGGGGCCAGCGGTTCCAATAAGGACGCGGCGGCAAGCTTTCGAGTTCCAACGGCCGGCCCGGGGGCAACAGCGGCCAAAGGCGCTCCGCGTCGGCATAACGCACAAATGTCCCGCGGGAGTTGGCCGCGGTCCGTTGCAACTCGGTTGCATCCAAGCCGGTCCGTTCCAGTTCGCCCGGCGCGGCCAGCACGGTCCAGCGCGTCTCGGCCGACGAAAGCCCGGCGGGCTCGACTAGCCGAGCTTTGTAATCTCCGCTGTTGAGGGTGATTGGCGGCCCGCTCAAGAATGTCGGCTGGCGCGGATCAAGCGTCAGCGTGTATCTCCGCGAGACCCCGGAAGACGATTCAATTTGCGCTACCACCGTCGTACGGTCAGTCAGCTTGGCAGTAGGGATCATCGCCAAAAGCCGCGCCGAATCGCCGGCGCGGTACTGGCGGCGATCGGTGAACAGTCGCGCGGTAGAATCCTCGGCATCGAGACCCGCCCGGCCGAGTTGGCGCAAGGTCTGCATCCAATAGCGCACATAAGCCGGACCCCCGTGCCGCGCGCGCCAACGCCATGTTTCATCGCTGGCATGAAACAGCACTTGCCCGGCTCCAACATAATGCGAAATGACCAACGGCTCGATCGCCGCAGGCTGGCCGCCAATGCTATTGACCAGAACTTGTGCCGCCGGTTTCAAGCGCAAGCCGTTCAGACGCTGATACAACGGGTCCAAACGCTCGCGCCACCAGCGCTCGTTCTCGGCCGGCTTATCGCCGAGTTGCAAGGCGGCTTTGGTTTGCCCGAGTTGGCTGGGCTCGGCGCGCCACGCGAACTTGGAATCCGTCAGCGCCTCGCTCCAGGCGGCTTGTTCCAAGCCGACGGGCAACAACTCTGCGAAATCCGAAGCGCGCATCACGGCGGGCCAATGCCGCTGGCCAGGCAGCATGACAACGCTGCCGCCGTTGCGCACATAGTCTGAGAGGTTTTTTCCCGCGGCTTGCCCGCAGCGCCGCGGGTCAATATCGCAGAGAATTACGACGGCATAGCTTTTGAGTTCTTCGGCAGTCAACGGGAACAGCGGCAGCGAAATGATTTCCCCGCGCGCATTCGTCTCACGAAATTCGACATCCGCGTCTTGCAGCAAGACACGCATCTCAACAAGCGCTTCGCGCTGGAGGAGATCCTTGAGAAATCGGTAATCGTAGTTTGGCTCACCGGCGGCGAGCAGAACTTTCAGCCGTTGCTCGCGGACATGCAATGCGATCGTGCGTTGATTATTGTCGGTGCTGACTTCATCTTCACGCGGGACGATCCGTATCGTCAGCGAATAATCGCCCCCGCGCGTCGGCCGCCAGGCCAGCGTCACCCGTTGGTTTTCGCCCGGCTTGCCCGCGGTTTGCGTTTGCCGATCGACGGGTTCGGATTGTCCTTGGACAAGGAGCTGCACCTCGTACGATTGCCCCTCAAAACCTGGCGCGGCCACGAGCGCTTCGATGACGACGAGATCATCGATCCACGCATTGGCCGGCGCGATGACTTCGACAAGCTCAAGATCGCGCAGGACCTGTTCCTGGCCCAAGCCAACGCAGAAGATCGAAATCCCCTGTTGTTTGGCGACTTCGGCCGCATCGCTGGGCAATGGACCGCGCGTCGTGATGCCATCACTCATGAGGACAATCGCCGCCGGCGGTGTGCCGCGTCGAGTTTCTAGCAATTCGAGCAAACCGGACCCCAGCAGCGTTTCTTTCCCGAGCGGCTGATGGGAGCGGAGCAAACGATTCTCCTGTTCAAACGATTTTGTATCCGCATCAGCAGCCGTTGCGGAATCCAATCGCTGGAGCTTCTCCGACAAGAGAAATACTTCGACCCGATAACGCTCGTTCCATTCCCGCCAGCGGCGTGCATCGTGTTCAAGCAGCAGCGATTTGGCTAATTCGAAGCGTGTTGCATTGGTCTTTTTTTCCGCGTTTTGGTTCGCTTTCGTAGCACGTTTATCCTGATCAGCCGAATCATCGGTTCCCATACTGCCCGAGTCGTCGATGACGATCCAGAGGGCCGGCAAACCGACGCGCTGCTCCACGAGAACAGCTTGGGTCAGCATCGCCAGAATCGCCATCAACGACAAGCCGTGCAAACCGATCAATGCCCAACGCCGTCCTGGCCGGAGCTGTGCCGCTTGGCGGCGATAAAGCAAGACCAAGAAACCGAAGCACGCCGCGACGATCAGCAGGCTTGCGGTAGTGCCGAACGGCCAACGATGCTCCCAGACCCAACGCGTCTTCACCGCCATGCTGTTGTCAGCAGGCGTCGTGAAATCAGCCAATAGTGTCGTGAAATAGTGCATCAATTGATCAACGCGGGGGCGTTACTTGTTTCTTGCCAACCGTCCTGAGATCCACAATTCGAGATACAGCAGCACAAGCGCGGCGATTAAAATGATCTGCGGCAATCGATTCTCATTGTTGGCCGCGGCTTGGGGGAGCGTCGGAAGCTCTTCGCCAGAGAGGACCGTGTGTTCCCAGCCCTCGGGCCAATTCGCATTGCTCCAACGTGCTTGCTCGCTTTCACTCGGTTCGATGTTGACGGCAAAGAGTTCGCCGCCTTGCTTCGAATCGTTGCCGCTGACTTCTTTGTTCAAAGCTGCCACGGCGGCGGCTTCGCTCACACGATAAAAGCCAGCCCGCGGCGTCTCGGGCATGGTCCAGCGTTGCATCCCGGGGCGGCTGGGGTGCTGTTGGTTGGTCAGGGGGAGCTGCCGCGGCGCGGCCTGGTCGCCATTCCGTTCGTATTCTACTTGTCCGCGCGACCATGTCTGTTGGGTCCAAGCGCCGTGCAACGGTTCGCCAGCCGTCACGTCGGGTTGGCGGAGACGTTGGAGTAAGAGATATTGCAGCGCTTCCTGAATCAAGGGATGAAAGCTGGGCAAGGCTGGCAACACAGTCCACGGAGTCTCGCTTGAATTTGCGGCATTCGATTCGCTCGGCAGCGAGACCGGAAACGCAAACACCATCGTTCTGCTCAGCTCGGCCGTGCCGCAAACAACCGCCGGATCAGGCTGCTCGCGAAAGCCCTGCTCTCGAAAACCCAGCGCAACTGTTTTTTTCGCATCACCGAGGGGGCGGACGCGGAAATAACGAGTGAAGGGAATGCGTGTCAGATCCGCCCGCGCTTCTTCGCCGAACAAGCGTGCGATCCCGTGCGCGTAGCTCAACGGATCAAGAAAGTACGTTCCCCGCGCCGTTGGTTCCAAAGGCTCTGCCGGGAGCAGCGGCTGTTGGCCCGCAGTCAACACCCGGCGATACGAGTCGGCTTGCGCCCGCTCGCCCAGGAACCAGACCAGAGCCCCCCCGTGGTCCGAGAACTCGCGTAAGGCAGCGGCTTCGAGTGCGGTAAATGTCCCGATGTCGTGGAACCAGATGACTTGGTATTCGGCCAGATTCTCGCGCGGCCATTCGGAATCGGTGACGATCTTGAGTTGCAAATCCAGCCGTTCGCGGCCGAGTTTTCCGTGTTGCGGATCGAGCGCAAAACGGAGCGGATCGACCTCGCGCGGATCAGAGCTGCCAGCGACGATTAGACAACGCAGCGGATCGACGATGCGCACCGCCGTGTAGCGTCGATTGTCCGCTGCAAACGCGTCGGCTCCGAGCGAAAACTCCACGGGCCAGATGCCGGCCTTGCTCGCGCGCTGCGTGAGCGTGAATTGTTGCTCGCTGCGCGCCGGGAGTTCGCCTTGCAATCGTTGCAGGACTTGGCCCTGACTCGAGAGCGTTCCTTTGAATGATTGTGCTTGCGACGACTGATTGCTCAGCACGACTTGAAAATCGAGATCATTCCCGAGGGCAGGCAGACCCGCGGTCCATTCGAAGCTTTTGACGCTCAGATTATTTGCCAGCGGCTCGCCGATTTCCCAGACCGCCACTCCACCCGTTCCCAGCCGTGAGGCCAGTTCGTGAGCCAAGCCTTGCCCCAGACTTGAGCCCAGCGGCTCCCAGGTATTGTTCGCCAAATCGGTAAGGAAGATGACGAGCTGCTCGGCAGAACGCCGCTGGGCGAAGTGTGTGGCTTGGAGCATTTGATTCAAACTGCGCAAAGCGGCGGGCAGATCGGCTTTGCCATCGGTCAGTTGCAAGCCTTGCAATTGTTGAACCAGCAGCTCGCGGTCCTTCGTGGGATCACCGATGACAACCTGGGTCGCAGGGCCCATGGCGAGCAGGCTGAAGCCCGCACCCGCTTCGCGAGATTTGACAAAGGCAGTGACGCGTTCGACGAGTTCATCCCAGCGGCGGCTATCACCTTGCCGCGCACCCATCGAGGCCGAAATGTCGACAACGAAGATGTAATGGCCGGCAGATCGCGTTTCCACATTTGGTGTTTCTGGTTGCAGAGATGGCCCGGCTGCGGCCACGACGATGGCCGCGAGCAAGGCCGTCCGAAGCAGCAACAGCAGCCATTGTTCCCAATGCCAGTAGCGCGATTGTTTCTCGGCCGCCGCGCGGAGAAACAGCATCGCTCCCCACGAGACTTCTTGCCGTTGTTTGCGCTGCAAGAAGTGCAACAGCCACGGTGCCGCCGCCACCGCCAACCACCCTAGCAGGGGAAGTTCGGTGAAACCAAAGGCAAAGATCGTGGCTGAAAGAAAATGCATCGCAGGAGAAAAAGGCTGAACTAAATGCGCGCGGTGCTGTGCATGCGTTGAGCTAGGAATCGGCTGAGAACGGTATCGAGCGAATCGGCCGTGGTGACGAGCCAGTGCTCGCAGCCGAGTTCGCGGCAAGCGGCTTGCAAGCCGCGTTGGTGTGTCTCGAACTCACGAGCGTATGCCGCACGGAGCCGCGTGGCATCAACCGTTAGTTCAGGCTCCCCTTCGAGCCCCTGAAAAACTGTGGTGTCGCGAAAAGGAAACTCGCGTTCTGCCGGATCGATGACTTGGATCGCCAGCACATCGTGTCGATAGAAGCGCAGATACCTCAGCCCCGAAACTACCTCGTCCAACTCCGCGAGAAAATCGCTCAGCACGATAATCAACCCGCGCCGCGGCCAACCTTCCACCAATCGCCGCATCACGGGCTGAAAGCTCGTCGTCCCGGCGGGAGTTTGCTGTTCAAGCAAGTGTAGGACGGCCGACCAATGGCCGGCGGAACCCGCTGGTTCCAGGGTTTGCCGCACGGAGTCACTGAAGAGCGCCGCGCCAACGTTGTCACGCTGCCGCAGCACTAGGTAAGCCAGCATCGCGGAAATGGTCCGCGCGCATTCCCATTTGCTCCACGCCGCCGTGGGACCGCGATAATTCATGCTTGCGCTTGAGTCGAGCGCCAGATAGCAGAGGAGATTCGTCTCTTGTTCGTACTGCTTTAGATAGTACTTGTCCGTCTTGCCAAAGACTTTCCAGTCGACATGCCGCAGATCATCGCCGGGCGCATACTCGCGATGCTCGGCAAATTCGATCGAACTGCCGCGCTGCGGACTGCGCTGAGCGCCGCTGAGCGCGCCATCGACGATCCGTCGGGCGCGCAGTTCCAACCCCGTTAGCTTAGCGAGGGTCGCGGGTTCTAAAATGATCGGCGATTGGGCCACGGCCATTGGTCTCGTGTTCGGTATGTTCCAAGTGTTTCCAAACGCGCTGGATCAATTCATCAGCACGGACGCCTTCGGCTTCGGCGTGAAAGTTCAAGACCAAGCGATGCCGCAGCACCGGCAGCATCACGGCCTGCAAATCTTCGCCGAGCACCAAATGCCGGCCGTGCATCGCTGCGCGGGCTTTGGCCGCGAGGGCCAAGTTCTGACCCGCCCGCGGACCGGCACCCCAGCGAATGTACTGCTTCACATCCGCCGGACAGTCCGGCGAATCGGGGCGTGTGAGGCGAACCAAACGCAACGCGCGTTGCAGCAAATGATCGGCCATCGGAATTTGTCGCACGACCCGACTCAACCGCAGCCACTCCGCGGCATTGATCACCGGATGAAGCTGAGCTTGAGCAGGCGCGGTGGTTCGCTTGATGACCTCGAACTCGTCGGCTTCCTCGGGATAGGCCACTTGGATCAAGAACATGAACCGATCCAACTGCGCTTCGGGCAGCGGATACGTTCCTTCTTGTTCGATGGGATTCTGCGTGGCGAGCACAAAGAACGGCTCCGGCAATGTGTGCCGCCGTCCGCCAGCAGTTACTTGATGCTCTTGCATCGCTTCGAGCAATGCCGCTTGAGTTTTCGGCGGGGTGCGGTTGATTTCATCCGCGAGCAGCAAGTTTCCGAAGACCGGCCCCGGCAAGAACCGCAATTCGCGCGTCCCGGTCGTCTTGTCTTCCTGAATCACTTCGGTGCCCGTGATATCGCTGGGCATCAAGTCGGGCGTGAACTGAATCCGGCTGAATTGCATTTGCAAGACATCGGCCAAACTGCGGATCAGCAAGGTCTTGGCCAATCCCGGCACTCCGACAAGCAGACAATGCCCGCCCGCCAGGAGCGCGATTAAGAGCTGCTCGATCACATCGTGTTGCCCGACGATCACTTGGCTCAATTCGCTCGTGACGCGCGCGCAAACTTGCTGCAATTCTTGAACGGCGGCAACATCATCGGAAGTTTCAGACGTCATGGGCAGAAGCTGCAATACCAGGTAAAGAAAGAATCGAAGCGCTGTTGCAGGTTGTTTTCAGGTTAGGCTTAGGTCCGGAGGACCGGAATACTTAAGCCCAGGCCCTGACAACATGATGCATTTGCTAGCAAAGCTCCGAAGGAGCGAAGGAATGTAGCCAGGGGCGCAAGCCCCTGGTGAAGTAAACGCAAGAAACGAAAGCTCCGGAGGAGCGACAGAAGCGCCTTCACGATGATTCTGTCGCCCCTTCGGGGCTTTGATTTTCAAGAGGTTGTCAACCAGGGGCTTACGCCCCTGGCTACACGCTACCGCTCCTTCGGAGCTATTCCGTGATTGCAGTTGCATCATGTTGGTGAGGCCTGGGTTTGGTCAAATGATAATTCAAAAGGCCTGGAAGGCCGACACTTGTGCCGGTCCTCCGGACCTTCGGATTTTGCGGTGAATCTTTCCCAGGCCTCACGGCCTGGGCTTAATCATGGTGGTCCTCCGGACCTATATTCGAACAGGCATTGGTTCTGGGATAGACCCTTATTCGATTTTATCAAGCTTCACGCTGTTTGCGGCGTTTGCCACATTCTTCTCCGTGATAATCTTTGCGGGTTTTGGCCCAAGGGCCCAGACTTGCTTCCCGGTTGTCACAATCAATTGCTCGCCATGCGCGAGCAATTCGCCGCCGGTCAATTCCTCGTTGATGGTATTCCAAGCCAACGTTGGAGCCGCGACAATCCCCATGCCGCTGCCAACTGGAACAACTCGTTGATGGAGTTGTGCGAGTCCGCCGCGCTGCGGCCACAGAATGAAGCCGCCGGCCAGCACGCCGCGTCCCAGCGGTGCGGCGGCGCCTTGGTTGCGGTCGGTATTGTCCGGCCATTGCTGGGCGAGGCTCCCCGTCTCGGTATCGAGCCACCAGACGTTTCTGCCCGTGGCAATCAAATGCCCCTCGGCGGTACCGAGCATTTTAATTAGTTCACCCGCTTGCGGATTGCTCCAGCAAATTTCTCCGGTGCCGGCAGCGATGGCGAGAATCGCCGGGGTGTCGGCAGGAGCGATAAAGATCTTTCCGGCCTCATATACGGGCGGACAGAGATCGCGCTGCCAGTGAGTTGCATTCAACGATTTGCCGCGACGATATTTGGTTAGCCAGGAAATTGTGCCGGTGTCGGCATCGAGCGCGGCGGCCAAGCCTTGGTTTGTGCAAAAAAACAATCGTCCTTCCGCAAGCGTCAGCAGAGTATGCGACAGTTCCTGAACTTGACCGCGGCCCAGGGCTTCCCCGCTGCAGACCAGGGTTCGCCATTGTTGCGTCCCGGTTGTCAGATCATAACAAGCAACGTGCCATTGCGGACGCGCATCGACATACCGCAGCAATTGATAAGCATGCCGCGAATCGCAAACCGGAGTCCCTTCGAAAATCCAAGCGTCCCCCGGGGGACGTAGCGTCCACAGCGGCAAACCCTGACGATCGAGATCCAAGCAGACGATCTCGCTCAAATGCTGTTTCGTCTGACCTTGAATCGGCAGAGTGACTGGCGAGCCGAGCCGAGCCACGGCTCGTGAACCTTGCACCGTCATTGTAAAGCGCGGCACGCCGACCCCAGCTACGGAACGAATCTCGGGCGCTGCGTTCATCCGAGGTTCGATCTCGGCTGTCTCCCCCGGCCCCTCGAGCTGTGCTGCATGATAGATCTCTCCACGCTGTCGTTGCGGACTTGGCCACGCCGGTTCGCCTGTGAGACGGTCGAGGGCATACACCCGCGTATCGTCACAAACCAAAAGATAACGTTCTGTCACGACGGGAATCATGCTCATTAATTTCCGAGGGTCTTCGGCAAGGCGACGATCGGATTGCCCAAGCTGTTGTGTCGCTGCAAGATCGCGCTGCCAGATCGCCGGCAATGGCCAAGGCGCAGCCCAGGTCAGCACACGCGGACGAACTTGATCGATGCTTTGGAAGTTACGCTGAGCATTGCCAGCAAAGGTTGAATGTTCCGGATGTTGGCGAGCGCTGTTTAGCGCTGCCGCATGGCGCGTTTGGTGAAGTGTGTCACGCAGTAATTCCGACCACAGTGCTTTACGTCCTCCGAGTTGCCCAGGCGCGGCGGGATATTCCGTCGCAAATTTCGCTAATTCGCGCTCGGCGGCAGCCCAACGCTGTTCGGCGATTGTGCAGAGCAGCAACCGCGCTCGAACCTCAACGAGAGGAATCGTTGTTTCGGGATAAATCAATCGCGAGGCAAACATCCTTTGCGCGTCTTTGCCTTTGCTGGCATCTTTCTCTATTTGTCCATGCGCTTCTCGATGGAGTTGACTCCAGTACTCGCGCGCGCGGCCAGGTCTTCCTTGCTCCAGATGCCGCTCGCCGAGCAGCCAAAGGGCATCGTCGCCCGTGCTCGTGGCGAACCATTGTTCCACGACGCGAGTCAATTCACGAAGATCGCGTGAGTTGCGGGCTTGTTCGAACGCTCGCGCCGCTTGTTCATCATAGCGTTGGCGGTAGCGTGCCAAGCCGGCCGCCGGGAGCGCCGCCAAATGACGCTGACAGATTTCCCCGACGGGCAGATAGCGGTCATGATCAGAGGGCAAGACAAAGCCTGCGCCGCGGGTTTGCACTTGCTGCAAAAGATCGATCGTCTCGTCCCATTGTTCCGAGGCGGCGGTGGCCGTGGCTTGTGCAAGCAGTTGCCGCAAATCTGCAGGTGCCGTTTCAGGTCTAGCCGAGGGCGCGAGCGCTTCTTGGAACCTCCCCTCTTGCGCAGGACAAAGCTGCGCCATGCACAAACAAGAAAACGCCAATGCCGTCAATAATCCGAGCCGACCGCGGTTCGCCCGGCAAATTCCGAAAACATGGAGAAATAATCCGGACGACACGAACGAATGGACCTGAAGGGGAGGGGTTCGAGGGTAGTGATCCCGTTTCAAATACTACGAGGCTTGACTCACTCACGGGAAGGAAAAAGGAATAAGGAAAAAGGTAGTATTGCCCACCTTTTCCGTTTTTCCTTTTCCCTTCAAACTTCCATCGCACGAGATTTCTCGAGTTGTATCACTACCATTTTGAGGGAGTTCGTTGCGTAGGAGCGAGTCATGCCACCATGATTGTAGGCAGGACTCGCCTGCGCCGCCTGCTTATCGCCTTGCGGCAACATGCGGCGAATGCTAACCCCTTCACTATAGTCGTGTTACCGCGACGGCGAAAGCAATCCCCTTGCGTTGTCGCGGCGAAGTTGGCTTGTTATCATCGAAGTTTCCCTGTGCTGGCCAGAAGTCAACCAGACAATCCAAGTCCAATTCCCATTCCCCCAACAGCCGCGGCGATTGCTCCGCCGTACGAGAATACTCCTTCCCCCCTCCGCATGGCCCGCCAGTACGACGAAGATCTGTTCAAAGACAGCACGATGACCTTTGGGGAGCACCTCGAAGAATTGCGCGGGGCGTTGTTCCGCGCCGTCATCGGACTCGTGATCGCCGTGGGCATTGGCTTGTACTTTGGCGATACGGTCGTCGGTTGGATTCAGTATCCGCTCAAGAAAGCCTTGATCGAATATTATCAGCAAGGCTCCGCGGAGAAAGCGAAAGCCGCCGGACTGGTTGAGGATCAAGATAAATTCAAGAAAGAGTTGCAAACACAGAACAAAGTTAGTGTTGTCGTTTACGAATCGCCCATGGCAAACGCCGGCGACACGGTAAAGTCTGATCCGGGACAATTAGCGCGCGAACAGATGCTGCGGTTTCTGATGGAGCAGCAGATCGACAAACGGGGGCTTTACGCCCCGCAGAGCTTTCCCGCTTTACCAGCCGACTTGCAAGAGACGGCAAAAAAATATGACGATCTCACGCAAGCGGAGATGATCGATTTTCATCGCGCGCTCTTGAAACAGACCTTTGCCCCAGCGCTGAATGCCGACGGTTCCACGACGCAGGCAAGGTTGGCCTTTTACAACGTCGATGATTACGAACCGCTCAAGGTCAAGTCGCTGAACATTCAAGAAGGCTTCATGATCTATCTCAAGGCCGCGTTTTTGTTCGGCCTTATCTTAAGCAGCCCTTGGGTTTTTTATCAAATCTGGATGTTTGTGGCGGCGGGACTCTATCCCCATGAAAAGAAATATGTCACGTCGTTCTTGCCGTTGAGCTTGTTCCTCTTTTTGCTGGGAGCCTCGACGGCGTTTTTCTTTGTCTTTGCCCCGGTCTTGGAGTACTTGCTGAGCTTCAATAAATGGCTCGGCATCGATCCCGATCCGCGGATCAATGAGTGGCTCGGGTTCGCGCTGATTTTGCCGCTCGGGTTCGGGATCAGTTTCCAATTGCCGCTGCTGATGCTGTTTTTGGAACGCATTGGCATTTTCAGCGTGAATACCTATTTGGCGAAGTGGCGGATTTCGGTGCTGGTGATTTTCATCGCCTCGGCCGTTCTCACGCCGGCCGATCCCTACAGCATGATGCTCATGGCATGCCCGCTGACGGTGCTGTTCTTTGGCGGCGTGGCGCTTTGCAAAATCTGGCCCAAGCCCAAAGCCGCGGCTTAGCCGTTGTAATTCGTAAGTTAGGCTTTCTAGCCAGACATGGTCAGAGTCTCCACGTTCAAGAGCATTGCGGCACGTGGATAGTCCGCCTAATGCGTTTTGCCGGATGAGGCCGCGCGTCCGCAATGTCAGGCTGGAAAGCCTGACCTACTAGTTCGTCTAGCGATCAATGTCATGTATAGGTTATACATCTTTGAGCCACGAACTCTCAATTTTGGAGGACAAGGATGTCCCGCTCGCCGATCAAGTACCAAGTCTTGCTATCATCCCCGGTCCGA
>JBGSSS010000134.1:0-25204 GCA_041736895.1 Pirellulales bacterium
CTGGCTGCGCTGGCTGCCGGAACCGAGCCCGGCGAAGTCCGCGGCGGAGGCCGGCGCGCGGATGACGAGCAATCCGTAGCACGAGACCGCGATCTCGTGCGAAGTGATCTTTTTTTCTCGCTCGTGATCACGGTCACGAGCTACGCGAGCTTCGCCTCTTCGACCGTGACTTCCGCAACGGGTGCCGCGCTCCGCGGAGCGAGGCCGAGGAACATCAGGGCGATTGCCGCGAGGTCAACCATCGCCAGCTTGAACAGCATGCCGTCTTTGAAACCGTAGGAATGCAGCCCAACGCCGAGTTCATTGACGCCGAACCACGACCAGCCGGTGACGATAACACCGGCTAGCGAGAGCACCGCGACGCCGCGCTCCTTGACGACGCCATCCCAGCGGGCATGCAGCACCAGCGCGTTCCAGAGCACAATGATGAGCGCGCCGTTTTCCTTGGGGTCCCAACCCCAGAACCGGCCCCACGAATCGTCGGCCCAGAGTCCGCCGAGGACCGTGCCGACGAAACTGAAGATGATCGCGAAGCAGATCGTGCCGTAGATAAAGCGGTGAATTTCTTTTTCGGCTTGCGTGTTGAAGCGTTCGAGCGGACGTCCGGTGAACTGCTTGGAGCAATACGACACGAAATTGATGAGCAGATAAATGCCGCCGAAGATCCCGGCGAGCGCGGTTGCAGCGTAGCCTAGAGCCACGGTGACGACATGCGTTGCGAGCCAGAAATCGGTATCGAGCACGGCTTCCATGACGCCCATCGTGTCGCCGCCGGTTTTGGACCAGTCACTCGTGTCGGCGTAAAGTCCGCTTGAGATGAGCAAGGTCGCAAAGCCGGCTGCGCCCGCGGCGATGCTGCCGAACCCGCGGCGTGAGTAGCCCTCCAGCAACAGCGCCAAGAGCACCATGCCCCAGCCGATGAACACGCCCGACGAGTACAGGTTTGTCACCGGCGGCCGCCCGCTCAGATAAATTCGCGCCCCGAGCCCCACGGTATGCACCAGGAAAATCGCCCAGAGCAGCCAATACGTCGCTGGCAACAGCGACCGCGGCGCCACCATTAAACCGACCACCGCGCAACCGGCGGCGACTAAGTAAAACGGCATCGCGATCGCAAACGGGTTCCAGGCATTGAACCAGCTTTCGAACGGCACGCTGTCGGCCGCGTATTTGCTTGTCAAGCCATACTTCGTGTCGGCCGAATCGCGAATGGTGGCGAACGCTTTCATGACCGAGTCGCGATACTCCGGCAGCTTTTTGTTGAACTTCTCGTAGTCACGCTGGTAGTAGTCATAGAGCAATAACTTGAAGTTCTGCAAATACGGATTGATCTTGATCGGGGCATCCGGCTTTTCCAGTTGCGGGTAAAGGTTCAACAGCGTGACGACGGCCACCGGCTGCACGGGATGCGACCAGAGCTTGTCCAATTTCAACTCGGCCATTTCCGAGGGCATCATCGGATTTTCTTTGCGCAGCGTCTTTAAACCCAAATCAAAGCGAAAGTCGATGTCCTCCTTGACCTGCTTCGATGGCTCGTACTCAGGCGGCACGGGAATCAATAACGGCGTCTCTACGGTCAAGAATTCCATCTTGCGGAACTCTCGGGAATGCGCGATTAGATAGCGTTTGTACTCGTTCTCTCGACGGCTTGGCGCTATTTGTTCGTCCAAAACCAATTGGTTGATGTCGGGGATATCGTTGCCGGCTTGCAGCTCATCGACGACGCGCATGCGCACAGCAAGTTCCATCGCCCGCTTGTCGAGGATATCCAGCTTGAGCGCATCCTTGGAGCGGGCGGTTGTGATGAGCTGTTCGTGCTTGGCTTTGACGTCGGGTTTGCTCAACTCCTCCATCGAATAGAGATGCTCTTTGCGGCGCGGCAAGCCGAGCGCCTGTAATAGATCGGGGTTCTCGACGTAGATGAGTTTGTGATATCTGAAGTTTTCCGGGTCGCCCCAGAGATCCAGCAGCCATTTGATTGCCGGTTGGCGTTGGCCTTTGTCATCGACAAACGTTTCCTTGCGCGAGATCAGCGCGAGACTGTTTCGCGCGAGCGTGTCCAACGGTTTCACGCGGCCTTTGAAGACCGCGGGGATTTCGCCGAAGCCGCGGAAGTCGGGTTTGTCATCGCTCGTCTTGGCGGGCAGCGTTCGCCAAATCGTGTAGCCCAGGAAGCTCAGGACAAAGACCAACGTGGTAACGAGCGGCCAGAGCGAGCGATGTTCGGCATGCACCTCGAATTGCGCGCTGGTGACTTCGAATTGCGTGGCATCCTTGAGGCGTTTCTTGCTAGGCTTTTGCTCTTTGACCGTGTTCTCCGTTGTCTTGAAAACTTTCGTCAAGGCCAGATTGACCAACCACATCCCGGGCAGGATTTCTTTCCACATCGAATCGTGTGCTTCGCGGCCGTAGCGCGAAAAGTAGCGCGCCGCCACGTTCGAAAAATGATAGGCCATGCCGGTGAGCACAATCATGCAGCACATGTACGGCAGCATCCAGCCCGTGTTCGCCACGATTTGCAGCGTGGTCACGGCGATTTTCGATTCCTTGAATCGTTCGGAATCTTTGAGCTGATCGTATAAGCGCCATTGGTTTGTTTTCTGATCTTGAATGATCCGCGCGCCGCCTCGTTTATTGAAACCCGACTGATAAAACGTTTCACCCTTGTACCGCAGCGGATCGTTCATCCGAATATGCCGGGCGAAGACCGTGCCATCCTGAAGGTCGTGTACCTTGATGTCCGACGAAAAATTTCGCGGCTTGACGCTGCCCAAATAGTCGTCCTTGCGCACTTCTTCCAGGTCGATCACATACGGTTTGTAAGTGCGTTCGAAGCGGAGGCTGACTTGAAATGTTTCCTCCTCTTTGCCGACCGGCACGGTAAGCGAGTCGACCATGTCCGTCGTGCCCAGGTTGGCGTGAAACAAATACGTCCCCAGCGGTTCTTTGGCGTCTTTGGCATAAACCTTGACCCATGCCGCGGATTGGTTCACGTCTTCCGATGATGACGATGGACGTTTTTCGATCACAGAAATCTCTCGGCCAATGCCCGTGTCGTCCAGCCGCTTCTCGCCGGGAATCGGGTCGAGGATATCGGAGTTCTTGTAGAACTGGACGACTTCGAAATCCAGCGGCAGCGACGGATCGGAAACCCGGCCCTTCGATAATTTGGCATCTTCATCCCACAACCGCGCCCAAGGGATGGAGATGACTTCACGCTGATGGACGAGTTTCGGCCCGCTGGGGTCGATGCTGGTTTTGGTGATGGCCGGTTTGAGCTCGAGGTCGCGTTCGATCGCCAGTTCGAGGCTGCGAACATCGCTCGCGTGCCAGTTGCTGCGTTTCTCGGAGATATTCATCTGCCATTCGACGTGCGTTTTGTAGACCAGCAACTCGTTGAACATCATCAGCAAGATTCCGGAATGCAACAGCACGACGCCGGCGCGTTTCATGAACACTAGATAGCAGCCGACCAACAGCGTGATGGCCGCGAACTCGGCCTGGATCAATTGCCAGAGGATCCGCGTATTGTTCGGATCAAGCAGCGGCATCTCGTTGGTGATGCGGTACATCAAAAACACAAACGCCCCGAGTGCCACCAGTCCGCCAATGGCGGTGTAGATGCGCTGCTGTTTTTTCTCGGGTCCATAGGAGATGAGCGCATACCCGGCGAGGGCCCAGAGCCCGGCCAGCGCGACGGCGATGCCGTTCCACAGATAGCTCTGCGCGTCTTGGTTTTTACTGATGCCGGCGGTGATTTCGCCCCCTTGACTAGCCACGATCCACCAAACCATCGCCGCGCCGGCAAGGATCGTCGCCAGCCCTGCCCAGACGCGCGCGCCGCGAGCTTGGATTTTGAACTTGAGTCCGTGGGCGGCGAGTAAATTCAAGGTCATCAAGATTCCCAGCGGGATTCCGCCCGGCAGCGGAAACCAGGGGATGTCTTGCTGCTCGATTTTCTTGGCTTCCGGTTTGCCGGTGACACTGCGGCTGAGCCAGTTGGTCAGGTTGCCCTTTTCATTGAAGCGTTGGGCGGACTCCCACGCTTCCGTAGCGCGGTACACGTCGGGAAAGAGGCTCTTCGGCGTCAGGTCGCCGAGTTCAACGCGGGCATACCAAACTCGAAAGTACCGATTCGCCGCTTCGTGCGTATCCATGCGCCACTGCGCCAACGTGCCGACAAAGACCAAGACGATCGAAAAGGCCAGCAGCACGACCGTCAGCTTTAACGATGCCAGCGGTTCCAGCATGGAACGCCAGAGCGGTTTTTCCTCGCGTCGCTTCGGCCGCAGCGTCACGCCGCGCGCTTCGTCAACGTCGATCTCCGTCGCAATCGGCAGGGAGGATTTATCGTGGGCCATGGGGACTATTTCGAGGATGTGTTGGGGGCTTATCTATGCGGGTGGGGTGAGCGGAGAGTTTTTTCTTCTCCACGCAATCACGTACGACGGACTTCCAGTCCGTCGTACAGTGTCTCGGGCTGCTATTTATTCCTTGAACTTCAACGACTTCAAAAACTCTTCGAACGCGGGGCGTTGTTTGCTGACGAGCGTGGCGTCGCCTTGGAGTTTGACGAACCAAACCAAGTCGCCGCGAACGATCATCGCGGCCACCGTGCTTGCCGGCGCGTCTTGCCGTGTGCCGGTGGCGTTGAAGATCGTCGCGGAGCCGGCTTCGAGCTTCATTTCGCTCGTCTGCTCGGGCAATTCGCTTTCGGTCGTCGGCGGCAGGCCCAACTCGCCGCGCCAACGGTTCACGTTGGGCAGCAGTTTGCCCATCTCGGGCGTCTTGGCCGAGAAGACCGAGAGCGAGACGTCGGCTTTTTTGTCGTCCGCCGTCACATCAAACGAGGCGACGCGAAAGGTCGAAGCTTGCTTGGCCTGCCAACCGTCGGGAACATCGTACGTGAGAAGGTTCCGGGCCTCGGACGCGCTGGGCGGCCCCTTCTCCTGTGGCGTGCTGGGTTCAGGGGTGGCGGGTTCGGGCGGAGGCGACGGTTCCTTGGCCGCAGGCGGAGTCATGCCGGGCATGGCCGCGGCCATTCCGGCTTTATCCATCAGGATCGCCTCGCCGCCGCTGAAGGGAACTTTTTCTAACGACGCATCCAGGCTATCGACGGTGAGTGGTTCCAGCTTGAGCTGCCCGCGCCAGCGATTCACATTCGAGAGCAGCGCCTGCGGCCAATCGCCGGTGTTGGTGAACTTGGCGACCGCAATCTCGTGATACTCCAGTTCGGCGGGCAGGTCGATCGTCGCCATCCGGCCGAACTGATCTTCCTTCTGCTTTTCGACGCGCCAGTCTTCGGGGATTTGCCACTCGGGCAGTTCCGGCTGCTTGGTTTTCCATACGAGCGAGCCGAGCAGTTTGACGAGCGCTGGCTTGATCTTCTCGATTTCCTGCGGCGGGCCTTGGACCTTGAATGTCCAAAAGAAATCGGTGTTGGGCTGCGGGACAATTGCCGCGAGCATGCGTGTCGACGCCTTCGGTCCGCGTGCTTGGAATTGTTCATATTCCTTGCGGGCGATTTCCAGGTTCTTGTCGATTTGCGCCTTCTCCGCTTGCTGCTGCACGATCGCCGTGGGAATCGTGTACGTCTTTTTCGTAATCGGCGGCGGGGCTTTGTTGCAGCCAGACAGACTGACCAAGCCGGTCAGTGCCGGGAGCATTAACAAACAGAACGATGTGAACGCAACGCGCATGAGATTCAAATGGGGGCAAGGTCACGATGCCGGCGGACTGCATTTTCCACGCAGCCTCGCATCGGGCGACTTCAGTCAGGTGCTACTAGGAGGTAGGCTGATCCGTATTTAACAGCCCGACGCGTAAGCAAGGGAGAGATGTTTTTAATCTCCCTTGCTGACGCTGCGGGCTGCTATTGCCGCGGATCAGAGCGTCCGGAACGTGCCGGAAACGCTACTTTGATTATAGTCGCCAGGGCGCGGGTCGGGATAGTCTTTCGTCGATCCGTGGGAACGCTCCTCTACGAGTCGCCGCTAAACGGTTACGTCTTGAATAGCTTCGAATCCCGGACAGTTTTACTGTTACGAGCCTGTGACCGGGGAAAACCACCGTTGCGGTTACATTTCTAACAGTGGAATCTCACTCACGCGTTCTTCGGTTTGACCCATGATCTTGTTCGCACGACTTCCCGGCAAGTTGTTGTGGTCCGTGGTGACCATGTCGATCTGTGCGTTGATCGTCTGGAACAACCACTTGTATTTCGATGGCGGCCCGAAGCCGCGGTTCTTTTGGGAAAAGGGGGCGCTGGCCGACGCCGCTTGGTGGAAAGCCGCGTTTTGCTTTCATGTCGTCGCGGCTTCGGTTTGCTTGCTGGCGGGGATTCCGTTGATGTTCCCGGCTTGGACGAAACGGCATCCGCAGTGGCACCGCCGCCTTGGCTATCTCTACATCAACGCCGTGCTCTGGATCGCGGTGCCGACGGGCATCATCCTTGCCACGGTCGCCAAAGGGGGCTGGCTTAGCAGTGTGGGGTTTACCGTCGCGGGAGTGATGTGGTGGGGCACGACTTGGGTCGGGTACACCACGATTCGCGCGGGTCAGATCACGCCGCACATCCGCGCGATGATTCGCTCGTATTGTTGGGCGTTGAGTGCGCCGATCTTTCGACTCATTCAACTGGCGCTCTTGCCGTTGGAGTTGACCGACGATGCGAACTATGTCTGGTCGTTGTGGCTGAGCAGCGCGGCCGCGATTGTCTTGGCTGAAACTTGTTTGTGGCGTTTAAATTTCGTAGCCAAGGTCGTGAGACCTTGGATGATGACAGTGCCAGCACAGCACGCGCGAGTGCATCCAAAGTCTTACGACTTTGGCTACTAATTTTGCGGCTTTTGCCGCGTTCTGAAACCTCTCACTTTAAAAAGGAGCTTTGTCATGCATCTGAAAGTTACCATTCCGGCGGCCGTCTCACTGGCGGCATTTCTTGGCACGATGATGTTCTTGAATCAGTCCGATGGGCAACAGCCCGACGAGTCGGCCGCGCGTGCGGCATTGCCGAGCAACGCCTCGTCGTCGATTGCCGAAAACGGTTCCAGTACGGAATCGCCAAAACCCGCGTATCCCGCCGGGCCGTTGAATGCCAAGCAAGCCAAGACCCTGCTCGAATCGATCACCGCGAGCTACACCAAACCGTGGCAAGACTACGCCGAGTCGCCGCATCACATGATGTCGCGCGTCGCGCCGCGGCCGGTCCCGTCGCTGCATACGCGCATCGAATGGGCTTCATCAAGCGAGCCGGACAATAAACTAATGCTGGCGACGATTCGCATCAGCAAAGGCCTCGAAACCACCGCCGCGCCCTGCGTGATCGATCGCGAAACCAAGCAAGTGCGCATCTTCGCCAACGATCAATGGCAGACAGCCGACGAGTGGGTGAAAACCGCGCCGAAACCGAATCGATTCGGGCATGTGCCGCCTCAGGCAGAATAGGCGGGTGACATTGACGCGGCAGATTGATAATTTAGTCCCGAAGGGGACGGCAGAGTGTAGCCAGGGGCGCTAGCCCCTGGTTCTGATTTTCTAGAGAATGAAAGCCCCGGAGGGGCGACAGAATTGTCTTTATGAAGACTCCTGTCGCCCCTCCGGGGCTTTCGTGTTGAATGCTTCGATTTCCAGGGGCTTGCGCCCCTGGCTACATTCCTTCGCTCCTTCGGAGCTAAAATTGTGCATAATGATCGTGAGCGAAGACATTCCGGATTGGCGATTCTCCCTCGCTGACGCGTCGGGTTATTATTGGAACGACCCATGAACAAAACCCGCCTCTCGCCGTTGCTGATACTGATCCTGCTCTGGATCGTCTTTGCCGGTCTGCTCGCGGCGACTTATGCGCAGTGGCCGGCGCAGGTCGCGACGCATTTTGATCTGCGCGGCCAGCCCGATGGCTGGATGGATCGTGTTTGGAACATCGTCGCGTATGCCGGGTTGGGCGTTGGCTTGCCGCTCATGATTTATGGCATCTTTTCGCTGACCAGCCTGTTTCCGACCAGCATGATCAACCTGCCGCGGCGCGAGTATTGGTTGGCCCCGGAACGCCGCGAGGCGACCTTTGTCGAATTGCGCCGGCAAGCGCTTTGGCTAGGGTGCTTGATCGTGCTCTTTGTCGCGGGATTGTACATTCTCACGCTCGACGCCAACCGGCAAAACCCGCCCCAATTGTCGCTCATGGCTTCTTTATCGCTTCTCGTCGGGTTTTTCCTGGGCGTGGCAATTTGGGTAGCTTTTTTGTTCCGCCGGTTTTGGAAAGCGGAATAGGACGACGTCGCGGATATCCGATAAATCTCGGGGTGGCTGGGGTTGATCGCTAGCGATCCCCCAGCAATGCTCGCTGGGGGCTCACTTCGTTCGACCCCAGCTACCTGACGTCTCACCTGAGGAAAAGATTCTTCTGGACGCGTTTTCCCCCCGCGGTCATAATTACGCTATCAGCGGCAGCAGCGAAGTTGGAGTTTTCGGATGTGGCAAAGTTTGACAGATCTCTGGGACATGCCCGGCGTTCAGATTATCGTCGGGTTGACGGTTGTCTTTGCCTTGATCGCCGTCGGTTGGTACGTCGTGGTAAGGTTGCGCGGTATTAAGGATCAAAAGCAGAACACCCCCGAAGAGCTGCTCTTGAATTTCCGAGAAATGACCGCCCAGGGTGGGCTTAGCTATCAGGAATACCGAATGATAGAAACATCGCTGGTGCAGGGTCGGGACGACAAGCCTCGCCAGCCGACCCCCGGGTCCAAGCCCTGAAAATTGCGGAGGGAATTCCGCACTTCAGAACGTGAACCCAGGGGTCGTATCGTTGTGTGATCTGGTGGCCGCATGATGCTGGCACGAGATTGCAAAAAACCTGAACAAATGTATGCGAACGTTTTTCGGTCGGGTTGCGTAGGAGTCGCTGGGTAGTCGAGGGTTTCTCCTCATACTCAGGGCATTCGCCCCGACGGAACGACGTAAGCAGCTCGGAACTTGAGGACAGGGATGCCCCTCTCGGGTCGCGACCGTAACGCGACAACATCGAGCACAACTCCTTGACGGACACATGGATTCTCCCAGGGCGATGAAGCGCGACGGAGAGCGACATCAAAAGGACTAGGCTACAGGCATGCCCACTGGACGAGACATTAATCTGGGTCGGCGCGGAACTGGCACGACCAAACGCAACGCGTTTTGTTCCTTCTGTCGCAAGAGCTATCGCGACGTCGGACCGCTGGTCGAAGGACCGGGCGATGTGTACATCTGCGGCGAGTGTATCGAGCTCTGCCAATCGATCCTCGATCAAGAACGCCGCCGTCGCGGCACCGGCAAGCAACTCTTCTCGCGCGTGCCAACGCCGCGCGAAATGAAGGCTCAGCTCGACGAATACGTCGTCGGCCAAGAGCACGCCAAGAAAGTCCTCAGCGTCGCCGTCCATAGCCACTACAAGCGGCTCAACATGGCCGCCGAAGGCAACACCGACGTCGAAGTCGACAAGTCCAACATCATGCTCGTCGGCCCCACGGGCTCCGGCAAAACGCTCTTGGCCAAGACCCTCGCCAAGATCCTCAACGTCCCGTTCGCCATCGGCGACGCGACCACGCTGACCGAAGCGGGCTACGTCGGCGAAGACGTCGAGAACTTGCTCCTGAAGCTGCTCCACGCGGCCGATTTCGACGTTGAACAAGCCCAACGCGGCGTGGTCTACATCGACGAAATCGACAAGATCGGCAAGACGAGCCAGAACGTTAGCATTACCCGCGATGTCAGCGGCGAAGGCGTGCAGCAAGCGCTGCTTAAGATGCTCGAAGGGACGGTGGCCAACGTCCCGCCGCAAGGCGGACGCAAGCACCCCGAGCAGCAGTACATCCAACTCGATACAAGCAACATCCTGTTCATCTGCGGCGGGACGTTTGTCGGCATCGAGAAGATCATTGCCAAGCGGCTCGGCAGCAAGACGATCGGCTTTGGGAGCAGCAGTGGCTCGCGTCAGGAAGAAAACCTGGCCGAATTGCTGCCGCAAATGCAATCCGAAGACATTTTGGCCTTTGGGCTGATTCCGGAACTTGTGGGAAGATTGCCGGTTATCTCGCCTTTGCAGCCATTGGACACGGCGGCTCTTGTCCGCGTCTTGACCGAGCCGAAGAATGCTCTCGTCAAGCAATACCAGAAGTTGTTTTCGCTCGAAGGGAGCGATCTCCAGTTCACCGAAGGCGCGTTGGCCGCAATTGCCAAACGTTCCAAGGAAAAAGATACCGGAGCACGCGGTCTGCGGTCGATCATTGAAGACATCATGCTCGACATCATGTACGATCTGCCTGAACACCAGGGAGCCCGCTATGTGATCGACGAAAACGTGGTCCTCGGCCGGACCCGAGCGTTCCCGATCTTCGAGAAAAGCAAGACAGCGTAGCAGTTGGGATTCGGGACTAGGGATTGGGGATTCGGGAAGCAAGAACCGATAACAAAAGTGATCGGAAGTTTGAGATTCCTGCAATCCTGTCCCCTGTCCTCCTGACTCCTACACAATCCATAGCGTGTGACGTTCAATCCTGAACCAGAGCTTGCTCTTCTTCAGAAGTCCAGTCACACGCAAACTTTGAGGGCTCGCGAGAAATCGGTCTCGCGAGCCCTTTGTGTTTTTAGTGAAGGGTATTTCTCCTTCGCAGCTCGCTTGCGGCCCTATTTGCTGAAGGCCATTTACATTGCTTAGGCATTAATCTATATTTGCTTAAGCGAATATGAAAACCACTGCCAGCATCAAGCGTGTCGAATTGATGTTCCGAGCTTTCTCGGATCGAACCCGTCTGCGCTTGCTGAACCTGTTGAGTCGTGGGGAGCTCTGTGTCTGCGATCTCGTCGAAGTCCTGGATATTCCCCAGCCCAAAGCCTCGCGCCACTTGGCGTATTTGCGGAAGGCGGGCTTGGTCCTGGCACGCAAGGATGGTTATTGGAGTTACTACCAATTAGCGCCGGCCAAGAATGACTTGCACACCAAACTGCTCGAGTGTTTGGCTTGTTGTGTAATCGAAGATCCGGGACTCGCCAAGGATTCCAAAGCTTTGCAATTGCGGCTGGGCAAAGGCTGCTGTTCCTAATTTTTTTGAACAAGCATATTCGCTTAGGTGAATACGATAGAAACCACATCTAGGAGACCGACCATGACAATCCAAGTTTTTGACAAACCCATGTGCTGCTCCACCGGCATTTGTGGACCGCAAGTGGATCAAGCCTTGGTGCAGTTCGCTACCGATCTGGATTGGCTTAGCCGCCAAGGCGTCACTGTCGAGCGATTCAATCTGTCGCAACAGCCGGGTGAGTTCGCTCAGCAAGAAGATGTTCGCTCCGCATTGCAAGCCAAAGGAACGGATGCCTTGCCCATTATCCGAGTCAACGGCCATATCGTTTGCCAAGGGACTTATCCCAGTCGCGACTTGCTGGCGATGTGGGGGCAAGTCTCTGCACAGGATGCATTGCCAGTACTTTCAAGTCCAGGTTGTAAGCCAGGTAGCGGCTGTTGTTAGTTATTCAGTGGATAAACTCAAAAGAAGATTGGTGTTTTATGGAGCTTCTCAAGAACGCGACTCGGAATTTGTTTTTTACGGGTAAAGGGGGCGTCGGCAAAACTTCGATTGCTTGTGCCACGGCTATTGCCTTGGCCGATGCGGGCAAACGCGTCTTGCTGGTGAGCACCGATCCCGCTTCGAATCTGGATGAAGTGCTGGGAGTGGAGTTAGGCCAAAAGCCGACGGCAATTCCCGGCGTCGCGGGTTTGAGTGCGTTGAACATCGACCCCGAAGCGGCGGCCCATGATTATCGCGAACGCATGGTGGGACCGTATCGCGGCATTCTTCCGGACGCGGCGATCAATAGTATGGAGGAGCAGCTTTCCGGCTCCTGTACGATTGAAATTGCCGCTTTCGATGAATTTGCCAAGCTCTTGGGCGATCCAAAAGCGACCGAGACGTTTGAGCATGTCATCTTCGACACTGCGCCAACGGGTCATACGTTGCGGCTGCTGACGTTGCCTTCGGCCTGGAGTGGCTATCTTGCTGACAATACAACAGGAACATCTTGCCTAGGACCGCTCGCTGGCTTGCAGGCCCAACAACAACTCTATCAGCAAACGGTTCAGTCGCTTGGTGACCCGGCCCTCACGACACTCGTGCTGGTGGCTCGTGCCGACATCGCAGCATTCACCGAAGCGGCTCGCACCAGCGGCGAATTGGCGGGCTTAGGCGTGCACAACCAACACCTGGTGATCAACGGCGTCTTTCACGCAAACGATCTTGACGATCCCATTGCGCATTCAATGCAACAACGCGCCGACCGAGCGCTCGCGCAAATTCCCACGGCTCTGGTGACGTTGCCCCGCACTACCGTGCCGCTGGCTCCGTTCGGACTCGTCGGGACAGATTCCTTGCGAGCCATCGCCGCGGGCCGACTTCACGAAGCCTCGCAGTCGGATAGCACAATAAATATGGCGGACGAACTGCACCTTGGAACGCTGCCAGCAATGATCGAGACACTCGCCAGATCAAAACGCGGCGTTGTGATGACGATGGGCAAAGGGGGCGTGGGGAAAACCACCGTTGCGGCGGCAGTGGCGGTTGCCTTGGCGGAGCGGGGCTTTCCGGTCCATCTTTCTACCACGGATCCAGCAGCGCATTTAGCGGCGGCGGTGCAAGGGACGCTGGCCAATCTCCAAGTGAGCAAGATTGATCCACGCGCCGAAGTCGCCGCCTATACCGCCGAGGTTATGGCAACCGCGGGGGCGAATCTCGACGAGCAAGGCCGGGCCTTGCTCGAAGAAGATCTACGCTCTCCTTGCACCGAAGAGATCGCCGTTTTTCGCGCCTTCGCGGCGGCCGTGGAGCGCGGTCGCGATGGTTTCGTGGTCCTCGATACAGCCCCCACGGGCCATACGATTCTGCTCTTGGATGCGGCCTTGGCCTATCACCGCGAAATTAGCCGGCAGGCCAGTCAAATGCCGACCAATGTTCAAGAATTGCTCCCACGTTTACGCAATGCTGACTACACCCACGTCCTAATCGTCACACTGCCCGAAGCAACGCCCGTGCACGAGGCGGCGCAATTGCAACGTGATCTGCGCCGTGCCGGAATCGAACCGTTTGGGTGGGTCATCAATCAAAGTCTCTCGACACTCGATGTTCATGATCCGGTGCTTGTGTCGCGAAAGAGTCACGAAACCCTATTCCTGCGCGAAGTCGCCGAACAACATGCGAATCGCGTCGCACTGATCCCCTGGCAAGTGGAGCCGCCCGTGGGCATCGAAGCTTTGCGCAAACTCGGCCAGGCTAGTGCCCAGGAACTCGTTTTTCAGGAGTAAAACATGGCGCTGCTTGAAGTGTTGGGCATGAATTGCCGGAGCTGCCTTGGCTTGCTCAGGAACACCGAGGAGGCGGTGCGACTCGAGGGGCGCAGTGATCACGTCGAGAAGGTTTCAGATTACACCCGTATTTTGGCACTTCATCCCGAGGCACTTCCAGCGCTTGCCATCGACGGGAAAGTTGTTGTCGCGGGGCGAATCGCGACGCCGGCTGAGATAAGACAACACTTTCGTTCATCAACGAACTTCCCCCTTGAATTCATTTGAGCATACCCGCGTCTTATCCTTCCCCCGGAAAGGCCGCCATGAATCCCAAAGTTTTGTTTCTCTGTACAGGCAATTCCTGCCGCAGCCAGATGGCCGAAGGCTGGGCGCGTCATCTCCTCGGCGACCGCATCGAACCCTATTCCGCAGGCATCGAGGCGCATGGCATGAACGCCAATGCAGTCCGCGTGATGAGTGAAGCCGGAGTTGATATTACGGGCCAGACTTCCAAGCTAGCGAGTTCGCTTACGGATGTACCGCTCGATCTGGTGATCACCGTCTGCGGGCATGCCGACGAGAACTGTCCGGCGTTTCTAAGCAAAGCCCGCGTCGTTCATGTGGGCTTTGACGATCCGCCGAAGTTAGCTAAAAACGCGGCGACCGAAGACGAAGCCCTCAGCCACTATCGCCGAGTTCGCGACGAGATTCGCCAATTTGTGGCGGATAAACTTAGCAGCATGATCCTTCCCATTTCCAAAAGCTAGGCATGGCTGCGACCTTGATCGATTCTTCTCATCTACTGCTTTTGCCGCGGTGAATTACCCCTTCGCCAGCAACCGCATCAACTCCCCATGATCCACCGGCTTGACCAGCTGCCTATCAAAGCCGGCGTGTTTTGATTTGCGGCGGTCGTCTTCTTGGCCCCAAACGGTCAGCGCGATGATCAGTATCTCCTGGCCCCGCGGTTCCTCGCGGAGCGTGCGGCAGGCGTCGTCCCCGTTCAGCTTCTGCATCCCGATATCATGCAGGAGCACATCCCTGGCGAGAAGAAACTTCTTTTATTGCGAACGGCTCTCGCTTATTACTTGCGACAAATCGCGATCAGATCGTGCATTTTCCAAAGTCTCTCGTAATTTCGGTTAAGTCTAGGATAACGTCGCAGTCCTTAATGCATGAACGATATGAACGTTTTCTGTGAACGGGCTTCGTTCAGGACTCCGATTTGTTATGAGGGAATTTTCGTATGAATGACATTGTGGACACAGCAGTAGCGGCGGGTTCTTTCAAAACGTTGGCGGCGGCTGTCGAAGCGGCCGGTCTTGTGGACACACTCAAGAGCGCAGGTCCATTTACGGTCTTCGCCCCGACGGATGAAGCCTTTGCCAAGTTGCCAGTAGGGGCTGTCTCGGATCTGCTCAAGCCGGAAAACAAGGCGAAGCTCCAAGGCGTGCTCACTTACCACGTCGTCGCCGGCAAGGTCCTGGCCGCCGATGTGCTGAAACTCAGGTCGGCCAAAACCGTGCAGGGTCAAGAAGTGGCGATTGATACCACGGCCGGTGTCAAGGTTGACAACGCAACCGTCGTCAAGACGGACATCCTCTGCACCAACGGTGTGATTCACGTCATCGACAGTGTGATACTTCCTAAGTAATCCATTTCGAGTGTGAACTCTGAACCACAGCGCCGAGCTCGCAATTGCATTCGGTGGTTTCTCAAGACTCGTTTTCAACTTTCCTCTGTTTGGGATTCCACATACATGTCTAAGGCTCAGTTAGCCAAACTTGGCTTTGTGATTGCGGCCGGCGCTTCGTTTCTCTTTTCGGTCTACCTATGGTTTTCGGGTAGCAAACCCGAGGGGGCTTTTGTTGGCCTTTGGGTTCCCTCGATCTTGAGCTTTGGCACGCTCCTGCTGGGAGGACGATCCCATGAATGACATCGTCATTTTTATGGTTGGCTCCGTGGTATTTGGCGTGGTGCTGGCTTCGGCCTTCATTGCAATCATTGCTATGAAGAGCGCTGATGAACCGATGGCATAAGTCATTCGGAAACTGAGGGCCTATCCCAGAACTGTTGGCATTTTAGTAGCCCGACGCGTAAGCAAGGGAGTGCCAGCATTTTTTTACTCCCTTGCTTACGCCGCGGGCTACTATTGGGACAGGCTCTAAGTTTGTGACCAGATCAGTTTTCTAACATTTTTTTCTTTGGAGTTTCCTATGACCAATGGGCATACGACGAATTGGCCCGATCTGGCGATCGGTCTGTTTGAACATCTGACTGGCAAGAATGCTGTTATTTCCTATGAGTTCATTGACATGCACATCAAAGTTCCGAGTGGCACCGGACCAGAAGCACAACACGCCGAATGGGTGCTGGGGGGCACGATGAAAATCAGCACCTCGACCGAGGGTCAACGCCCAAACTGATGTTGGCCGGTCGTATCGACGGAATCGTCGATGGCCGGCCGATGAATCTGGTTGCGGAAAAACGAAGCCTGGTTCTCAGCGTCAAGAGCTGGCGGACGCTAATCGCGATTGGACGCAGTTCCAACTCGCTGATTCAACCGTTGCGAGAATTTCTCAACGGGACTGACATTCGTCTGTACGTTCGTCTAAGGTGGGTCGGCGTACTACGCGTACATCCTAATCCGTCATTCCTTGTTCGGATGCTGCTTCCCCTGGCATGATGTTAAAATTTGAAACGGGAACAGCTCCGAGACACAAGCAGATTGGAATACCAGGATGTCGGGATTGATTTTATTAACTGGAGCCACGGGTTATGTGGGTGGGCGGCTATTGTCGCTCCTTCAAGAGCGCGGTTTGCCAGTTCGTTGTTTAACACGCAGGCCCGAAGCACTGCAAGAACATCGCAATCCCACAACCGAGATTGTGCAAGGAGATCTGTTAGATTCCCAGTCACTGCAAAATGCATTTGTTGGAGTCGAGACGGCTTATTACTTCGTCCATTCGATGGGTGATAACGGCGACTTTGAATCGCAAGACCGAATTGCGGCGGAGAACTTTTCGAAAGCAGCGGCACAGGCGGGTGTGCGTCGTCTGATCTATCTTGGCGGACTTGGCAATCCCGACGAAAAGCTCTCGAAACACCTGCGCAGTCGCCAAGAAACAGGTGACGTGCTGCGCGCTCATCATTCGCAAGTCATTGAGTTCCGCGCGTCGATCGTCATCGGCTCGGGGAGTCTCTCGTTTGAGATGATCCGAGCGTTGGTGGAGCGATTGCCGATCATGATTTGCCCGCGCTGGGTTCAGGTCAAAGCGCAGCCGATCGCCATCGAGGATCTGCTGGCGTATTTACTCGCGGCACTGGAGCTTCCGGCCGCTGCATCTCAGGTTTACGAGATCGGCGGACCCGACCAAGTCTCGTATGGTCAGATCATGCAAGAATACGCGCGGCAGCGCGGGTTGTCGCGCTGGATGATCCCCGTGCCCCTGTTGACGCCGTATCTGTCGAGCCTTTGGCTGGGGCTTGTTACTCCGCTCTACGCCCGGGTCGGTCGTAAGCTTGTCGAAAGTCTGCGCAATCCAACACTTGTCTCGAACAATCTTGCCAAAACAACTTTCTCCGTGCGTCCGCGTTCATTTGGCGAGGCCATTGCTCGGGCATTGGTCAACGAGGATCGAGAATTTGCCGAAACTTGTTGGTCGGACGCATTGTCGTCCGCCGGGAAAAAGCAAACTTGGGGAGGTGAGCGCTACGGATCGCGGCTGGTGGATTCGAGAACCATTACGGTGACGACTTCCCCCGCACAAGCGTTTGCTCCGATTCGTAAAATCGGCGGTCGGACTGGCTGGTATTATGGAAACTGGTTGTGGTCGTTGCGCGGATTTATGGACTTGCTAATTGGCGGAGTGGGTGTGCGCCGCGGCCGGCGCGATCCCGAAAATCTGCATGTCGGCGATCCGCTCGATTTCTGGCGTGTCGAAGTTTTCGAGCCCAATCAACGCTTGCGTTTGCAAGCTGAAATGAAACTGCCGGGGCGGGCTTGGCTAGAATTTGAAGTCAGCCCCAATGAACGAGGCAGTACCATTCGCCAAACGGCTATATTCGATCCGCGCGGCTTGGCCGGACTTCTGTATTGGTATGGAATTTATCCACTCCATCAAATCGTCTTTGCCGGGATGCTCCGAAATTTGGCGCGAGCAGCAGAAGACTCGAAGCATGAATCTGCAAGCGAGACAGGCCAGATTCAATGTATCGGAAAGTGATGATGACGGACTCGCATCGTAGAATACTGATGATGTAGGCTATTATTGACCGAGCGCCTCACGCTTTGGCTAGCAACCGCATCAACTCCGTATGATCCACCGGCTTGACCAGGTGCCCATCGAAGCCGGCGTCTGTTGATTTGCGGCGGTCGTCTTCTTGGCCCCAACCCGTGAGCGCAATAATGAGCACATCCTTGCCCCAAGGCTTTTCACGCAGCGCGCGGCAGGTGTCGTACCCATTCAGCACCGGCATCCCGATGTCGAGCAGGATCACCTCGGGCCGGAACTCTTCGGCCATGGCCAGGGCTGCTTGCCCATCGTGAGCCGTTTGGACTTGGTGGCCGGTTAGCTTGAGCAGCAGCGAGAGCGTCTTGGCCGCGTCGATATTGTCATCGACGACCAAGATTTTACGCGGCGAGATCTTGGGCAACGGATCGCTCACGGTCAGATGTTGCACCGGCACCGAAGTTTCGATCATGATCGGCAGCCGCACGGTGAACCGCGACCCGAGACCTTCGCCGTCGCTGTGGACCGTGATCGAGCCGTTGTGCATCTCGACAAGCCGTTTGACGATCGTGAGCCCGATGCCGAGGCCGCCTTGCGCGAGCGGACGAGTTCGCTCGATCTGCGTGAACATCTCGAACACGCGCGGCAGCATGTTCGGCGGAATCCCGACGCCCGTATCGGTGACCGTGATGAGCGCGTCGCTGCCTTCGCGTTCGACAACGAACCAAATCTTCCCCCCGCGCTTGGTGTATTTGGCCGCGTTGGTCAAAAGATTACTAAAGACTTGAGTCAAGCGGATCGAATCGGCGTTCAAATATATTGGCGCGGCGGGCAGACTCAACTCGAATTGCAAGTCCGCCTCGTCAATCAACGGGCGGCAAGTCTCGATCGCATGATGCACGATCGAAGCCAATTCCACGCGCGCGGTGCGAAGATCGAGTTTGTTCCGCGTGATACGGCTGACATCGAGCAGATCATCGATCAAGCGGACCATCTGCGTCATCTGGCGTTCCATCGTCTCGCGCGAGGCATCGATCAGCCCCGTGTCGCCGTCGGCGCGTTTCAGCACCTCGAGCGAATTGCGAATTGGCGCGAGCGGATTGCGGAGCTCGTGGGCCAAGGTGGCGAGGAATTCGTCCTTGCGGCGGTCGGCTGCGGCCAATTCCCCGGCTAACTGCTCTAGTTCCTGCGCCATGCGTCGTTCGTCGGCGACATCCGTGTTGGTGCCAAACCAACGAATGACCTTTCCCTCGTCATTCTTGAACGGCACGATCCGTGTCAGAAATGGCCGGAATTCGCCCGCGGCGCTGCGCAATGGAAAGACCATGTCGAACGGTTCGCCGGTCGCGAGGGTGAGTTGCCAGCGTTGCATGACCAGCGGCAGTATTTGGGGATCATGAACACTCTGCCAACCCCAACCTTGCATTTGCTCAAAAGTCGTGCCGGTGTATTCGTACCACCGCCGGTTGTACCAGAAGATATGCCCATCGGCATTGGCGATCCATGTCAACTGCGGGATCGATTCGGCGAGTGTCGCAAATTGCTGCTCACGTTGGCGAATTTCGGCCTCGGCCTGTTTGCGTTCGGTGATGTCGCGGAACACGAGCACCGCTCCGACGGTCTGGCCCGCGCTATCGCGAATCGGAGCGGCGCTGTCGTCGATTGGGTATTCCGCACCATCGCGCGCGAGCAAGATCGTGTGATTCGCCAAGCCGACGATGACACCCTCGCGGAGGGCGCGGACCGCTGGGTTCTCGACTGGCTTCCTCGATGACTCGTTAATGATATTGAAGACTTCGAGCAACGGCTTGCCGCGCGCGTCGGCCAACGGCCAAGCGGTAAGTTTTTCGGCGACGACATTCATGAACGTCACCCGGCTCTCGGGATCCGTGCTGATCACCGCATCGCCGATACTGGTCAGCGTCGTGCGCAGCAACTCGCGCTCATCCCGCAGCGCAGCCATTGTCAATGTCAGTTCGGCAGTGCGTTCCGCGACACGTTGTTCAAGCTCGACGTTATTGCGTTGCAGTTGTAGCTCAGCCAATTTCCGCGCCGCGATCTCACGCTCTAACTCTTCGGGCGACCGCATTCGCAGCACTCCGGGAATTACTCGGATCAACGCAAACACGGTGGCCCACGAGACGACGGCGGTAATCAGTTTGATCGCACCGGCCAACCGGTATCCGGGCCACCAGAAGATGATGGCCTCCATCAAGTGCGTCGTGCCACAGGCGAAGATGAATGCGCCAAAGAGCAGAAAGATCTTGCGAAAGGGCAAGTCCTTGCGGCGAAAGATAAAAAACCACAGCACGATCGGAATCGCGCAATACGCCGACCAAACACCAAGATCCGAAATGATGTGCAGCCAGCCCAGCCACGGCGACTCTTGCCAAGCCGGACCACAATCCCAGCGCGCGGGAAAACCATCTTTATCAAAAAGCCAAGACAAAAAATCCACGCGGCGATGCTCCGTTGGTCGCGCTGGCTTTTCGGCGAAAAATCCCCGCGAAACATGACAAATAAGGAAGGATTTATCTTAACGGGGAAGCGCCTTATTCGCCTAGCGGCGATGATGGGGCGGCAATCGTTTGCTAAAGCGTTGCAGGGGCTTCAGCCACTTCTTTCATTTTCTCTAAACCGCGTTCGAAATCTCCGCCAATCATTTTGTCCATGTTGATGAACAAGCCCATCGCTTTGCCCATGAAGGTATTCTCACCCGACATCGTCCAAGTCACCTTGGTCTGCTGTTGTCCCTCGGGCTGAAAAGCAATTTCGGTTTTGTTAGTTGCTTCCCATGGTTCGATAAAATGCAAACTCATGGCAACAAGTTCCGCCGGCTTGCTTTCAGTAATCGTGATGTCACCCCGGCCGACATCCTTGTTTCCTTCCCAACGGTAAATCGCCCCGGTGCCGGAAGCAGCCCCTTCGTAAGTCACCTTCATATTGGGGTCAAGTTTCGCCCAGGGTGACCACTGGTGCCATTGTTTAAAATCATTGACCAACGCAAATGCCATCTCCGGTTTCGCGTTGATCGTGATTGAGCGCGTGATCTTGAAATTGCTTGGCTGCATCGAAATGACAACGACCAGAATCGCGACGAGCAACACCAAGCCGAGGATGATTTTCTTGAACATACAACAAGAGATGTGGTGAATGGAAATAGACGCTCAAAGAACAGCCTGCATTCTAGCAACGAATGCGCCCTGAATCGAAGATGCCTTCTCCATTTTTTCCGAACCGTCTATAACCAGAGCCTATGAATCCCCCTCGGTCCCCCGGCATTTTACTTTCGTTTTTTCGCTGCCCCATCATGGCACGGCTGGCCGTTTACGTCGTTCTTCTCGGCTGCTATGCGGTGATCGTGGTGTTCATCGATCAATGGTTCTTGCATGATCTGTTGTTGTTACGCTCGACGATTCATACCTTGCTCGGCTTGGTGCTCGGCGGCTTGCTCGTCTTTCGCACGAACACGGCGTACGACCGCTGGTGGGAAGGGCGTAAGCTGTGGGGCCAATTGGTCAACGATATCCGAAATCTGGCGATCAAGGTCCAAGCCTGCGTCCAAGCGCCGCTCGAGGAAAAACAACGCTTCGCCCAGCACCTGATCGCTTTTCCGTTTGCCTTGAAAGATCATCTCCGCGGGCCGATTCACTTGCGCGATTATCAGGGCTTTGAGAACACGACGGCCGATCCGCCGCATGTTCCGCTGGCGATCGCGCACTCGCTTTATCATGAATTGGAAAGCTGGCGGCGCGATCAAGAGCTTGGACCGATCGAGTTGCTGTTTCTCGACACGCACGCGGCGGCGCTGATGAACATCTGCGGCGCGTGCGAACGGATTCTCAAGACGCCGCTGTCGCCCTCCTGGCGGCGATTCATCCGCCAGAGTATCGCGATTTACTTGTTCACAATGCCGTGGGGCATGGTCGAGGATCTGAGCTGGTTCACCGTGCCGACGATGATGCTCGTCTCGTACTTCATGATCGGCATGGAGACAACAGCCGAAGACATCGAGCAGCCGTTTGGCTTCGACCCGGACGATCTGCCGCTGGATGATATTTGCGCGGGGATCGAGAAGAGCGTGAACCAGGCGCTGCCGTATGTTGCGTCCACATCCGTTTAGCAGCAACGCGACGGCGCGTTCAGAATCGATATGACGCAAGCGAGTGGGTATTACGGCACTCACTACCGATCGATTGGCCCCCAATGAACAGTGCACTTCGACAATGTTTTCATGATTGATTCGGCACCTGAGAGAGTGACAAAAGTCCCGCCAAGATTCAGTTCTTCGAGCTGCTTGAAGTTTTGAAGTACGGGCAGAGATCGATCCGTAATATCATTTCCAGGTCGCTTACTAGAATCAATCGACAAGATTCGTAATTTGTGGCAACCACGAATCGTATAAACTCCACGGTCCGTGATTGGCACATCTGTGAAATATAACTCTTCGAGCTCTTCCCAGTCTGCAATCGTTTTCATGTCTTCATCCGTAAGACTTAGACAGCCATGCAAACTTGCGACCTTGATTGGTAGATCAGCCAACAACTTGAAGCCAGCTGTGGTAAGCCCTTTGCGATTTTTGGATAGCTCTCCCACCCCTAATCCAAGCTGCTGAAGCCGGGGAAATGTCGCGATCGCCGCCATCCATTTATCGTCGATTTCCATTTCAGCTGGAAAGCTTAGCCCCACAATTTCCTTGTGCTTCGCCAAGAGCTTTAAGTCATCGATAGCAACGAGTTTTTGTTTCTTCTTGTCAGTAGATTTCGGATCGACATTAAGGAAATCGATGCAAATCTTTTCTGCTTTCCCAAAGCCAACTGGCGGATCAACTCGAAGTTCGTGAGCAATGTTTCGTAACTGCTCCTCGAGTTCCAGAGCAAGCGTGCGTTCAAGGGGAACGCCTTCGACAGGTTTTGCATTCTCGTCTAAGAGCGGTTTCGTGTCGTTGCTCTGAGCAAAAACGAAAGTCGTTAGAGCAAGGGATATCATTACAAATGCGATGACGTGAAATTTCAGCACGTGCACTGTGCGCAAGATATGCGTCGATAAACATTTTAGGTTCATTCGGCTACCCACTCGCTTGCGTCATAGCGATAAACTTGATTCTTACAGCTGCTCCAGATCATACGCCGTGAGCTTGTCCTCGCCCATCCGCGGGACGAGCAGCACCGATTTGCCGTCGATCATCCCGATGTCGGCAGCGCCTTTGAACCCGCCGAGGATCGCGTTCGCGGTGCCGTCGGGCTCGACGTGATAAACGAGTCCGCCCGTGTGATCGGTGACATAGTACCCGCCGCTGCCGTCGTTTTCGAGACCGTCGAGGTTCCCGATCGGCTGCTTGGTGAGTTCCGTTTTCTCTTTGCTCTTGAGGTCGTACATCACGAGCTTGCCCGGTGCTTTCGTCGCCCAGGTTTTCGTATCCATCCCTTCGCCCCAACTCGCGACAACGAGCTCCTGATCATGCACCAAGATGCCGTTCGGATGCATGACTTCTTTCTCGGTGAGAAACACCTCGGGCTTGCCGTCCTTGACGACAAAGACCTTGCTCCCAAACGTATCCGAGATGTAAACATTGCCGTCGCTATCGACGGCCGGATCGTTGAGCAATTGCGCGCCGGGGACTTCGATTCGCTTCAGGATCTTGCCCGTCGCCAGATCGATCGAGACGAGCGCGTCGATGTCGGTAACATAGAGAATCTTGTTAAAGGAGCGCATCCCTTTGGGCGCGTTCAGGCCCTCGACCCATTTCTCGGCAACCATTTTTCCGTCGGGGCTGACTTTGCTGATATAGCCCTTGCCATCTTTTTCGACGGGCGAGCCGACGACGTTGCTGACGTAGATCGTTTGGGTCGTCGGTTCGAAGTACGCGCTCTCGGGCTGGGCGAGTCCTTTGTCGATGGTCCAGAGACCGGGCTTCGCGGCGAGCGCATTTGGTTCCGGCTGCGCCGCCGCTGTTTGCCAAGCATCGATCGTAAGACAAAACAGCGAGCCGAGAGACAGCAACACCAAGCAACGCGAGAGCGACATAAATTCCGAGGGGCAAAAACCGTGGTGAGGCAAAAATCCGTCGTTATTATAAGTCGCCGGGCGCGCTGAGCCTATGGAGGCACGATCACGCACAAGAAGGGCGAACTTCAGGGTTGATTCCGTGTCGATCTCGTGCGGAAATTGTCGCAAGGCAGAGCAATTCACCCGGGCCGCAACAATTCTCAACAACCTGGCGCAGAAACGCCGTGGGAGACGAATTTCGCCTTGCTCCGCTGGCCAAATTGGCTAAAATCCGAGGATAACCTGGCCCTGCGGAATACAAATCCGTGGGCCGAAACGTGGTTTCGGGGAGGTGGCTGAGTGGTCGATAGCGCGTCTTTGCTAAAGACGTGTCCGGGTCAAACTGGACCGCAGGTTCGAATCCTGTCCTCCCCGCTTTGATTGTTGCTGCAAAACGCTAAGTGTTTCAACTGAAACAACTTAGCGTTTTTTATGCGCGGCGAAAGATGGCGGCAGGTGCTATTTTTGCAGTGCATTGGCGGGAAATGTTTTCCAGCCAGCAACCTTCCATTCGCCGTGCACGCCGCAAGTGAATTGCAATTCTTCGGCGAGACCTGCCGGTTCCTTGCTCGCCGCATCTTGGAGTTGCGCTGAGTCGCTCACGTTGGTGTAGCGATTGTTTTGCAGTTTGGTCGCGTAACTTTCTTTATTTCGGAACATCGGGCGTGCTTGTCCTTGGCACTCGATCACATTATCGCGAATCGAGATCGTTGAGAAATCCGACTTGGCATTAAACCCGAAGAGACCCTCCTGACGCGGTGTCTTGGTCGTCTTGGCGATGATGTGATTGTTGTACACGTCGAGGTTGTTGAAGACCTCGTTGATCCAAATAACGCCGCGCCCCGGATTGCTGACCAGATTGTGATGGAAGCTTGCCGGTCCTTTGGCCGGGGCTTGGCCGAAGCCCGAGATTAGATTGCCATGATCCTTGGCCGGATCGAAGTCAAAGAGATTGTGATCGATCTCGACGCCATTGCGGACGAACTCGATGGAGTAAGTGTCGCGGAACCAATTGTGGTGGATGTGAAACGTCCGGCCGCTCTTGGGAACAGGGCCGCCGGCATGCTTTGGAATCGAGATCGTGCCGTAACAGATATTGTGGTCGATTTCGACATCCTCATCGTTCTCAAAAGGGAACTCGATGGAGAAATTGACCTCGATCGTGTTGTGATGGACACGGCAGCGTTTCCCTTGCCGGCACTTGATGCCATAAAATTCGTGTTGTTTTTCTTGCCGCGTGCGCGTGAAACGGTTATTCGCGATCTCGCAATCTTCCATCCAAATCGGAAAGATGGCTCCGCCGGTGATTCCCCCTTTGATTCCCGGTTCACCCCGCTCCCAACGGCCGCCGGCATCGATAAACTGGCAATCCAGAATCTTTGACTTCTTCATGCCAAACGTGCGGATGCCGGTCCACATCGTTTCCTTGATGCAGACCCGTTCGATGGTCAGATTCTGATTGAACCAAGCAAAAATGGCCCCGTGAACCGTTGGACCGTGCAGCGTGAGATCGCTGATCCGAATATCCTTGGCGTCATCAGCAAGAACCAACAAGTAGGCCGCTTCATCCAGCCCCTTGCGCTTCATTTCCGGATCGGGCAAAGATTTTGCCGCG
>JBGSSS010000149.1:0-23067 GCA_041736895.1 Pirellulales bacterium
CGATGCCGCCGCCGACGCCTGACTTGGCCGGGATGCCGACGCGGTACGCCCATTCGCCGGCGTAGTCGTACATGCCGCACGAGTTCATGACGCTGAGCAGATCCTTAACGTATTGCTGCTGGATCGCCCGCTCGCCGGTGATCGGATTCACGCCGGCGTTGGCGAGCGTGGCACCCATCACCGCCAGGTCGTGGCAGTTGACCAAGATCGAACATTGCTGGAAGTAAAGCTCGAGCGATTCCTCGATCTTTTCGCCGACCATGCCAAAATTAAGCATCAAATGGCCGATCGCGCGGTTGCGATGGCCAGTGACGCGCTCGGACATAAACACGGAATTGTCGATGTTCACTTGGCGGCCGCAATAGCGGCTAAACATCTGCGTCGGGCGCGTGACGCGTTCGGGATAATCTTTCCCTTTGATCAAATCGGCAGTCGCGATCGCGCCGGCGTTGACCATCGGATTGAACGGGCGGTTCGACGCTTCGTCGAGGACAATCGCGTTGAATGCTTCGCCCGTCGGTTCGACGCCGACTTTTTTGAGGACGTTTTCGCGGCCATGATCTTCGAGTGCGAGGCCAAAGACGAACGGTTTGGAGACCGATTGGATCGTGAAGAGCTGCTGGTAGTCGCCGAACTCATAGACATTGCCATCGGCGGTGACGGCGACGATCGCGAACCAATTCGGATCGGCCTTGGCCAGTTCGGGAATGTAGTCGGCGACCTTGCCATCCATCATCGGCTGGTACTTGCCATGCAGTTCGCGGAGCGTGTCTCGCAGCGGCGCAACGGCCGACTTCAACCGATTGAGCATCCCGTTGAGCGAAGCTTTGTCGCTGGATTTGTTGTCGGTCGCTTCTGCCATCGGAATGCTCAGCTTGGTAATACAGAAGTGTTGATGTTCAAGAGTTGTTCGAATTCATTTTTGAACAGAAGGGAGCAAAGGTAGCAAAGGCAGGTTTCGACAAAAGGCAACGAAGAGAACGAAGGAAAGTCAAATTCAGATACTGTTTTTCTTTATTTCCTTCGTTACCTTCTGTTCAAAAACGTTTTTGCATTTTGTCTTCCCTTTGCTCACTTTGCTGCCTTCTGTTCAATCGCATTCTGGATTTTTCTTTTCTTCTGTTCTTGATCTTTGTTAGCTCGCCGGAGCAGCGATTGGCACCGCACGACCGGCAAGAATCCTTTCCGCGACCTTCGTCAGTTCCAGCGTAAATGGATGCTCAGGAAAGCGGTTCACGAAGATGCTCGAACTCGCGAGCCGGACGATTTCGGAATTCAGCGGCAAGATCGCCGCGACCGGGGCCTTGTAGAGATCTTCGACATGCTTCCGCAGCGCCGCGTGATCGGTGCCGGGCGGGACCTTGTTGAGCATCATGAACATCTGCGGCACCTCGAGCTGCCGCGCCAATTCGGCCGTGACGGCGGTCCCTTGGAAGTCTTGATTGTCCGGCCGCATGATCAAGAGCAGGATATTCGACACGGCAATCGAGAGGAGCGTCTCTTCGTTCACGCCCGGGTGCGTGTCGATGAAGAGAAAATCGAGATCGAGCTGCTGCGAATCCATCAACTGCTGGATGCCGTCGTTGAGCTTCGCAACGTCGTAACCCTCGGCGAGAATCTTGGCGATCTCGTTGCTGTTCATGCTCGACGGGATCAAGTAGAGCCGCGGGCGCTCGGAGTCTTTGTCCGCATTGCCAATCGCCGAGAAGGTCACATCGCGCGCGGCATCCTGGATTTTGCACTTGCCCCAGAGAAAGTCATTGAGCGTCCGCGTGACGGAATCTTCGCTGACGCCGAACAAGACATGGATGCCGGGTGATTGAATGTCGGTGTCGATGATGCCGACGCGATAGCCGGCCTTGGCGACGAGGACCGCGAGATTCGCCGTGGTGTTCGATTTGCCCGTGCCGCCGCGAAAGGAGTGGGTCGAGATGATTGTCCGTTTTTTGGCCACCGCGTCGGTCCCTTCGATCTACTGGGAATGCTAACTTCTATGAATAAGTCACCGCACGCTTACATCAAGGGAAAAGGAAAAAGGGAAAAGGTGGAACGCACCACCTTTTTCCTTTTCCCTTCCTCCTTGTCGTACCAAGCAGCGATGCCATTCTTTGACAAATACCCTACTCTTGCTCCGGATTGTTTTGCCGCCGCATCGAATCGGCTCGTTTGCGGAGCTTGTGAAACAGTTCGCTGTTGGTGATTTGCTGGACTTCTTCTTCGCGTTTGCGGAGGTCGATTTGCAACGCTTCGAAAATCGAAGGATCGCTGCCATCGATCGTCGTCATGTTGTTCGCGGCTTGCGACGGCGTGTTGGTGCGGAACCGTAATAGCGGCCCGCCGCTCGCCAACTGAAACGTCCGCCGGTCCGCAAGGTTAAACTCCTCGACCAACACTCCGTCCACATACACCCCATGCCGTCCGCGCGAAATCAGCTTCCAACCCTCGGGCCGAAACTCCAACTCCGCATGCAGCCGCGAAACCCGGGGATCGGCAATCACGACATGACAATCGTCCGCGCGGCCAATTCGCAGCAGCGCCTCGGACTCAAATTTCCAGGTTTGAACCGGATGTCCTTGAGCCGAATCGAGCAAATCGACGGCAACAGTCGTCTGAGGTTGAATGGCCATGGATCGTGGGAAGAAGAATCAAACTACCGCTCTTGCTGCACACGAACCGTCCCCACTCAGGAACGGGTTAAGCAATGCAAAATTGGGACCAAAAGCTCTTAGTAGCGTTAGAATACTATAACCTGATAGCAGGTAAAGAGATGCTCGCATGTATGAATGTCGCCGCAGATGTTTGATTTGCACAAAGTAGTAGCAGACGCTGCATTAGCAGAACGCTCCATTAATTCACGCGATTATTAATAATAGGGGCAATTAATGGGTGTGTGAGCATCACGGTTATGTCTAGGAAATTCTGTTGCATCAGGAGTGGCCTTTCCGGCTCCCTCTCCCCGGTGCCGATTCACCACTCGTATGAGACTCGTTCGGGGAGAGGGTTGGGGTGAGGGAAATAGGAATGTTCTTAAACACTTAATCCTCAGACAACTCTTCGTCCTCAAACAACTCTTTGCCCTCATCCTAACCTTCTCCCCGAACAAGTCCGTCAACATGGTTGGTCAATTCCGGGGAGTAGGGACCAGAGGAGAGCTTCGTTTCATGCCGTCTGCTAATTAAACCTACCCAACTTCACCACAAACTTGACGCTCACCCCTCGAGCGGATTCCCAGCGCTATAACCGCACAAAAATCTTCTTCCGATACATCCAATACACCACCAGCCAAATCACCAACAGCACGCTGCCGCGTTGCAGAAACTCGACATAATCCTTGCCGAGGCTGTCGAAGATCGCTTGGCCGAAGTGTTTTTGGGTTTGCTGCCGGATCCAACTGGAACTGAGTTGAAAGAGACAGTACATCGTCAGCGGATTCAACCCGACGACGATCAATGGAAACGCCCAGCGCTGGTAACCCTCGCGATCGATCACGAACATGAAGCCGGCGAGCATCAGGAGTACCCAACCGGTGCTGTAGATCGCCCAACTCGGCGTCCAGATGCGCTTGACCAAAGGACAAATCCCCACGGCGTCGATCGTCCAACCCAGCGCGATGGCCGCGACACCGGCGAGGACGAGCTGCTTCAGCTTTTCGTCGATCGAAATCTCGCGCCGCAGCAAACGTCCGGTAAGCAGGCCGAAAATCATTGTTGCCAGCGACGGGACGAAGTTGAGCGTCGTGTAGCCTCCTTTGTTGAAGACAAACGGTTCCGCGCGCGGGAAGAGATTCAAAAACCACTGATCAAAGTTCGAGGCAAAGTTCGTGTTGATATTCCAATGAGCGGCAAAGCCCTCGAACAACGGAAACTTGTCCGGCACCCCGACGAGCGTGCGATCAAAGTCCGCGCCTGGCAGCGGAAAAAACGCGAACGCCGCCCAGTAGAAAATCAGTATCCCCTCGGCCGCCAGCCACGTCGTCCGATTGCTCGTGAACGCCAGCAGAAACAAGAACGGGTACCCGAGTCCGATCTGCGCGAGGACGTTGGTGAAGACCCATTCAGTTTGCTTCCACGAGGAATTGGCCGTCGTAAGAAAAACCGCGAGCAAGACGAGCAGCAACCCACGCCAGAGCGCGTGCCCGAACATCGTTTGAAATGTCTCGCCGCGCGCGGTGCGATTGGCGACGGACCACGGCAGCGCGACGCCGACCATGAACATGAACGCCGGCTGGATCATGTCCCACAACCCGCCGCCGCGCCAGGCCACATGCTCGGCGTGGTAGCCGATGAACGTCCAGAAGCCGCTGTCGGGATGAGCCTCGGCAATCTTGGCGAGTCCAAACCCGGCGGACGCCATGAGCAGCATAATCGCGCCGCGATAGGCATCGAGCGACGTGAGCCGCGCCGCGGCGGGCGGCGCGAGGACGCCGGCTTGCTTTGCCGAGGCCGATGGCTGTTTGGAGGCGGCGCTCGGCGGGGATTGCGATTTCTTTTTCGAGGCGGGTTTCATGGCGGGCGACCTGCGGCGGAACGATTAAACACTTAGATATGATACTCGTGCTGGTCGTTCGGGGAATCGGGAGTTTTGCCGCGGCCGAACCGACGTCGGAAAATGATCGCCATTGTCAGCGAGGTCACCGTCGCAACGCCAGCGGGCAGCGCGGCCTTGGATTCATTGCCGCTCGGACTGAAGAGAAACATAAAGCCCAAATAGAGCATCAATCCTCCAAAAGCCAAACGTAAATAATCGAGCGAAAGATGCGGCACGAGTTTCGCGCCGAAATAGGCGCCGAGCATGAACCCCAGCGCGATCAACCCCACGACCGGCAAGCGCACATAGCCATTCTGATAGTAAACGAGCGCCGCGAAGATCCCAATCGGCGGAATCATCACCGCGAGACTCGTCCCCTGGGCCTCGGCTTGGCTGAAGCCAAACAGAAAGATCAACCCCGGCACCAACACGATCCCGCCGCCGATGCCCAAGAGCCCGCTCAAGACGCCGATTCCCAAACCAAAGACGAACAGCAACAGCCAGAGCATGCGTGATTCCTCGGGAAGATTGTTCTCCAAAAAAACATCATAACGTTTCCGGCACCGCATGAGTTGCTGGGTCGTTGTGAGCGATTCGCCGGTTCCGCCATGCGCCTTCGCTAGGAGAAATCAGCCCAATTGCGGGGAATTTTGCCGCTTTGTCCTATGCTCGCCGCCGCTCTCGCAAAGGTGACCAAGAAAACAATAGAGCCAACCGCCTCCAATTTCTAAACCGCGGTTGTGTGCTTGCCAAATTCCTCCAAATTCTTGCTGACAGGAGCATTCTAATGTCCACCGTCAATTATTTCGAAGCCCCGCAGACTTTGGTTTCGACCAACAACCGCGAGACGAACCCCCGAGAATCCGAGTTCGATCTTCAACCGGTGATGAAGGGTGCCCGCCTCAGCTACGGTGCCGCCGTGTTGCTGGTGGCCACGCTCGTTGCAGGTGCCTTCGGGTTTGCCCTCGGGAATATCTTTTGGGTGTTGACGGTTGCGGCGGTGGTGCAAACATGCGGCATCTTTCTGCTGCGAAAAATCTCGTCGAATTCGCAAGTGCTGCCGAGCCTGACGACCGCCCTTGTTTTGTTGATCGCCGGATCGCTGTGCATGGTGACTTCGCAAGTGTTGCTGCACAATTTCCGTGTCGAAGCGGCCGCAAACTTGTTGTTTGCGAGTCTCGTCAGTTGGGGTTTCGGCGGCGTGGCCTTGCTGATTGGTCTGCAGCGGATTGGCAGCGATGTTAATCAACCGGCGGTGGGCAAAAATGCAACTCGTGCTCTGGTCATGCTCACACTCACCTACGCAGCCTTCGGAACCTATGTCTTCTACATTGCCGATTTGATCGAACCCGCCATCGCGATGCAGGCGATGAAATTCACCAGTGCCGTCTTGGCGACCATGGCCGTGATTGGGCTGGTGTTCTTCATCCGCTCGGTCTCGATCCTGACTCGGCTGGCCGAAATTCAACTGGCCGAACGGGCGAACCAGACGAATTTCTCGGAGCTTGGCGAAGCTGAAACCGCGGCCCGCGGCCATGAGATGGATTTCTTGAAGATGTAAGTTCAAAACTTTGAAAGCAAACATCCAAGGCAGCGGCGAGCGTTTCGCCACTGCCTTTTTGTTTGGCTGCGAGGAGTGCCAACGTTTATAGTCACGATTTACAAGCCGCAGGAACTTCCGAGCTCCGTTAAAAAGGGCACAACCATGAATCAATCGAATCCTTATGAATCGCCGCAGGGCGAGGTTGCACCCGAATCGACCGAGTGGATCAACAAACTCGGGCCACAAGAGCAACCCAACCGTGTTTATTACGGAGCCCTGTGCTGCTTTTGGAGCATTCTTGTCTTTGTCATCTTTGTCTTTGGCAGCCGAATGATGGTGGTTTTTAATCGCGATGGGACTCTCGTGCCCTATTACACACAACTGATTCGGTGGTGTGATTGGATTTCCATGGGCCTGGAACTCGTTGGATTATTTCTGTTGAGTTCGATTGGAAAACAGACCGGCAGTAAGATGTTCTTCAGAATTGCTTTTGTTTGTTTATTGCTGACATTTTCCTGGTACTTGATTCATCTTCTGCAAACTGAGGTGCAAGAGATTCCGCCTGTGGTCGGCTACTTCGTCCGGATGATTGAACTAGGCACACAACTTTTTGTTTGCCTAGCACTGCGCCGCGTCAGCCAGTTTGTTCAAGATCGGCAAATGCTCCGTTGGTCGTTCTGGGCGCTGAGTTTGACTGTCATCATCTTTATCCTCAACGCCGGCATCAGGGCACTCTATTTATTTGATCTCCCGCAAATCACGAACGTCCCAATTGGATATCGTGAGTATTCATTGACAATCGGTGGCTGGCTGCCATCAGTGCATGGCTTTTTGACATTGCCAATCTTGTATTGTCAGCCGCGCTTGTTGTGGCGTTTGGCATCCTGGTGGCAACAAGTTCCTCGGACAGAAGCCGCTATCAATAGCACGATGAACTAATCAGGGGTTGATTTTTCCCCCTCTTTTGTGGGATACAAGAACCCGCGGACCGCTCTCCGGTTCTCTTTAGTGCGACGCTGGGTCAAGCCCTCCGCTGCGCGTCGGGGCTAACCGGTTCAGGGAATCAACTACTCCAATCTCTAATCCCCAATCCCGAATCCCCAACAGCGCGAGGCCGGATGCCGCACAACATCGACCTGATTCTGACGCTGACAGCCGGGTTGGCGGCCGCGCTCGTGCTGGGTTACGGCACGCAGTGGCTGGGGCTTTCGCCGATCGTGGGGTATCTGCTAGCCGGGATTGTCGTGGGGCCGATGACGCCGGGGTTTGTCGCGAACCATGCGTTGGCCGAGCAGATGGCCGAGATCGGCGTCATCCTGCTCATGTTCGGCGTGGGGCTGCATTTTCATGTCGGCGAGTTGCTCGCTGTGCGGCGCGTGGCGATTCCCGGCGCGCTCGGGATGAGTCTCTGCGCCACCTTGCTCGGCACACTGCTTGGCCTAGCGCTCGGGTGGCGCTTGGCCGAGGGAATCGTCTTTGGCTTTGCGATTTCTGTCGCGAGTACCGTCGTGTTGCTGCGGCTCCTGGCCGACAACAACGAACTGCACACCAAGGCCGGGCATATCGCGGTGGGATGGTTGATCGTCGAGGATCTCCTGACCGTCCTGGTGCTGGTCATGTTGCCGGCGATCTTTGGCAATGCCGAGGCCGATGCGGCGTCGATTGCCCTCGCACTGGCTTGGTCGCTGGGCAAAATCGCAATCATGGTCGCCGTGGTCATGCTCGGCGGCGGCCGGGTGATCCCGTGGTTCCTGGCGCGGATCGCCAACACGCGCTCGCGCGAATTGTTTACGCTTGCCGTCTTGGTGCTGGCGCTCGGCATCGCCGTCGGGTCGACGGTGTTGTTTGGCGTCTCGATGGCGCTCGGAGCGTTCCTCGGCGGGTTGGTCGTCGGCCAATCGGAGTTCAGCTCCCGCGCCGCGTCCGAAGCCTTGCCGATGCGCGATGCGTTCGCCGTGTTGTTCTTTGTCTCGGTCGGAATGCTCTTTGACCCGTCGTTGTTGTTGAGCGATCCGTGGCTCGTGCTGGGGACGCTAGCCATTGTGTTGGTGGGCAACTCCCTCGTGGCTTTTACGATTGTCCTGACGCTACGGTATCCGCTGCGCACGGCGCTCACCGTGGGATTAGCCGTCGGGCAGATCGGCGAATTTTCGTTTATCCTGGCCGCGCTTGGCCGCGCGCTCGGTGTCCTGCCCGAGAATGCGACCAATGCGCTCGTCATCGCGGCAATCGTTTCGATCAGCGTAAACCCGTTGATTTATCGGTCGATCGATTGGCTCGAGAAGGTGCTGAACCGCTCGCCGAAATTCGCGAAATGGCTCGCCAACCGTGCGAAACCCGAACTGCCGCACGAATCGTACGACACCGGCGAATCCCCCAGCGCGGTCGTTGTCGGCTACGGACCCGTCGGGCGGACGCTGGTGCGTTTGCTGCAAGAAAACGGCATCGAGCCGGCGGTCGTGGAGTTGAACCTGAACACCGTGCATCGGCTGCGCGACGAAGGGTTCCGCGCCGTTTACGGCGACATTCATCACAAGGAAACGCTCCTCGAAGCGGGCGCCGCCTCGGCCCTCACGATCATCCTCAGCTCGTCATACCTCGACACGAGCGACGAAGTCATTCGTGTGATCCGCGAGGTCAACCCGTCGATTCTGGTCTTCGCCCGGGCGACGCACCTGCGCGAGGTTCCGGCGCTGCGCCGCGCGGGCGCGGACGTCGTCTTCTCCGGCGAAGGCGAAGTGGCCCTCACGATGACCGAGTTCATCTTGCGCAACATGGGGGCAACCGAAGAACAGATCGACCGCGAGCGCGACCGCGTCCGGCGAGAGTTGTTCGGCACGCCGCTGACGGTGGAGCTGCTGATGCCGCTGCCGCAGATGAACCAGCCGCAGAGCCAAGAATACGGCATGCGGCCGATCATCAAGCAAGAACCAACGCAAGTCGCGATCGACGGGCACGCGCCGCCGCTCGACGAACGTCGCACAATCGAAATGCCCTGGCCAAAACCGCCACCCGAGTCCACGCCGCCGGCTGAGACTCCTTAGCAGCCCGCGGCGTAAGCAAGGGAGTCAAAACGCGATACCCTCGCTAACGCATCGTTCTGCGAAAGCGGCACCCAAAGTGGCCTGCTCACCCCGTGAGCAGGAAGTCGTAGGACTCTCCATGAGATCAAAGTTCGTACTGTAGCAACGCGTGATTTCCTTCTCGCGGAGCGAGAAGGCCACTTTGAGTTGCCAACCGAAGCTCAACGCCGGGTGGCCATAGGGAAGTTTTCTGCATAGCTGCATCAGTCGAGTATCATGAAGGGCAGCCATGAACGACCAAAATCCCTACGCCGCGCCGCAGACGCCGCTGCAGACTCGCGAGTCGGCGAGCCAACTTCCGGCCGTCCTCTTGCCCTTCGCTTTTGCCAAAGGGGCTAAGATCTTGCTGCTCACGTTTTGGAATCCGTTGTCAATCGTGTTGATGAATGCCGCTTACGCCATTTACGAACCTTTGGGGCCTATCTCTGCTGCGATCATCTTGGCGATGGCTGTTCGCGGATACTTGCCTTTTTGCCGCGCAGAAACCATTGGCCAAAACGTTTTTCTCGTCGTCACCGTGATCACGGCGCTCGGTTATTCTCTCTTTGTATTAACGACCTTCGGCCTGTTTTCGTACCGTGAAGATGCATTTCGCAACACACTACTGCTGTGGCTGATCGGCAATGCGCTCATGATGATTGGCATCGGCCTCGTGGCGAAAGAGTATCGGCACCACACTCTGAGGTATTGGTCGAGCTGGGCGTTCGTTTTTAGTATGTTGCTTTTTGCGAGTGTGCTGCCGCTGCAAACGAAATGGCTTGGGTTCGACGTGTTGCATCGGTTTGCCGCTTGGTACTACTTTGTCGGCATCTCGTTTTATTTGATCAACGCCAAAGTCCTGGGACAAATTTATTGGACAATTTCTAGTCAATCCGAGAAAGATGGTTATCAGTCACTCAACAAGAAACCACTTCTGCCAGCGAGGATGGAGATACCCGAGTCCTTGCGCCGCGAGTCGTAACATGAACGACCAAAATCCCTACGCCGCGCCGCAGACGCACAACACACGAGCCGTGGAATACAAACCACTCCCGGCGGTCACGGTCGATCCGCTGACGGTTCGCTCGTTCTCGCGGGGCGCGTTATTGCTGTGGGTTTTTGACTCGCCGATCTTGTTTGTCATCGTGGGCTTTTGCATTGGCTTCGGCTCGACGTCGCTCTTGGGAATTGCGGTCTATGAGTCGTTAATGCTTGTCGGATTCTATTTGCTAACCCGCATCCAATCTTGCCGCGCCGGAGTGTTGTGGTTCTGGGCTGCGTTCGGGGCGCATCTGTTGGGGACGATCACGATCCTGATTGAATGCATGAGGATGATTGAGCAGAGCAGGCAGCCGTATGAAACATTACTCACCATGACGGTTGCCTTGCACGGCATCTCGATCGTGCTGATGGCTGCGGGCATGTATCGCATTGGCTGTGCCTTGGGCGCTTCGGCCATCCGGAAAACCAGTTTGGCGATCTTATGCTGCGCAGGGATTATCGCCGTCATCAGTCCTCTGCTGTGGTTCTTTGACGGCGAAGACATGATGCCGCGCCCGCTGAAAGACGGGCTGGGGATGATCTTGGCTTACAGCATTTGGGCCGGCTACATCACTGTACTGGCAATGCTCTACTTCGCGTGGCAGTTGCCCAACGAGATGCGGCGGCGGTTGCAGCGGAACTTGCCGGATGAAATACAGTTGCCCGTGTCTTTCATCGAAACAGCGTCCCTCGCTGATTTGAACCAACTGCAACTCGGGGCCCCTGAGCCGCAAACCGAAACGCCGTAACAGTGCGCACTGGTTTGCGACTGAATGTTGAACACTCCTCGCAAGCCCCGGAAACTCGCCCCAGTTCCTCCGGCTAACCACAATCCGAGGGCTACACTTTCAATTATTAGAATCCTCGCCGACACCTCACGGCATACTAACCGAATCCTAACATACCAATGTTATCCTATTTCCCTTCTTATTCTCCACGATCCAGGAACAGGGCTTTCCGATGCGCTCGTATACTTCTTTTCGCAATATCCGAACTCCTGCGTGGCACCGCCTCCGCCGGGGCTTTACCCTGGTCGAATTGCTGGTGGTGATCGCGATCATCGGGATTCTCATCGCCCTGCTCTTGCCGGCGATTCAAGCCACGCGCGAATCGGCGCGGCGCAATAGCTGTTTGAACAACGTGAAGCAGGTCGGGCTCGCGGTCCAAAATTACACGGACAACAACAAGGGCTTGCCGCCAAATCGGATCACGAACCCGCGGACTGGCTGCCTGACGCTGCTGCTGCCACACATGGAAGAAACGACAACTTACAAACTCTATAACTTCAAGCAAGGGTGGGATTCCGCCAAGAATGCCGAAGCCCGGAAATCCACGATCCCAATTTTGAGTTGCCCGTCTGTGCCGGAGTCGGGCCGCACGGCCCCCACGGATTACGCGCCGATTCGGCGGATTCGCGGCTCGGTGATGGATACTTGGGAAGCGCTCAAATTGGTGTCGAAACGGACCCGCACGACGGCGGATAAAAAGGATATGGCCAGCGTTCTGACCGATGACAAAATTCGCAGGATTCGGCAAGTCAGCGATGGCATGTCCAAGACGCTGCTCTTTATCGAATCCGCGGGCATGCCGCAAAAATATATCAACGGAAAACCGGATAAAGTTCTGACCGACATCTACGAAAACGGGATTCACTGGTACTTGGACCAAGTTTCCTTCAGCGTGAGCTCGAACGTCCCGACGGAACCGTTCATCAACTACACCAACGACACCGAGATCTATTCGTTTCACACCGGGGGAGTCACTTATGCCCGCTGTGATGGCTCGACGCACTTCTTGATCGACTCGGTTGACCCCGAGGCTTTTGTCTCGCTTGTGACGTACAACAGCGGCGATTTGTTGGTGGAGCCGTAAGCGACGCCGGCCGTGGACGGTCCGGCGAAGCGTCAGGCTGGAAAGCCTGACCTACGGATAATTCGCTCGACCTCATCGTCGCTCAACTTCATCGGCTTGCCAATGTCAGCCGTCTCGCCGCGGCGCACCGCGACGAGCTCGGCCGCGATGCTTACGGCGATCTCCGGCACGCTGATCGAGTTGATTTCGAGTCCGATCGGCGCGTGGACGCGCTGCAATTGTTCCAGCGTCACGCCGCGCGCGGCGAGTTCGCCGTAAATCTTGGCGATCTTGCGCTTCGAGCCGATCAGGCCGATGTACTTCGCCGCGGAACGAACCACCGCTTCGAGTGCTTGCCCATCGTGGTTGTGGCCGCGCGTGACGATGACGATGTACGTCAGATGATCCGCCGCGATCTTGCCGAGCTCTGTGGCGATGTCGCCCGTGATACGTTGCTTGGCCGTGGCGAAGCGTTGCTCCGAAGTGTACTCCGCGCGGTCGTCGATGATCATCACGTCGAAGTCGAGCTCATGGGCGATCCGCGCCAGCGATTGCCCGACGTGCCCGCCGCCGGCGATGACGAGCGTCGGCCGCGGTTCGAGCAGTTCGCGGTACGTTTGCGAACCTTCGTCCGTTTGATATTCGAACTGAAATTCGACTGCCTGACGGGCTTGCAAGTCCGCGGCGATCTGCTGGAAGCGCGCGGCCTCCCCTGCCCCTTCCAAAACCTGCACTTGCACCAGCATCGTCCCGCCGCAGATCAGCCCATCGTCCCAGCCATAATCGTGGTCGAGCCGAAACGTCAGAAGCTCGCTCCGGCCGAGGTGCAAAAACTCGACCGCGCGGCGGCGAACTTCGGCCTCGACGCAGCCGCCGCCGAGCGTGCCGTGAAGTGTCCCGTCGCGTGTCACCGCCATCTTCGCGCCGGTCTCTTGCGGCGTGCTGCCGCGGGCTTTGACCAGCGTGCAAAGCGCGACCCGCTCGCCGGCGAAGCAGCGTTCGGCGATGAGTTGCGCGAGGGGGAGCATGATACAGTTTGCTGAAATTGTTTGCGTTCTTGGAAGGGAAAAGGGAAAAGGAAAAAGGTGGTGAAAAACTACCTTTTTCCTTTTCCCTTTTCCCTTTCTAAAGATAACCGACCGAAAATCTTTTTGCGTCTCTCTCTTTACTCTGCCCCGGCTTCGTGTTTCAATCGTATGCCATGCGTGCTCAAAATCAATTGTTGACGAGCCGGAACGAAGTCCGCTCGCGTTTCGCCCTCATTCCGCTCGAAGGCATCCCGAACTCCCGGCTGCCGCACTGGCCGCAAGCCGCGGTCCGCGTCCTGGCGTCGCCCGTGCTCGGGGCGAACTTTGTCCAGTACCTGATCGATCTGGAGCGCGGGCAAGGAGGTCAGCACACGGCCGACGGGCGCGTCGAGCACTTCCTTTATCTCCTCAGCGGCAGCGCCACGCTGACGATTGACAAGGCCAAACACAAACTCACCGCCGGCAGCTTCGCACTCGTCCCGCCGACGAGCAACTACACGCTGCAAGCCGGCGGCAAGGTCAGCATTCTGCTCCTGCGCAAGGTTTACGAACCGGTCCCCGACGTCGCCATGTTCGCGCCGCTCGTTGGCAATCAGGCGGATATCACGGGCACTGTCTTCTGCAACGATCCGGGTGCGATCCTGCAACTGCTGATCCCCGACGAGTGGCAGTACGACATCGCGATGAACATCTTCACGTTCGAAGTCGGCCACAGCTTGCCCGTCGTCGAAACGCACGTCATGGAACATGGGCTGTACTTCCTCGAGGGCAAAGGGCTGTACTACTTGGACGATCATTGGATGGAGGTCGAAGCAACGGACTTCATCTGGATGGGCCCGTTCTGCCCCCAAAGTTTTTACGCGACGGGTCCAGTGGCGTCGAAGTACCTATACTACAAAAACGTGAACCGCGAGATTCCGCTGTAAAAGTCAAAAGACTTGACCGCAGATAGACGCGGATAAGAACGCAGATGAAACGCAGATAAATGCATTGCGCAGAAAGAGTTTTTGTCAGATACTTCAATCATGCATAACAAATTGAATTATCTGTGTCCATCTGCGGTTAAAATGAATTTGCATTCTTCCCTCGAGAGAACCATGGAAAAAATCTACCGCGATGCGGATGTCGATCAGACGATTTTGAACGGCAAGACGCTGGCCGTCATTGGGTACGGCATTCAGGGCAAGGTCCAAGCGGCCAACGCGCGCGACAGCGGGTGCCGCGTCATCATCGGCACGCGTTCGGCCGAGGAAAGCCCCTCGCGCAAACAAGCCGCGGCCGATGGGTTCGACTCGATGAGCATCGCCGACGCCACGAAAAAGGCCGACATCCTGCTGATCGAACTGGCAGATCCGGCTCAGCCGCCGATTTACAAAGCCGAGATCGGGCCGAACCTCCGCGCGGGGCAAACGCTCTGTTTCTGCCACGGGTTCAACGTCCTCTACGGCGCGATCCGGCCGCCGAAGAATGTGAACACGGTCCTCTACGTCCCCAACGCACCCGGGGCGTTTGTACGCGAGAAGTATCTCAAGGGCGAAGGCGTCTACGGCTGCGTCAGCGTCGATCACGATGCGACCGGCGATGCGCTCAAGATCGTGCTGGCGATCTCGAAGGCTGTCGGCTCAACGCGCGCCGGCGTCGTCGAGATGACGTTCCAACACGAGACCGAAGGGGACAACTTCGAAGAGCAAATCCTGTACGGCGGCGCGATTCATCTGATGAAGGCCTGCTTCAACGTGATGGTCGAAAACGGCTACCCACCGAGCTTCGCCTATGCCAAGGCGATCCGTTCGTTGCGCTCGGTCATCGACGTGATGGACGAGAACGGCATCGAAGAATATTGCACGAATCGCTGCAGCCGCACCGCCGAATTCGCCATCCGCACACGCGGTCCGCAAGTGATCAACCTCGAAGAGATCCGCAAGATATTCGCCGAAACCGAAGCCGGCATCTTCGCCCGCGATTGGATGCAAGAATTTGCCCTCGGGATGCCGACGCTGACACGCATGCGCCGCACCGCCGCCGAAAGCATGATGGAAATCACGGGCAAGTCCTGGCGCGAACAGTTTGGAAAATAAAATACTAATACATTGGACACTGATTGAACTGATGTGACTGATTGACACTGATCAGCAAAGAATTAAATTTTGTATTTTCAGATCAGCGAAAATCAGTTCCATCATAAAAATCAATGTCCCATCTTGAATTCTAGTTCCATGATTCAAGCCGCCCGCATTGCCGCTGACATTGAAGCCATCGCGAGTCATAGCGAGGTCGCGCCGGTGATCGGTTACAGCCGGCCAACGTTTTCGCCCGAGTGGGCCGCGGCGCGCGATTATGTTATCGCCGAGGCCGAGAAATTCGGCTGCGCGATTCGGATCGACGCGGCGGGCAATGTTCATGCGCGGCCCAAGCAGTTCTCGTGGCAAGAGCCTCTCTGGTTGAGTGGATCGCACATCGATTCGGTTCCGACTGGCGGCAAGTACGACGGCGTCGTCGGAATCGTCGCGCCGCTCGAAGTCTTGCGAACCAATCCCGCTGCACCGCTGGAGTTGATCATCTTCGCTGAAGAAGAAGGGACGACATTCAACCTCGGCATGCTCGGCAGCCGAGCTTGGGTCGGCACACTTTCGGCCCAGCAGCTCAGCGATGTGCGCAACAAGCACGGCCAGAACTACTGGCAAGCCGGCGCGAACTACGGCGCGAACGCCGATCGCTTGGCATCCGAACAATTGCAACCCGAGTCCTACCGCGGCCTGATCGAACTGCATGTCGAGCAAGGTCTGGCCATGTGGAAGCAAAACGTCCCCGTTGCCGTGGTGAACGCGATCAACGGGCGGCGGCAATACTTTGTCACGCTCACCGGCGTGCCGAATCATGCCGGCTCAACGCAAATGGCCGACCGCAACGACGCGCTCGTCGGCGCGGCCGAATGCTGCGTCGCGTTGGAGCAGTTGGGCATTGAATTGAATCGCGAGTTGGCTCATACGGTCGTCACCGTGGGAAGATTGAACGTCGAACCGAACGGGATCAATGTCATCCCGGGCAGGGTCAAGTTCAGCATCGACTTTCGCGCGCGCACGGACGAGATGCTGCACGAGGGCGACATCCGCATCAAAGCGCTCGTCAACGAAATCGCCTCGCGCCGCGGGCTGCCGATCGAACTCGACGCGAGCGAAGCCCTACCCGCGATGCCGCTCAACGAATCGATCTGTGGGCTGGCTCGCGCGGCAGCGATGAATCACGGCCTCGCGCTGCCAACGGTGGCGAGCGGCGCGTTGCACGACGCGGCAATCTTGGCGCCGTACTTGCCGACGGCGATGATCTTCATCGCCAGCCGTGACGGCATCAGCCACAACCCGGCGGAGTATAGCCGGATCGAGGACATCACGACGGCGACGGAATTGCTGGCCGAGATGGTGACCGCATGAGCCGCGCGCCGATCACTCTTGCCGAGTTGAACCAGCTGGACCGCGCTGGCTTCGTCGCGATCTGCGGGCCGCTGTTCGAGCACTCGCCGTGGATTGCGGAGCGAACTTTTGTTCAAGCGCCGTTCGCCTCGCGCGAAGCCTTGCACGCTGCGCTTTGTGCGACGCTCGGTATGGCAACGACGGATGAAAAGCTCAGCCTCGTCCACGCGCATCCGGACCTTGTCGGAAGACTCGCGCGCGAAGGAGCCTTGACCCACGAATCGACGGGTGAGCAAGCGGCGGCCGGCCTGACCGCGCTCACGGCGGACGAAGTTCAGCAGTTCGACACGAACAACGCGGCGTATCGCGCGAAGTTCAACTTCCCCTTCGTCATCTGCGCGCGGGAGAATAAAAAAGAGGCGATCCTCGCGGCGTTTCCCGTGCGGTTGGCGAACTCGCCCGAGCAAGAACTCGCCACGGCACTGCTTGAGATCGGCAAGATTGCGCGGCTGCGGCTCTGGGATGCGGTGGGGGAATAATGTTGTATTCACGTCTTGCTCGGGTGAATATAATGCATAAAACCAACGCGGCTGCTATTCCGAAGGTGATGCCATGTTTCAAACTACCGATGCGCTTTTCGACGGACAGAATCTTTTGCCGGACGATCCGCTCCACTTGGAGCCGAACACGCGCGTGCGTCTGACGATCGAGGTGTTGCCGGCGAGCAACGATTCAACCGCGATGGATCACGAACCAACAGGAAATTATCTTCAGGCTGCCCAGGAATTGATCGCCGAGTTGGATCAGAAATATGGCAAAGCCGATGAACCACCGGCGCAACAACCCAAATCATGGTTGCAGATTGCACGCGAGGCACAATTAGAAGGTCCCGAAGATTGGTCACAAAACCTCGACAAGTATCTCTATGGCGATTCACCATCTTCAACTCGATAGAAATTTGTTTCTTGACTCATCTTACGCCATCGCGCTTTTGAATAAACACGATCACTTTCATCACCACGCGTTGGATATTTCTTATGCGATCGAACAGTCGAAACTGCATGTAGTCACAACCCGTGCGGTCTTGTTGGAAATTGGCAACAGCTTGTCGCGTCCGCCAGTTCGCTGGGTTGTCGCGCAGTTTTTGGAAGCCTTAGAACGAAATGCGAACACATCGATCGTCCCGTTGTCTGAAGACATCTATTTCGCTGCTTTGAAAATTTATTCCAATTATCAAGACAATGAATGGGGCCTCGTTGATTGCATTTCATTCGTAGTCATGCGGGATCACAAAATTCGTCAAGCTCTCACCGCCGACATCCACTTCGAGCAAGCTGGCTTTCAAGCCTTGCTCCGAACTTGATCCAAAACTTTTCTCGCTCCCCTCATGCGACTCAGCTCCGATTGGTACGGCAAAGGCGATGTGCGATTGACCAAAGTGGTCCGCCTCGGCCTACATCACGAACTCTACGAATACTGCGTCAAGGTGATCCTCGCCGGCGAGTTCGCGTCGTGCTACTACACGGGCGACAACTCGTCGCTCGTCGCGACCGACACGATGAAGAACACCGTCTACGCGCTCGCCGACAAGCACGAGTTCAACTCGCCCGAGCAATTCGGGCAAATCGTGACCCGGCACTTTGTCGCGAACAACAAGCATATCAGCTCGGCCCGCGCGGAGATCGCTGAGACCCGCTGGGCACGCTTGCCGACCGCGAACGGTCCGCATGAGCACGCCTTTCAGATCGCCGGCTCCGGCGTCCGCACGGCGACGGTTGTCATGGCGCAAGACGGCAAGGTCGAAACCACGGGCGGCATCAGCGGGCTCAAGGTTCTCAAAACAACGCGCTCGGGCTTCGTCGGCTTCCAACGCGACGAGTACACCACACTGCCCGACGTCACGGATCGGATTTTCGCAACGACCGTTGATGCCAGTTGGACGTATGTCGGTCCGACGGACTACAACGCGTCATACGCCGCGGCTCTCGAGGAACTGCTGCGTGTCTTCGGCGAGCACGATAGTCTGGCCGTTCAGCAAACGATCTATGCGATGGGCGAGGCGATGCTCGCGCGCGATCCGGCGCTCGGCGAAGTCAAGATGACAATGCCGAACCAACACCGCATCCCGTTCAACCTGGAACCGCTCGGCCGCAAGAATACGAATTCGATCTTCGTCACGACGAGCGAACCGTTTGGGTTGATTCACGGGACGATTTCGCGCGATTGAAAGCATAAAGAAATACAGGCCACAGCTAGACACAGATGGGACACAGATAAATGCGGAGAGATATGGTGCTGTCCCCTCTGGTCCCTTCTCCCCGCAATAGACTCCCCACTTGTTGAGACATCTTCGGGGAGAAGGTTAGGATGAGGGCAACGAGTAGACTCCTTTTTTCCTCTCTCATCTGTGTTTATCTGTGTCCAGCTGTGGCTTGTATTTGCATTTTGAAAGCATAACCGATGCCCAAACTTTCGACTCACGTTCTCGACACAATGCACGGCACGCCGGCCGCCGGGATGCGCGGCGAGTTGTACTTGCTCGCCGGACCGGACAAGAGGACGTTGCTGCAAAACTTCGTCACCAACTCTAACGGTCGAACTGATGAACCGTTACTTGCGGAGAAGGCAATGCAATTCGGCACGTTCGAACTTCGCTTTCACGTGGCCGAATACTATCAACGTATCGGCGCGGCGGACGCGGGCAAGTTCCTCGACCAAGTCCCGCTTCAATTCGTCATCAACGATCCGACGGCCAACTACCACGTCCCGCTGTTGGTCTCGCCCTGGGCTTATTCCACTTACCGCGGGAGTTGATCCTTGGCGCTCGATCTTCTCATCTCCGGCGGCGAAGTGGTCACACCCGCGGGCATCGCGCGGCTCGACCTCGGCATCGCCGGCGGACAAATCGTTGAACTCGCGCCGGAGATTTCGACGCCGGCCAAAGAGCGCCTCGACGCCGCGGGCAAGCAGCTCTTTCCGGCGACGATCGATTCGCATGTTCACTTCAACGACCCCGGCCGCGCACACTGGGAAGGGATCGCCTCCGGCTCGGCCGCGCTTGTCGCGGGCGGCGGCGCGCTGTTCTTTGACATGCCGCTCAACTCGTCACCCCCAACACTCGACCGCGCGAGCTTTGAGCTGAAGCTCGCCTCGGCCAAAGCGAACTCGACCACCGACTTCGCCCTTTGGGGCGGAATCACACCGCGAAATCTCGACCACCTCGGCGAACTGGCCGAATGCGGCGTGATTGGGTTCAAGGCGTTTATGTCCAACAGCGGGATCGATGACTTTCTCGCTTGTGACGATCAATCACTGTACGAAGGAATGGCCGCCGCAGCCGCGCTGAATTTACCCGTTGCTGTGCATGCCGAAAGCGATGCGATCACCAGCGCGCTCACCGCGCGGCAACTCGCCGCTGGCAAGACCACACCGCGCGATTACCTCGACTCGCGGCCCGTGATTGCCGAGCTCGAAGCGATTCAGCGCGTGCTGCTCTTCGCCAAAATGACCGGCTGCCGGATTCATGTCGTGCATATCAGCACGCGGCACGGGATCGAACTGCTGCGGCAGTACGCCCGCGAGTTCGAGGTCGATGCCAGTTGCGAAACCTGCCCGCATTATCTGCTCCTGAACGAAGAAGATGTCATCACTCAAGGTGCCGCGGCGAAATGTGCTCCGCCGCTGCGCAGCAAACACGAAAGCGCCGACTTGCTCGCGGCACTCAACGAAGGCCTGATCGACACCGTCGGCTCGGATCACTCCCCTGCCCCGGCGGACATGAAGACGAGCAGCAACTTCTTCGAAGTCTGGGGCGGCATCTCCGGCGTGCAAGTCACGCTGCGCAGTTTGCTCACCCTCGGTGTGTCAGCCACTCGCATCGCCGGCGTTCTCGCCGCCAACGTCGCCGCGCGGTTCAGCTTGCCGAACAAAGGCCAGCTCGCGGTCGGCTACGATGCGGATATTGCAATCGTTGACCCGGTGATTCAGAGTCACCTGACCAAGGACGAACTCCTCGACCGGCACAAACTCAGTCCGTATTTAGGACGCGAATTTCGCAGCCGGGTCGAGCGAACGCTTCTCCGCGGGCGGACGATCTTCGCGGACAACAAAATCGTCGAACTGCGCGCGGGGCAACTCGTGAAACCAGAATCATTAGTCCCCCGTCAATGACGGGGGGAATAGGACGTTGAGACTGTATAGCGGTTAGCTCTCGCACAACGCCAACTCCCCCGGGTCATTGACCCGGGGCTAATGACAGCAGCAACACGTTCTGCATTACTCGACCACCGCCTGATTCCCGTCTATACTGAACCTCAGGGATTGAGGAGAACCGAACGACGAACACTGCCAACGCATGCGCCAGCATTTGCTCCTCTACGTGAACGGCCAACGGCATGATGTGCCGGCGGCAGGGGCCTTTCAGCCGCTCTCGACCTTTCTGCGCGAAGAACTCGGACTCACCGGCACCAAGATCGTCTGTGCCGAAGGCGACTGCGGCTCCTGCACCGTCTTGCTCGGCCGGCCGAACAACGCCGGCAACTCGGTCCGCTATCAGCCAGTCTGCTCGTGCATTCAGTATCTCCTGCAACTCGACGCGACGCACATCATCACCGTTGAAGGTCTCACATACGACGGGCAACTGAACCCAGTGCAAGAGGCGATGGTCGCCGAGAACGGCGCGCAATGCGGCTTCTGCACGCCCGGCTTTGTCACCGCGATGTGCTCGATCCTCGATGAGCAACCGGCAGCGACGGATCACGAGATGTGCCGCGGTCTCGTCGGAAATCTCTGCCGCTGCACCGGGTACGGCGCGATTCTGAGCGCTGGCCGCGCCGTCGATCGCGAGCAACTGCGCAAGATTCAGGACCTCTACGACACCGCGGCGATTGCGGCGGTCCTCAAACAAGCCGCGCGAGAGACACTCACCCTCGAGTCGGGCTACCAGCACCTCTACAAACCGGCGACCGTTGCCGAAGCGGCGGCGTATCTGGCGAAGCACGACGACACGACGATCATCGCCGGCGGGACGGACCTCGGCGTGCAGACGAACAAAGGTCTCCGCCAAATCCGCCGGATGCTCAGCACCGCGGCACTCGACGAGCTTCGCGGCATTCGCCGCGAAGACGAAACGCTGGTCGTCGGCTCGAACACGTCACTGACGGCGCTCGAACTGGCGCTGCACGAGCATCTGCCCGAGTACGGCGCGATGCTGAACTGGTTCGGCTCGCCGCTGATCAAAAACGCCGGCACCCTCGGTGGGAACATCGCCAACGGCTCGCCGATCGGCGACACGATGCCGGCGCTCTACGTCCTCAACGCCGAGATCGAACTCACGAGCAGAGCCGGCCCGCGGCGCGTGAACATCAACGACTACTACACGAGCTACAAAAAATCCGTCCGCCGCACGGATGAACTTTTGACGCGCGTCTTCATGCCGATCCCCGCCCTGAGCGAGTTCTTCAAGCTCTACAAGATCTCGAAGCGCAAGGACCTGGACATCTCAACGATGACCGGCGCGATCTGGATGCAGGTCAAGGACCAATCCATTGCGCAGGTTCGCATCGCCTACGGTGGGGTCGGGCCGAATATCCTCCGGCTGAAGCAGACCGAAGCGTCGCTCGTCGGTCAGCCGTTCGAAGCAGCAACATTTCGCAAGGCCGGCAAGCTCGCCCGGACCGAGATCACGCCGATCTCGGATGTGCGCGGCGCGGCAGCGTACCGGTTGCAGCTCGCGGAAAATCTTTTGCTCAAGTTTTTCCACGATGTCAGCGGAGCGAACGGCGCTCACTCCAATGGATCGCCGGATCGGTCGCCTATCGGCTCCCCGCTAAACGCAGATGGCGTGCTGAGCAACGGAAATGGAGGCCACTAATGCCGAGCCTCGGCCAAAATATTCCGCACGATTCGGCCCGCACGCACGTCACGGGCCAATCGTTGTTCATCGACGACATTCCGCCACAACGCGGCGAGTTGTACCTGGAAATCTTCGGCTCGCCTGTCGCACATGGCGTGATTAAGACACTCGACCTCGACGCCGCACGCGCCGTGCCGGGTGTCATGTGCGTCCTTACCGCGGCCGATGTGCCGGGGCACAATATCTTCGGCCCGATCATTCATGACGATCACCTGCTCGCCGCGGACAAGGTCATGTACGTTGGCGACCCGATCGTCTTGATCGCGGCGACGTCGCGCGCGGCGGCAATCGCGGCCAAGAAACTCGTCAAGGTCACGATCGATCCCCTGCCGCCAATCTTCGATATCCCTTCGGCGATCGCCGCCAAGGAATTTCTGATCCCGCAGCGTAACATGAGCACTGGCGATCTCGACGCCGGCTTCGCCGCGGCGGATCAAACACTCGAGGGCGAGCTGACCATCGGGGGGCAGGAGCATTTCTACCTCGAATCGATGGCCGCGATCGCCTACCCCGGCGAGCAGCGCACGATGACCGTACTCTCGTCGACGCAGCATCCGAGCGAAGTACAAGCCATCGTCGCCGAAGTCCTCGGCGTTCCCTTCAATCACGTCATCGTCCAATGCAAGCGTATGGGCGGAGGCTTCGGCGGCAAGGAAACGCAGGCCGCGCAGCCCGCCGCGATGGCGGCTTG
>JBGSSS010000164.1:0-25462 GCA_041736895.1 Pirellulales bacterium
CGCGGTGCAGTGCGTCGAGCGGAGTGCGGCGATCAATGGGCTGACGAACATCACGACCGAACTGACGAGTGCGTTCGAACTCGGCACCGGAGCGCCGTTTGATTTGGCGATCGTGAACCCGCCGTACTTCGGGCAGTTCGACATCACGGCGCGGATGATGGAGATGGCCCGCGACGCGCTGAAGTCCGGCGGCGAAGTGCTCGTTGTCCACAAGCACAAGGACTGGTACGAAGAGCATTTTCCGAAGTGGTTTACTCGCGTCGAACACTTGGTGAGCAAGGACTATCGGTTGGCGCGGGGGCGGAAGCAGTAGACCTCGGGAAATTGAGTTGCGGCTTCGCGTTCAGGGAGCCATAATGCGAGTCAGAAGTCCTGCCTGAATAAGTCACGCAACTCCCACCTGCCGATGTGACTTGTTCGTGATCTCGATCCTTTCCAAGGATTCCGTGATGCTGCCCAAAGCCCAGCCTTGTCGAGGCCCACAGTCGCGCCGCGATTTCCTGCAGATCGGCGCGCTCGGAATCGGTGGTTTGAGTTTGCCCAAGCTCCTGCAAGCCGCCGATGCAAACGGCAAAGCCGCGCGGACCAAGGCCGTGATCATGATCTACATGGTTGGTGCGCCGTCGCATCAGGACATGGTTGATCTGAAGCCCGACGCGCCGGTGGAGTATCGCGGCGAGTTTCAGCCCGTCGCGACGAATGTCCCGGGCATGCAATTTTGTGAGCATCTTCCTCGCTTGGGACGCATCGCCGATAAGCTGGCCGTGATTCGTTCGCTGCATGGCTCGCCCGATGGCGATCACGATTCGTTTATCTGCTACACCGGCCGCTCGAAGCGCAATCAACCGCCGGGGGGCTGGCCCTCGCTCGGTTCGGCCGTGTCGAAGCTCCTCGGCCCCAGTTCGCGAGACCTGCCGGCGTTCGTCGGACTCGCTCCGAAAGCCGGACACCCGCCGTACGGTTCGCCTGGGCTGCCGGGGTTTCTCGGTCCGGCGCACAATGCGTTTCGCCCGTATGACGACGCCATGGCCGATTTGCAGTTGCAAGGGATCACCGTCGATCGCTTGGCTGATCGGCGCACATTGCACGCGCAGCTCGATGGCTACAAACGCGCGGCCGACAGCTCCGGCACGATGGCCGCGCTCGATGATTACACGGCGCAAGCGCTGGGGTTGCTAACGTCGAGCCGCGTGGTCGAGGCGCTGGATCTCTCGCGCGAAGATCCCAAGGTTCGTGCCCGCTACGGCCAAGGCGATCCCAAAAATTACGGCGACGGCGCGCCGCGGAACTTAGAACACTTCCTGACAGCACGGCGTCTCGTCGAAGCGGGCGTGCGTGTCGTCACGTTGAACTTTGGCCGTTGGGATTTTCACAGCAGCAACTTCAGCGAACTCCGGGACACGCACCTGCCGCAATTCGATCAAGGACTTTCGGCCTTAATCGAGGACCTACACGAGCGCGGTCTCGATAAAGACGTCGCCGTCGTGGCCTGGGGCGAATTCGGCCGCACGCCCGTCATCAACAAAGACGCCGGCCGCGATCACTGGCCGGCTGTCGGCTGTGGGTTCCTCGCCGGCGGCGGCTTTCGCACGGGTCAAATGATCGGCGCTACGGATCGTCTCGCGGGTTCGATCACCGAACGCCCCGTCCACTACGGCGAAGTCCTGGCCTCTCTCTATCAGCATCTTGGGCTCGATTACAGAGCCGCATCGCTGCGTGACTTGACGGGGCGACCGCATTACCTCGTGGACGGCGAACATCAGCCTCTGCCCGAGTTGAGTTAGTGAATCTTTTCTAATTTGGGGACATGATGCGAAACTTACTGGCGGTTCTTGGATTCTTTCTTTGCTCAGGCCTGCAGGCCGCGCCGCCGAACGTCATCCTCATCATGGCCGATGATATGGGTTAGCCTGATTCTTTATGCCTGTAAGCCGACGTGATTTACGTGGTAAAGTGGCGAAATACGCATATTTTCCAATCTTGAAATTAAGGGCTATCCATTGCTAGTTGTAGCATTTAACTACATATTGCTACACACAAGAAAACATCCCCGTGGGTCGGCGGATAGCGCCGAGAGCGGAAACTCTTGGCGTTTTTTGTAAACCGGTCGGTCGGCAAATAGTTCGCAAACCGAAAAAGCTCCCCGAAAGCAACCCTCTTCGTAACAATACTCTCTTTTTCAAAATATGAAAGTGGTTGAAGCACAAGAGGTTAGCGAGTTCGAGACTCTTTCGGTCGGTCGTTTTCCGAACGCAACCGGTATCGAAACTAGCGATCTCCGGTTAACACCTCGCGCTCTCTCGTTGTTAACTGGCAGGTCGGTATCGGGTGTAGCAAAAACCTACACCCCGACAGTTATTCGCGAAAACTCGATAGAATAAAAGGTAAGTCGGTCAGGTTTTAGAGACGTCTGCGCGAGGATTGCGGAACGGTGGCGATCACAACTTCTGAAAATAAATTCCGACGAGCGCAAGATTTAGGCGACGAACCCGGTCTTGAGAGTAGGAGATCGGACTTCACAAGAATAACGTCGCTATGAACAATCCCCACACAGCAACTCGAGCCAGCCTAATTCTGCGACTCCAGGACGCGGAAGATGTTGCTGCGTGGGATGAGTTCGCCGCGATTTATGGTCCGGTGATTTATCGAGTTGCGACCAGTCGTGGGTTTCAGGCGGCCGATGCCGAGAACGTGGTCCAGGAGGTCTTCTTAGCGGTCGCGAATTCGGTCGCGAAATGGCTCGAACGCAATGACAAGGGCCGCTTTCGCCCTTGGCTCTTGCGCATCGCACGCAACGAGGCCGTCGACATGCTTACCGAAAGGGCAACTCGCCCTCTCGGTCGCGACGGCAGTGCCGCCGAGCGGATTTTCGTCAACTTGCCCGCTCGGGACGAACTCTCCGGCGCGCTCGACCTGCAGTACGAACGCACGGTCTTTCGTTGGGCCGCCGAGCAAGTTCGCGAATCGGTCGCCGAGCACACTTGGGACGCATTCTGGTTAACCAATATCGAGGGACTTCCGGCGACCGAAGCGGCCGCGAGACTGAAGACGAGGCCCGGAAACATCTACTTCGCGCGAAGTCGGGTCATGGCTCGAATCAAGGAACTTGTCGAACGGTTTGGAGATCGGCAATGAACGGGAACAGTCTGACCTGCGACGACCAACTGCTGTTAGCCATGCTGCGAGAGGAATTGCCTCGTGACGCGGGGGACGACTTGCTCGCCCATGTGGAAACCTGCACCCTTTGTCAGCAACGTCTCAACGACTTGGTTGCGTCGGGGGACGAGTGGAAACGAGCCGCCGCAGCGATTTCAAGCGGCGCTAGGCTAGACAAAGTTCCTCAATAGTCTTGGGATCCGCCAGAATTTTTGCCCAAGCTTCCGCAGTGGTTGGCTCGGTCTTGATTCGTTCTTTCAGTTTGGCAATCCGTTCGGCGGTAAAAAACAGACGCGGATGCGGCCCACGAACAGTGAGTTCTTGCGCCCTCGTCGGAGAGCTAGTGCAGAGCAAGGCAAAGCTGAGCAGAAGATAGCTGAGAGCATACGCGGGTTTCATTTTCTTGCTTTCGAGAGGACGAAAATCCGTGAGGATAACGCTGCCTCGGCTTCTGATCGGCTCGTCAACTCGCGCTCGTCCAACTTTTCTCGCAAGGTTCGGTTCGCCCGCTCCATCACCCCATTCTCCTCCGGGCAATGCGGCCGAATCCGCCGATGCGTCATCCGGTGCGCAAAAGTATGGCGGCAAGAGTAGCTCGAAAACTTGCTCTTCAGGAGATCTTTGTCCCAACCAAGTTTGAGCCGAGCTTGAATGAAGTACTGCACCCCATTGACCTTAGTCCAAGCGCGACCGGTCGGACTGCGAAACAACGTCACCCCTGAACCCCGCGGTGCCGTCTTGAGCAGAGTTCGCGTCAATATGGCCACCTCAGGCCGCACCGGAATTTTACGAGTCTTTTTGGTTTTGCTGGAATAGACCCGCCACATCATGCCACGCGGAGTTTCTTCGACATCCTCGGCAGTCAGCTTGGCCAATTCGCAATACGGGCGCAAGCCCGTATGCAACGCCGCGAATAAAAAGTCCTTGAACGCGGGGGCCGCTGCTTTGTACAACGCTTTCTCGTCCTTGGCATTCAAGGATTGCAAACGGGGTGTCGCTTGAGGTTTCTTGTAGCCCTTGAGTGGGTTGGGGATGTCGTGATTCTCGGCGGCGTAATTGAAGGCCGCTAAGACGATCGCAATCGCACAGCGCGTGGTGGCTGGGGATTTCCAGCCAGCGTGACTTTCCAGCCAAGCTTTGAGATGTCCTTTTTTGACTTGCGCTACAGGCAAGGCTCCGCAATACTTGCAAAAGTCATTGAGCCGGGAAACGGTCCCCTCCAAGTGCCCCTTGCTGAGCGTGCTTGCTGCGAAGCCGCGTTGGCAGTACTGAATGTACTCCGAGCAGACTCGGGCTACGATCCAAGTTTCCGCTGTTTCGGGAGCCGCATCGGGGGCCCAGCCTTGGCCTAGCTTGATCCGCGCGAGTGCCAGTTGAGCTTCTTTTTTGTTCTCCAGACCCTTGATGCGTTTGCCATCTTCGTCGAACAAGGCACAGCGTTTTTTGGTCCCGGGCAAGGTGTAGTACCAGCTATCGGTTTGGGCCCAGTGCCAGGCCGAGCCATGGGCTTGCCTGCGCGATTTGCGGCGGGTGGATTTAGTTGGGGTGGGTGCCGTATTGCGTAAGCTGGGGCGAGATAGGGGAGAAGAATTGACGTCGGTCTGACGCTCAGTGACAATACGAAGGGTTGTGGAATTGGTTTTGGCCACGGCGGGCGTGGCAGCGCGGCGCGACAGTGCTGGTGGCGGTTTTTTCATGATTCTCAACGAAAGCAGGCAGCAATGTCTTCTCGCAAAACAAGCGTCCAATTACTACACGGATTAGCTACACAGGGGTTTTTCGCCCTGGCCTGGCTAGTGGCGAATTACCCGTATTTTACAGCTTATTGCGCTGAAAATGCAAGTCGACCGAACATCGTTCTAATCCTTGCCGACGACTTCGGCTACGAGTGTGTCGCGGCGAATGGCGGCGAGTCGTACAAGACCCCGGTCCTCGACAAGCTCGCGGCTGGCGGGATGCGGTTTGAGCATGCGCACTCGCAGCCGCTCTGCACGCCGACGCGCGTGCAGTTGATGACGGGCCGCTACAACGTGCGCAACTACCTGAACTTCGGGACGTTGCCGCGCAGCGAAACGACGTTCGGCAACCTCTTTCAAAAGGCCGGTTACGCGACCGTTGTCTGCGGCAAGTGGCAGCTGGGCCGCGAGCCGGATTCGCCGCAGCACTTTGGCTTTGACGAGTCATTGCTCTGGCAGCACACCCGCCGTCCGCCGCGTTACGCCAACGCGGGCCTCGAACTGAATGGTGTCGAAAAGGAATATCCCGAAGGGAGCTACGGGCCGACGCTCATTAATGATTTCGCGCTTGATTTCATCACGCGGAATCGGGCGAAGCCGTTCTTTTTGTATTACCCGATGATCCTGACGCACAACCCGTTTCAGCCGACGCCCGACAGCCCGGACTGGGACCCGAAAGCGCAGAGCGAGAAAGTGCAGCAAGCCGACAAGCACTTCGGCGAGATGGTCACGTACATGGACAAAATGGTCGGCCGCGTCGAGACGAAGCTCACCGAACTCGGCATCCGCGACAACACGCTGATTATTTTTCTCGGCGATAACGGGACGAATAAAGGAATCACCAGCCGCTTCAAGGGCGCGGACTTCAAAGGAGCCAAAGGTTCGACCACGGCCGGCGGGCATCACGTGCCGCTGATCGTCAGTTGGCCCGCCGTGATCAAGCAGCCGAGCGTCAACCGCGATCTCATCAGTTGCGCCGACATCTTGCCGACGATTTGCGGCGCGGCGGGCATCGACACGCCGAAGGGCAATGCCTCTGAAAACAGTGATGCTGGAAATAGCGACGGCGTAAGCTTCCTCGCGCAACTGCGCGGCGAGAAAGGAACACCGCGCGAATCGATCTACATGTGGTACTCGCCGCGGCAGACGCAGAACCTGAGCGTGAGTGAATCGGTCTTCAACCACCAATACAAACTCTATCGCACCGGCGAGTTCTACGATCTCGAGAAGGATCCGCTAGAAAAAAAGCCGCTCACAGGAGATCTCGGCTTTCCCAAGACGCAACTCTCGCAGGAGCGTGTCAAACTCGCCATGGAACTCGACAAATTCAAAAATGCCCGCCCGGCGGCGCTTGACGAGGAGTTCAGAAAACGCGGCCCCGTGGGGGAGAGTGAAGAGAAACCCAAGGCGAAGAAAAAAGCGAAGGCCATGGCAGAAGAATGAAGTCAGAAGAATGTAATGCAAATATCCATTCTCTTGCCTTCATTCTCTTGCCGTCAAATTCGGGTGCCATTCCCACGCAAAAACGGAAAGCTTGGGATCTGAACAATCGTCGAGCGTGGGCATGTTTTTTCGGGGTCAACCAAACATGCTCATTCCTCAGACCACTGTGCCGTTCAATACTGCAATGAGGCGTGAGCATGGCACCCTCGATGTCTTCCCAAAACCAAAAAACAAAACTTTCACGACACAACTTTTCTTTTGGAAGTCGACAATGAAGCGAATTCTACTTTTTTTGTGCTTGGCTCTCGCTCTTGAGAATTTGTCAAACGCCGCTGACGAACCGGCGAACACACCGCCATCGCTGGAAGTCAAAAAATGGGAAGCGCATGACTTGAATCGCCCCAAGCCCGAGATTCGTGCGCCCGCCGCGCCGACGGAAGCCGAATTCGCCAAGCCGCCGGAGGGTGCGGTGATCTTGTTCGATGGCAGAGATTTATCCGCCTGGGAACGGCGGCCCGGCGCCAAGGAACAGCCGCCAATGAAAGAACCGCGCTGGAAAGTCGGCGACGGCTATTTCGAGGTCGTCAAGAATAGCGGCAACCTCTACACCAAGGAAAAATTCGGCGACTGCCGCATTCATCTCGAATGGGCCACCCCCGCCACGTTTGCGGCCAACGCCACGGGCCAGAACCGCGGCAACAGCGGGGTCTTCTTGCCGGGCCGCAGCGAGCTGCAGATTCTCGACTCGTACGAAAACGAAACGTACGCCGATGGGCAAGCGGCCGCCTTGTACGGCAAGTATCCGCCGCTCTTCAACGTCAGCCGCAAGCCGGGCGAGTGGCAGAGCTACGACATCACGATCGAGCAACCGCAGTTCGACGACAAGAAAAAAATGATCAAGCCGTGCACCCTGACCGTCTACCACAACGGGGTTCTGGTTCAGGATCATGTGCGGCTCGACGGCGGCGCGACCTCGGGCACGATCGGGTTGCAAGACCACTACACGCCGGTCCGCTTCCGCAACATCTGGGTGCAGAAGTTGGAGCCGGCGAAGTAAAGTCAGTTACGGCGAGCAGTGCTGGCAAATACGCAAAAGCACTTACGGATTGAACGGCACGTTTTCGCCCTTGCGAATCGTCGAGAGGGCTTTCAGCGTGGGGAGATCCATCTCTTCTTCGATGAAATGAACCGAGCCATCAGCCATGCAGAACGACGCTCCGCCCGTGTGGAAACTTCCCCAGGCGCTCAAGCGCAGATCGACGAATGTATTGCCGCTGGCATTCGCCGGAATCGTGTAATTGATCGGCACGGCGGAGTGGCCTATAAAATCGCCGACGGAATTTTTAACCTCGGTCCAGGCCCAACCGGACCACCCTGCGAGAGGGTAGGTGCTGTAGAGCCGGTCGAATTCGGGATCATCGAGTTTACGTTCACCGAACATCAAGGTCTTGCTCAGTCCGTCCGAAACCGACCGCAGTGCGACCCCCTTGTCTGTCGGGTCAACATGATTGAACAAGCCATCATTGTTTTTCTTTGCCGAGATCAAAGAGCTGCTATTGGATCTAAACTCGTAAATTTTTGTGCCGCCGTTTCCCGCATAACTGTTGCTGCCAAACACGAAACCGCTGACCGTGTTTGTTGTCGGCAGCGGCGAGGCAGGACAAATAAAGTTGCTGATGACTTGTGCGGCGACGGATGTTGTTGATCCGGCCGTGCCTGTATTCGGACCAGCTTGATTGCCCGTCGGAGTTTTTTTGTCGAACGCTTTGACCAAATTGTCTTGCTCGATATACGGCATGACTTCGATCATCACGTTGGTGTACGGCGCTTTGGCGGATGCGATGAGCTGCGGTCCCTGCAAGCCGACGGGAAAGCGTTTGTGCGTGGACAAGTAATTTTGTCCGGCGAGCCCGAGTTGCTTGATGTTGTTTTTGCAGCTAGTGCGCAGCGCCGCCATACGAGCTGCTTGAATTGCCGGCAGCAGCAGTGCGACGAGGATACCAATGATGGCGATGACCACCAACAATTCCACCAGGGTGAAGCCAGGCCGTTGCTGAAGAATACGACAGCTAGCGATACGAGAGCGCCCAGCAAAACTCCGGGAACGATCCGGCATACGAACACCTATTTCCAAGCGAAAACAAATTCAGTTATGGGCATTACTCAGGATAGCCGCTTTTCACGAAAGCAACAAAGGGATTTCCCGGGTTTATTGGACTTGCGGGAAAGCGCGGCGATTGTCCGGCGAACTTCCCTGAATATAAGACGCCTAGGCCGAATTTGCCATGAATTTATCATGGTTAAACAAGGTTCTAACATAAGCGTTAGCAATGAATTCGCCTGCAGGGCAAGGCCTGGTTCTCCCTTCGTTCGTCCCAAGCCGCCAGAGGGCTATTCAATTTTCTGCCCTGGCGACTTATTCGCCCCAAACTTTGGGCGTTTTGAAGCCCGCGGGTTTTGGAGCGCTCTTTGGGGGAACGGCTTCGGCGGCATATTTGGCGAGGAGGGCACGGAGTTCAATGACTTTGTCCAGGTGCTCCGCGGCGAGGTTCTTTTCTTCGCTCGGGTCTTTGCTCAGGTCAAACAGTTCAATCTTTTCCGGGGCGGGGGCTTTCTTTTTGTTGGCGTTCGCGGCCGGTGGATCGTCGGCTCCTTCGTGCGCGTCAAAGTTTCCGCCGACTACCAGTTTCATGTTGCCCACGCGGATCGCGCCGCCGCTGGGGGTGACGTTGAGGACGATCGGATCGCGCGGCGCGACTTTTCCGCCCGTGAGCGCCGGCCAAAGATCGCGGCCGTCGAGCGGTTTGGCTTGGTCGAGTTTCGCGCCCGCGAGTTTGAGCAGCGTGGGATACCAATCGACGATGTGGAGCGGGTCTTGGACCTCGCCCGGTTTGATGACGCCATCCCAAGTGGCAAAGGCACAAACGCGGCAGCCCCCTTCGTAGACGGTGCCCTTGCCGGCGCGAAGCTTGCCATTGCTGGTGATTTTGCCGGGACTTGGGCCGCCGTTGTCGCTGCTGAAGATGAAGAGCGTCTTGTCGCGCATCCCGCGCTGGTCGATGGCCGTGGTGATTTGTCCGATGGCTTCGTCCATGGCGACAAGCATTCCGGCGTATTGCTTACGCGTGCCAGTCAGTTTTGTGAACGGCTTGGTGTATTCTTCCGGCACCTGATACGGACCGTGCACGGCGTTGAACGGAACGTAGAGCAAGAGCGGCTTCGAGGGATCGTGCTCATTGACGATCCGCGTCGCTTCCTTGGCAATCAGGTGCGTGCTGTATCCTTCGTCGCGGTTGACTTTGTCATTGCGATGCCAATCATGGCCGCCGTCGCGGTCGTGGGTGAAGTAATCGAGCGCGCCATTGTAGTGACCGTACTGTTGCTGGAAGCCGCGATTCGTCGGCAGGTATTCTTTTTCAAAGAACCCCAGATGCCATTTGCCAACGATCGCTGTGGAGTAACCAACTTCGCTAAGGGCTTGCGGCAAGGTTCGCTCATCGAGCGGCAAGCCGTATTGTGCATGCGGTCGCACGACGCCGACTTGCAGCCCATGACGCAGCGGGTAGCGGCCGGTCAGGAGCGCGGCGCGCGTCGGCGAGCAAACGGGCTGGACATAGAACTGTTCGAGCGATTTGCCGCCGCGGGCGAGTTTGTCGATATTCGGCGTCGGGATCTCGCCCCCCCGCCAGCCGACATCAAAGCTACCGAGATCATCGGCCAGGAAGATCACAATATGCGGCCGCGGCGCGGGGGCGTCGATGGCGAAGGCGCTAGTGCAGCACAAAATGCCGAGAATAAATGCAATTTGACGCATGAGTGTGAGCAGGGGCAGAGGGAAGTTGATTGCCAAATGAACGTCAGAGAGAATTTGAAATTCAGAGCTGGTTGGCAGTTCACGTTACCAAGCTGGGGCTTGGTAACGAGTTGCCGAGTCCACTTACTTCTTGAACATTGCGTGGTTCGGATCACCGCGCGAGAGCAAGTACGCCAGCAGATCGAGCACCTCGTTTTGGTTCAGCGTCTTGAGGAGATCCTTGGGCATCAGCGAGACCGTCGAGGGTTGCTCGGATTCGATGTTGTCCTTGGCGACTTCGACTTGCTTCGCGCCGTCCTCGGGATCGGTGGCGATTTTGATCGACTTGCCGTTGTCGCCGACGATGCGGCCGACGTGAGTTTTTCCATCCTTCGTTTCGACGATGGTAGCGCGATATTGGTCGCTGACAACTTTGCTCGGATCGACGATCGCTTCGCTGAGGTCCTTAAGATTGAACCGGCCGGCCAACTGGGTCAGATCCGGACCCGTCGCACCTCCTTCGCCGCCGAAGCGATGGCAGATCACGCAGCGTGCGGCCGAGAACATCTGCGCACCGTTTTTGAAGTTGCGTCCGCCGGCCAGTTTGGGCTCAAGTTTGATCAGATCGTCGAGCGTGTATTCCTTGCCCGGCCCCTTGGATTTCGGCAGCACCAGCGGCACACCGGATTTGCGAATCCCGAGATCGTCGAGCTTCTTTTGCTCTGCGGGAGGAACATTGGCAAAGGCGTCTTTGTCGATGTTGTTCAGAAATTTGCCAAAGCTATTCCCGCCGCTCCAACCGCGGGCCTTGGTGAACCACTCGAAGTAGGTTTTGCGTGTCTCGGGCGTCCAGCCTTCTTTGGCGTTGCGCAGAGCAAAGACAAAATGCATCTGCTGGGCGTCGGGAAGCTTGGCGAGCGTTTCGGCAATCTTGCCGCCGTAGTTTTTATTGCGAGCGAGGAATTCTTCGCTGGATTGCAGCGCCGATTTCGTCTTGCTATCGACCGCGAGGAGCGGAATAGTCTTGGCAACGATATTCGGCGACTTGAGGGCGACGAGGATGTTCACGAGTTCGCGATTCTCAAACTCCGAACCCCCCGGGAAGACGGCTTCCAATTTATTATTGATCGCCGTTCTAGTCGCATCGTCGGGCAAGCCCAGGCGAATACAGACGAGTTGCAACGCACGAAGGTACGCCAGCTTTTGTTCTTCGCTAAGCTTTGAATAATCAAGTTTTTCGAGTGCGGCGAGCAATTTGGGCTTCAAGTCAGCGGAGCCAACACGGGCCAAACCAAGGACACCGTTCACGATCACACTCGGGTCCGAATGCTGGCATACGGTATCTTGCCAACCAGCAGTCGGCAGGCGTTCGAGCGCGACCCGCGCTGCATAGCGAATGTTGCGATCGGGGTTCGCAAGCTCACCGACCAGGGTGGTGTACTTGGACTTGTGCGGCGCAGCGCCGGCGAGGGCGACGTGGCCTTCTTCGATGAACTGCCGTTTGGCACGGTCGCTTTTGTTGGCAGTGTCCTTGCCGTTTACTTGTTCCGTCGATTCCTTGCCAGTGTAGATGACTCGGAAGAGTTCCGACTGCGTGCCGCGTCCGCCGATCGTGAAGTAGAGCGCGCCGTCTTTGCCGACCGTGCAATCGGTCAGCGGCAGCGGGGTGCGCGAGACGAACTCTTCTTTCGTCGCGGTGTAAGTCGATCCTTGCGGTTCGAAATGGATCGCGTACATCGTGCCGAAGGTCCAGTCACAAATGTAAAGCGCCTTTTGATACTTGGCTGGGAACTTGGTCCCGTAGCCAAATTCGACGCCAACGGGCGAACCGGGGCCGATGTCGATCACCGGCGGTAAGCTGTCCGCGTAATAGGTCGGCCACTTGCCCGTGCCGCTCCGCCAGCCAAATTCGCTGCCGCTCACGGCGTGCACCACCCGCGTCGGGCGATACCACGGCGAGCCAAAGTCCCATTCCATATCGGCGTCGTACGCGAACAACTCGCCATCGGCGTTGAACGCCATGTCATACGGATTGCGGTAGCCGCTGCTAACGATTTCCCATGACTTGGCCTCGGGATCGGTCTTAGCGATCCATCCGCCGGGCGCGACCTTGCCGACAGCATGCCCGCCGGCGTCCCATTGCCGTGGCAGCACCAAGTCTTCGTCCCAGTTCGGCACGATCCGGCTCGCGGCATTCTCGGGCAGCGTGGCGGTGAGTTGCTCGGCGCGGATGCCGCCCATCGTTTGAATCGGGGCGTTGGTCTTGCGCTCAAATGGCGGTTCGGTATGGTTACCGCAGATCACATAGATCGATTTTCCATCGGGCGAGAGCCGCAGCGCGTGCGGCCCGTGCTCGCCGCCGCCGCGAAATTCTTTGATTTTGGTTACTTCATCGTATTGGTCCTCATTGTCCGTATCGCGCAGGCGATACAACCCGGAACCTTGGCCGCCGTTGACGCTGCAATAGAGACTGCCAAAGGCATGCAACATCCCCTGAACCGACGACATCTTGACCTTCAGCCGCTCGATCTTGATCTCGTCCTTGCTGCCGATTGCGGGCGGCGTGATGCGGCAGAGACCTTTGTCGCCTTGGTCGCTGACGATGAGCCGTCCTTTGTCGTCCGGCGCGATGCAGACCCAGGACCCGAGTTCGTCCTTGGGCACGGTGTAGAGTTTTTCGACCTCGAAGCCCGGGAGGAGATTGAACTTGCCTGCCGATTTGAGTGCGTCGTCGGCGGCCTTGGCTTTGTTGGCCTTGGCATTGCCCTTGTCTGCCGCGGGCGCGCCGGCTTTGGCTTTTTGGGCCTGGGCCGTGGAATTGTGTTGAGTCGAGATCGTCAGCATCGCGCCGCACAAAAGCAAGCCCGCGTAACAGAAAGATTTCACAGCCAACGCTCCAAAGGGGGGAATGATCAAAGTCCCGGCACGATTCGTTGTTCACGAATCGCCGAGAGGTTCTAGCAACAAATTCACAGAGCGACGCCACTCACGCAATCGCTAGGGCAGGATCATTATCATAGTCAGATTGGTTGACAACAGACAAGCAAAAGATCGCCGCCCCATTGACAAAAAATAGGTTCCTCCGCTTCATGCGCGCCGGCCGATTTCTACGGAGCCAGCTTCAATCGGCACGCAACCTGAATAGGGAGACTCGTGTCCTTGGCTGCGTCCATGACGTGTCAGGTTCAACGCTTTCGTCATCGGAGTGATGCCTGGGGGGAAAATCCATCCTGCCAAGTTGCCTCAGGTTTCAGTTCTTGGAAAAGCACGCTGCACTCGGTTGAATTTTTTCTCTGTTGCGCCCAGCGCAACACCCCAATGACCTGGAAAAACGGGGCAAAACCCGGGGAAAAGGCTCGAAACGCGGGCGAAAAAACGCGGAAAAACACGAAAAATCGCAAATAAATCAGAAAAAAACGCAAAAAGAACGAAAAAAAACAGAAAAAAACGCAACTGTGCGCGCCCACGATTTCCGTGTTTAACGGAACACCGAATCGGGCGTTCGCCAAAATCTCGCGGGGAATACCGTAGTCCGCGGTTCGCTCGGTCAGGCCAAAGCCGGACAACGCGCGCGCCGCGCTATTTTTTTGTGTTGCCTTTAGAGGCAACCTTCGCTGGGCTTTTTCGTGTCACGAGCAGCGTCTAACAAAGGCGGCACCGCCGGCAGCAAGCCACGCGCGCAGCCCGGCTCTTCGCACGAAGCGTGAAATGAACTCTTGTATACTATATCAGGAGCGATTTGTCAAGACCAATTTATTGTGCCAGTGTCCCCGGCTCTTTGTCACACCTTGTTTATCGGGTCTTTCAGAGAAGGGTGCCATGCTCATGCCTAGATGCAGCCTTGAACGGCAAAACGGCCGGGGGCGTGAGCATGTTTTTGCGCTAACCCCTGAAACCTGCCCACGCGCGACGATTCTTTCAATTCCAACCGTTCCAGTGTTGCATGGGCATGGCCCCCCGAGCTTCTAGCCGTGACAAAGCACTAGTGCGCTCCCGTCTCGAACGTAAACTCGCCGTCGCGGAAATCGACGCGGATTTTCGTTCCTTCGGGGACCTGCGCTTTCAGCAATTCCCGCGCGAGCGGGTTTTGGATTTGTTGTTGGATCACGCGCTTCAATGGCCGCGCCCCGTACGCCGGGTCGTAACCGCGAGTGGCGATTTCGCCGAGCGCAGCTTCAGTCGCTTCGAATTCCAGGTGATTCGCCTCAAGCTGCTTTTTGAGCCGCGCAATTTGAATGTCCACGATCCGGCGAATCTGATTCGCCCGCAACGGTTCGAAGATGATGACTTCGTCGATGCGGTTAATAAACTCGGGCAGGAACCGCGTTTCGAGCGTTTCTTTGACCGCTTCGCGGATCGTTTCTTGGCTGCCCCCTTCGCGGGTGATTTCCTGAATCGCCTGGCTGCCGACGTTGCTCGTCATCACGATGATCGTGTTGGTGAAGTCCACGGTGTGGCCCTGGTTGTCGGTCAAGCGGCCGTCGTCGAGAACTTGCAAGAGGATATTGAACACATCGCGATGAGCTTTTTCGATTTCATCGAGCAACACGACCGAGTACGGACGGCGCCGCACGGCTTCGGTCAACGCGCCCCCTTCTTCGTAACCGACGTAACCCGGGGGCGCGCCGATCAAGCGGCTCACCGAGTGGCGTTCCATGAACTCGCTCATGTCAATGCGAATCATCGCATTTTCGTCGTCGAACATGACCTGGGCGAGGGCCTTGCACAGCTCTGTTTTGCCGACACCGGTCGGGCCGAGAAAGATGAACGACCCAATCGGGCGATTCGGATCTTGCAGGCCTGAACGCGAGCGGCGCACGGCATTGGAGACCGCTTCGACCGCTTCATCTTGACCGACGACGCGCTGGTGCAGGCGTTCTTCGAGGACGAGTAGCTTCGCGCGTTCGGTTTCCATCATGCGCGTCACCGGAATGCCGGTCCAGGCGCTGACGACCTCGGCGATTTCGTCGGGGCCGACTTCGCGGCGCAGCAAACGCCGGCCTGGCTTGTCCGACTTTTCAGTTGCCGGCTTGTCAGTAACTTCGGTTTCTAGCCGCTTCGCGAGTTGTTTGCGCTGCGTGTCGAGCTCGTACAGTTTTTGGTAATCGGCCTCAGAAATCGGCGCGCCGACGGACTGTTTTTCCTTGATCACGTTGCTCAGGTTCGTGAACTCGATTTCAAGTTGCGAAAGTTTTTCGCGCAGTTGTTGCGTATCGCTCACGCCCGCCTTTTCGGCTTCCCACTGCTCGCGCAGGCTAGCCAACTTGCGGCGCAAGTCGTGCATCTCGGCTTGAATTTCTTCACGCCGGTCGATGGCGTGCTCTTCGGTTTCTTCGGCGAGTTGGCGATCAGCGAGTTCCAACTGCGTGATGCGGCGTTGAATCTCGTCGATCTCCGACGGCACGCTTTCAAGTTCCATCGCCAGGCGGCTTGTCGCTTCGTCCATCAGATCGATCGCCTTGTCAGGCAGAAATCGGTCCGCGATGTAGCGATGCGACAACTGTGCCGCGGCGACGAGCGCGCTGTCCTTGATCTTCACGCCCTTGTGATGCGCTTCGTAGCGCGGTTTGAGTCCGCGCAAGATGGCGATCGTGTCTTCGACACTCGGCTCGCCGACCATGACGGGTTGGAAGCGGCGTTCAAGCGCGGCGTCCTTTTCGATGTACTTGCGGTACTCGTCGAGCGTCGTCGCGCCGATGCAGCGCAGTTCGCCGCGCGCAAGCGCCGGCTTGAGCAAGTTCGCCGCGTCGTTGCCCCCTTCGGCCGCTCCCGCGCCGACGACGGTGTGGAGTTCGTCGATGAAGAGGATAATCCCGCCGGCGCTGGCTTCGACTTCCTTGAGGACCGATTTCAAGCGGTCTTCGAACTCGCCGCGGTACTTGGTGCCGGCGATGAGTGCGCCGAGATCAAGCGCGATGACGCGCTTGTTCTTGAGGCTTTGCGGCACATCGCTTTGCACGATGCGCAGTGCGAGACCTTCGGCGATCGCCGTCTTGCCGACGCCCGGTTCGCCGATCAGCACCGGATTGTTTTTCGTGCGGCGCGAGAGGACCTGAATCACGCGGCGTATTTCGGTGTCGCGGCCGATCACCGGATCGAGTTTGCCGCGCGTGGCGCGTTCAACGAGGTCGATGCCGTATTTTTCCAAGGCCTGAAACTTCCCCTCGGGCGCTTGGTCGGTGACGCGCGTGTTGCCGCGGATCGCTTGCAGACCCTTGAGCAGGTCCTTTTCGCTGAGAGCGTTGAGATCCAGGATTTTCTTGGCCTTGGTATCGACTTTGCCGAGCGCGAGCAGCAAATGCTCCGTCGAGACGAAGTCGTCCTTCATCGTCCCGGCCTGTTTTTGGGCGGTGTCAAAGACCTGCATCAAGCCACTGGATGGCTGCGGCGTGTTGCCGCTCGACGATTTGGGCAGGTGCTTGAGCTCGGCCGCGATCATGGTTTCCAATTGACCGCGGTTCGCGCCGATCTTGTCGAGTAACGGCCGCACGATCCCCTCGTTCTCTTGAACGAGAGCTTGCAGCAGATGGAGCGCATCGATCTGCGTGTTGCCAGCCTCATGCGCAAGTTCCTGCGCCCGCTGGACGGCTTCTTGTGATTTGATGGTAAATTTGTCGAAACGCATGGGAAGGAAAATGCAAAAGTGGAAATGAAAAATGCAAAATATCGAATCAGCCCGTTTAGCGTCGACTCGAAGAGGATCGCTCCACCAACAAAAAACCGCCGGGGATAACCCCGGCGGTTCAGTGTTGAACAAGCAACGGCACGCCGTGGCCGTTACTCTTTGACTTCGAATTCGGCGTCGATCGCGTCGTCGTCCTTCTTGCCGCCAGAAGACCCGGCGTCGCCCGCTGGCGAAGCCTTGCTGGCGGCTTCGTAGAGGACCTTGCTCGCGGCTTGGAACGCTGCGTCGAGTTCGCTTGTGGCGGACTTGATCGCGTCGACGTTCTCGCCCTTGTTCGCTTCGCGAACCTTGGCGATTGCTGCTTCGAGCGGAGCTTTGTCATTGGCACTGATCTTGTCGCCGTGTTCCTTGAGTTGCTTCTCGATTTGGAACGCGGTCGATTCCCCTTGGTTGCGGGCTTCGGCCAATTCACGTTTGCGTTTGTCTTCGCTGGCGTGAGCTTCGGCGTCGCGCTGCATCTTTTCGATTTCGTCCTTGGGCAAGCTGCTCGCGTTTTGGATGCTGATCTTGTGCTCCTTGCCGGTGCCGAGATCTTTGGCCGAAACGCTCACGATGCCGTTGGCGTCGATGTCGAACTTCACTTCGATTTGCGGCTGACCGCGCGGAGCGGTTTGGATGCCTTCGAGATTGAACTGATCCAGCAAGCGGTTGTCGCGAGCCATCGGGCGTTCGCCCTGGAACACGCTGACGGTAACAGCCGTTTGGCCGTCGGCCGCGGTGCTGAAGACTTGCTTCTTCTCGGTCGGAATCGTCGTGTTGCGCTCGACGAGCTTGGTAAAGATCCCGCCCTCGGTTTCGATCCCCAGGCTCAGCGGCGTGACGTCGAGCAAGAGGATGTCCTGGACTTCGCCCGCGAGCACGCCGCCTTGGATGGCAGCGCCGACCGCGACGACTTCGTCAGGGTTCACGCCCTTGTGCGGATCCTTGCCGAAGAGCTTTTTGACCATCTCTTGGACCTTCGGGATCCGAGTCGAACCGCCGACCAGCACAACTTCGTCGATCACACTCGGATCGAGCTTCGCGTCCTTCAAGGCTTGCACGACTGGTCCGCGGCAACGATCGACCAGGTGGTCGACCAATTGCTCGAACTTCGAGCGTGTGATGTTCACGGCCAAGTGCTTCGGCCCGTTGGCATCGGCCGTGATGAACGGCAGATTGATGTCGGTCGAACTGGCGGAACTGAGTTCTTTCTTGGCCTTTTCGCACGCTTCTTGCAGACGTTGCAGCGCCATCGTGTCCTTGCGGAGATCGATGCCGTTTTCTTTCTTGAACTCGTCGGCAACATAATTGATTAAGACTTGATCAAAGTCGTCGCCGCCAAGGTGCGTATCACCGTTGGTGCTGATCACGCGGAAGACGCCGTCAGCGACTTCGAGGACCGACACGTCGAACGTGCCGCCGCCGAGATCGAATACAACGATCTTCTCGTGGTTCTTGCTATCCAACCCATAGGCCAAGGCGGCCGCGGTTGGTTCGTTGATGATCCGCATCACTTCGAGGCCCGCGATTTGGCCGGCATCCTTCGTCGCTTGACGTTGGGCGTCGTTGAAATACGCGGGGACCGTAATCACGGCCTTGTTCACTTTGTGGCCCAGGTAGCTTTCGGCCGATTCCTTGAGCTTGCGCAGGATCTTGGCTGAAACTTCGGGCGGGGTGTATTCTTTGTCGCCAGCTTTGACTTTGACGTAATCTTGGTCACCGCCCACGACTTTGTAGGGAACGATCTTTTCTTCGCTGCCGACTTCGGCATGACGCCGACCCATGAAGCGTTTGATCGAGTAGACCGTCTTGGTTGGGTTGGTGACCGCTTGCCGACGCGCGAGGTCGCCGACCAGGACGTCGCCCTTGTCGGTGAACGCGACGACGCTAGGGGTCAGTCGGTTGCCTTCTTGGTTGGCAATGACCTTGGCTTCTTTGCCTTCCATGACCGCGACGACCGAGTTGGTCGTGCCGAGGTCGATGCCAATGATTTTTTCGCCTTGTGCCATGTCTGTTTGTCTCCGTCTGGGGAAATGACCCGGTTAGTTTGCTGATAGTTGCAGTTGATTGGGGTGATGACGGTTAATCAGCAAGCACTATGCCACAAGCTGGAATAGCCTCTTGCTGAGTGTCGTAAGTCATTAATTGATAAGGAAATACAATATTTCAAACTTTCTGATCTGCATTCAAGTTGAGGTGAAGATAAGTTTCGCTGATGCCAAAATGGCGGGTGGTTCGGCAACCTTGAGGATCGCCGGTCGTGATTCCTTGATAACTGTCGAAATGGCACCCAAGGCCTCAAATCTCCGACTTATCGCAGTGGCTAGCAATCAGTATTGGCTTACCTCCTTGACACCCAGAATAGACCTAAGTACAAGATTGGCTATCCACTTGTGACGATTTCTGCCAGCGGTGAGCGTCCGTTCCCTTCCATGTCCAAAAGCAAAGCTGTCGAGAAACCCGCCCGGGCACCCGCTCGGACCCCGACCATTGCCGGACTGCGCGCGGGAATCGACCGCATTGATCGGGAACTGGTTCAATTGATGAACCAGCGAGCGAAGCTGGCCCACGAAATCGGCAAGATCAAAGATGCCAACGGCATGGTGGCGTATGACCCGGCTCGCGAAGAGGAAGTGCTAGCGCGCATTTCCGAAATGAACCGCGGGCCACTGCAAGCCAACGGGTTGCGGGCGATCTACCGCGAGTTGATCAGTGCCTCGCGCGCGCTCGAAGGCTCGATCAAGGTCTCGTACCTTGGCCCTCAATATACATACAGTCATCTGGCGGCTATTCATCGGTTTGGCCAGAGCGTCGATCTCGTTCCGGTCGGAACGATCGCCGCCGTCTTCGAAGAAGTTAACCGCGGCCAAGTCACGTATGGCATGGTGCCGCTCGAGAACTCGACCGACGGGCGCGTCGCCGACACGCTCGACATGCTCACCCGCATGCCGGTGAAGATCTCGGGCGAGGTTCAGCTCCGTATCCATCACACGCTGCTCGGCCGCTGCACGCGCGGCGAAGTTCAAGAGGTCTACTCCAAGCCGCAAGCGCTCTCGCAATGCCGTAACTGGCTGGCGAAACACTTGCCGCAAGCGCGCACGATCGAAGTCACCAGCACCGGCACCGCGGCGCAACTCGCACTCGACAAACCGGGTGCCGCGGCGATTGCGAGCGTCCAAGCCGGCATCCATTACGGTTTGAATGTGCTCGCAGAAAAAATCGAAGACGTCACGGGCAACCTGACTCGCTTCGCCGTGATTTCCCGCGACACGGGACATCGCACGGGCAAGGACAAAACGGCGCTGATGTTCGAGATTCAGCATCGGCCGGGCGCGTTGGCTGACGCGATGGCCGTTTTCAAGCGATACAAGTTGAACATGACTTGGATCGAGTCATTCCCCATCGCGCGGCCTGAAGGGGGCTACATGTTCTTTGTCGAACTCGAAGGGCATCAATTGGATGCCCGCTTAAAGCGAGCGATCGATGTCCTCGAAAAACGCTGCGTGAAGCTGGTCGTTATTGGAAGCTACGCCAAGACGCAGCCGGTAGAGTAAAAAGTTTTTGCTTCAGATCGCTATGACGCAAGCGGCTGGGTAGTTCACTCCACACACATTATCGGATGAAGGATTTGCTGTGATTATCGTATTAAACGCCCAATCCACCGACGCCGACGTTGACGCTGTGATCAAAAAGATCGAATCGCTCGGGCTCAAGACGCACCTCAGCCGCGGCACATTTCGCACGATCATCGGTGTGATTGGCGACGAAGCCAAAGCCTACGCCGCGCCGCTCAAAGCGATGCACGGCGTCGCCGAGGTCATTCCGGTACTGCCGCCGTACAAGCTCGCCAGCAAAGAAGCCCATCCGCAACCTTCGGTCATCGACGTGAAGGGCGTGAAAATCGGCGGCGGACATGTCGCGTTGATCGCCGGCCCGTGTGCCGTCGAATCGCGCGAGCGGATGCGTGCGATTGCCAAGGATGTCGTCGCCGCGGGTGCGAACATCTTTCGCGGCGGGGCATTCAAGCCGCGCACGAGCCCCTACGCCTATCAAGGCATGGCCGAAGAAGGCCTCAAAATTCTCCGCGACGTCGGCGACGAATTCAACATCCCGATCGTGACCGAAGTCATGGACCCGCGCAAGGTCGAAGTCGTCGACCAATACACCGATATGATCCAAATCGGCGCGCGGAACATGCAGAATTTTTCGCTGCTGACCGAAGTCGGCCAAACGCGCAAGCCAGTGCTGCTCAAGCGCGGGATGAGCGCCACGGTCGAAGACTTGCTGATGAGTGCCGAGTACATCCTCTCGCAAGGCAACCCCAACGTGGTCCTCTGCGAACGCGGCGTGAAGGGCTTTGACAAGTCGACACGGAATCTGTTCGACGTCGCTTGCGTGCCGAACGTGAAGGGGCTTTCACACCTACCGATCATTGTCGATCCGAGCCACGCCACCGGCCGGCCCGATTTAATTCCGCCGTGTGCGCTCGCCGGCATCGCCGCGGGTGCCGATGGCGTCCACATCGAAGTTCACAACTGTCCGGCCGAAGCACTCAGCGACGGGCCGCAAGCCTTGCTCCCCGAGCAATACAAGGAAATCGCCAAGCAGATGCTGGACCTGATCAAACTGCTCGGCAAAGAAGTTTCAGCGCTCAAGGCGTAGTCGCATTGACTCATCGTTGGCTCGCAATAACAACACAAAGCCCAGGGGTTCACCCCCTGGGAGCATTTCCAGATCCCAGGGGGTAAACCCCTGGGCTTTGAGCTTTAAGCAACAGTTCACTTCTAAAAACGGACTCCTCATGCGTAAAAAATTCATCGCCGGCAATTGGAAGATGCACCTCAATCGGGCCGACTCGGTCGCCCTTGCTCAAGCCGTCGCCAACAAGGCGATTGCCTACAAGCAAGTCGATGTGGCGGTCTGCCCGACGTTCACGAATCTTGATGTCGTCCGCGGCGCACTCGCCGGGACGAGCATCGCGCTCGGCGCGCAAAACATGAACGCCAATCCGCAGGGTGCCTTCACCGGCGAAATCAGCGCCGCGATGCTGCTCGATGTCGGCTGCAAATACGTGATCCTCGGCCACAGTGAACGCCGGACGATCTTCGGCGAGACCGACGAGATGATCAACAAAAAGGTCCATGCCGCGTTGAACGCCGGGTTGCTGCCGATCCTCTGCGTCGGCGAGTTGCTGGCCGAACGCGAGGCGGGCAACACGATGGCCGTCGTCGAAAAGCAGTTCGTCGGCTCGCTCGACGGCGTTTCGCCCGAGCAAATGGCCAAGGTCGTCATCGCCTACGAACCGGTTTGGGCCATTGGGACAGGTAAAGTCGCCACCCCGGAGCAGGCCGAACAGGTCCACGCTGACCTTCGCAAGATCATCGCCAAACGTTACAATGACTCAATTGCCCAGGGAGTCATCATCCAATACGGCGGCAGCGTCAAACCAGACAATGCCCAGTCGCTCTTGGGTCAGCCGAACATCGACGGAGCCCTTGTCGGCGGCGCGGCACTGAAGGCGGATGACTTCATCGGGATCATCGCCGGCGCGGCAGCGGTTAGCAAATAGCAGCCCGACGCGTTAGCGAGGGAGTTTCGGCTCAGCAGGAGCTTCGCCCTGCCAACTTGCAAAAACACATTCACTTAACCTCACCCAAGGATTGGTCGTTCGATGCTTCAGTTCTTTATCGGCACGTTGCTGGTTCTTTCGTCGCTGTTTTTGATCGCCTTGGTCTTGATCCAACAAGGCAAAGGGGGCGGCTTGGCCGGTGCCTTTGGCGGCATGGGCGGACAAAGTGCCTTCGGCACCAAGGCCGGCGACGTCTTTACTCGTGTGACGATCATTACAGCGCTCGTTTGGATTTTCTTCTGCATGTTGGCGATCAAGTTGATCGGCAAACAAAGCGGCCCGCGCCGCTCGGCGGATACGAACATTCCCGCCACTACCGCGCCGTTGAACCCCGGTGCTCCTGCGACGGGAACTACGCCAAACGCGACAACGCCTAGCACAACACCCGGCGACACAAAATCGGGCGATGCGACAAAAGGTGACACAGGCACGGCTCCGGCGACCACTCCAGCCACGCCGATGACACCTGCGGCAACGACCCCGGCGACGCCAATGGAATCGAGCACCCCAGCACCGACAACTCCAACACCCACAACGCCAGCAACGAGCACGCCGGAACCGACTGCTCCGGCGACGCCGGAGTCGCCGGAGGGGAAGTAAGTCGCGCGATTAATTAAATGAAGAATGCTCCCAGGGGGGTGAACCCCTGGGCTTTGCTTTGCAAGTCAAATACTTTTCCGTAAAAAGGGTGGCCGTTGTTGTTGAGCATGACCGGATTTGGCGAGGCCCAACACCAGGACCAGGGACTGGCAATCACGGTCGAGCTGCGCACGATCAACAACCGCTATTTCAAGTTCTCGCTTCGTTCTACAGAGGGTTACGGTCTGCTTGAACCGCAGATCGAGGGCGTGATCCGCGAACGCATCAAGCGCGGCACCGTCCAAGCCACGCTCCGCGTCCAGCGGTTGCATGCCGAAGACACCTACTCGCTGAACCTGGCCGTCCTGCGGGCGTATCATGTGCAACTTGACCAGTACTATCAGCAGCACCACATGCCGCTGCTGACGTCGGTTGATCCGCTGTTGCCGCTGCAAGGTGTCGTCAACGAGGCAGCGGTCAGCTTCGAACAAGCCGAAGCGACTTGGCCGCTGATCGAATCGACCTTGAAAGAGGCGCTCGCGCACTTGGAAAAGATGCGCGTCGATGAGGGCAATCACATGTTGAAGGATCTGCTCGACAACTGCCGGTTGATCGGCGGTGAGGTCGATGCGATTGCCGCCCGCGCCCCGCTGACGGTCGACAACTACCGGAACCGGCTGACCGAGCGGGTCAAGAAGGCGCTCGAAGAGTTCGCGGTCGAACTGAATCCGACCGATTTGCTGCGCGAGATTAGCATCTTTACCGAACGTGTCGATATTAGCGAAGAAATCGTCCGCCTGCGCAGCCATCTGACGCAGTTCGAGCAGATCACCAAGGACCGCGAAAGCAACGGCCGCAAGCTAGAATTTCTCATCCAGGAAATGTTCCGCGAGATCAACACGATCGGCTCGAAATCGACCGACGTAGACATCGCCCGCCGTGTCATCGACATGAAAACGGCCGTGGAACGACTGCGTGAGATGATCCAAAATGTGGAATAACACTTCAGACACTTGTTCTCTCCTCGACCTCATGCAGCAAACGCCCGGCCAACTCGTCGTCATCTCCGGCCCCTCGGGCTCCGGCAAGACGACGGTGCTGCGCCAGGTGTTCGAGCGCTGCCCCTGGCTCGAATCGAGCGTTTCGGCAACGACCCGCGCTCCCCGACCGGGCGAAGTTGATGGCGAGGACTACTTTTTCCTGAGCAAAGAGGATTTTGCCGCCCGCCGTGTCCGGGGCGAATTTCTCGAATGTTTCGAGGTCTTCGGCCGCGGCCACTGGTACGGAACGCTGCAAAGTGAAGTGGCCCCTCGACTTGCCGCCGGAAAATGGGTAGTCTTAGAGATAGATGTCGAGGGAACTCTCGCGGTGTTGCAGACCTATCCTGACGCGGTCACGATCTTTCTCCGACCGGAAACGGTGGCGGAACTCGAACGTCGTTTGATCGCTCGCGGTACCGAATCGCCCGAGGCGATTGCCCGGCGTCTCGAAGTAGCCAGCCACGAACTCGAGTTCATTGATCGCTACCAGCACAAGGTCGTGAACGAAACGATCGAGCAAGCGGTCGACGACATCTGTCAGTTGCTGGAACGGACACGCGAACAAGCGGCCGCCTCGGCTGCTTCCTAAGAAATACAACGCCGCGAGCCTCGCTCGCGGCTCTTTGAATTTGTAGTTCCGACAACCCAAAAGATGGTGGACGAATGATTGATGCTCTGAAAGAAGAAGGAATCGTGAACAAGGTCGGCGGCCGGTTCAAGCTCTCGACGCTGATCCAAAAGCGCCTCGTCGCCCTGAACCACGGCAGCCGCGCCTTGGTCGATCTGCCGACCGAGAACAAAATGGAAGTCGTCGTGCAGGAAATCCTGCAGGACAAGATTTACCTCGACCCGTCGAACAATCTCCGCATCACCGGTGAAGATGATCCCTACGCCGGCGGCCCGCCGGAATTCGACATCAGCGCCGAGTAGTATTGCCTCTTCGCGCAAGCCGTTTAGCGGCGACTCGCAGAGAAGCGTGCTTACGATAGAGTGGACAAGTAATTTACGGAAGACTTTGCTGCCCCGGATCGGCTCCCCGATGCGGGGCTTTTTTGTTAGGAAACAAAATTCGGATTTTTTTTTGCCACGGATTTACGCGGATGAGATGCGGATTTGCACTGATCTGAAAAGATCGCAGAAGTTACAAGTTCTTTGCAAAACATGCGAATCTGATCAGTGAAAATCAATTAACAATCCGTGTACATCAGTGGCAAAAGAATTTGAGGCAGTAACAGCAATGGCAGAACTTTGGCAAGATCGTGAACTCGTGGTCGCCGTCGGCGGCGGGATCGCCGCGTACAAAACGGCGTACCTGGTGAGCCGCTTGGCACAAACCGGCGCCCGCGTCACGGTCGCGATGAGCGCGGCCGCGCGCAAGTTCGTCGGGCCCGCCACATTCGCCGCGCTCTCGAGCCGCCCGGT
>JBGSSS010000176.1:0-16287 GCA_041736895.1 Pirellulales bacterium
GACGAGCGGCTGCTCGCGATCGATGCTCCGCCGCGCTGCGCCGCGATGCCGGCGATGGGCGTCGATCAGCCGGTCGTGCGCCATGTTCCGCAGCCACAGATGAAACGGCAAACCGGGGTTCTCCAGGTAATCCCGCAGCCGGCGATTGGCTTCGACCAAAACGTCCTGCACGATGTCGCTCGCATCGACGCGGCGCTGGACGACCTTGTCCATCCGCAGATCGATCATCCGCCGCAGCGCGTCGCGATGCTTGTCGAGCAGCGCATTGACGGCCACTTGCTCGCCCTCGCGGGCTTGCGCCAACAATTCTCGGGTTTGATCGCTATCGGGCCACATGGGCTTATTGTAACGTGCGGGGTTCACTTCTCCCACGGGGGGATTCTTCGCCGTTTAGCGGCGACTCGCAGAGGAGCGTTTTCTGCGATGCGGATTCGAGCAGACTGCTAGCGCCGCTCCCGCTAAACAAAATGCTTATTCCACGGTACATTGACGTGTTTCAATTCCGCATCCTGCAAGAAATTATTCCGCATGTCCGAAGAGACCCACGACGACGAACCGACTGACGATACCGAAGCGAATGACACTGGCTCCGCTTCGCTAAGCGAAGCCCTCGCCGCGCACGGCATCGAACTGCCCGAGGATCAAATTGAGCAACTCGAAGCGTATTGCCGCGCGCTGTGGGAGATGAACACCAAGCTGAACCTGACGCGGCACACAACGTGGGACAAGTTCGTCGCGCGGGATTTGGTCGATAGCCAATGGCTGGAGCGGTACCTCGACAGCGGCGAGCGGGTACTCGATCTGGGCACCGGCGGCGGAGTGCCGGGAATTGTGCTGGCGATCTTGCGGCCGGATTTGGAGGTGAGTCTGTGCGATTCGGTCGCCAAAAAGGCGCGCGCGGTCAAGGAGATCGTCGACCAGCTTGGCTTGCCGGTCACGGTCCATCATGCGCCGGTGCAGGCGGTTCTCGCCGAGCACGAATTCGACACGATCGTCTGCCGCGCCGTGGCGCCGATTCCGAAACTGCTCTTCTGGCTGCAGCCGCATTGGGAGGCGTTTAATCAACTGCTGCTCATCAAAGGCCCAAACTGGACCGCCGAGCGCGAGGAAGCTTCGCAGCGCAAGCAACTGAACTTTGTCCGCATCCAACAGATCGCCAGCTATCCGCTGGCCGGGACGGAGTCGGAGAGCGTGGTGTTGCAGGTTCGGCGAATTGCGTAGGAAACAGAAGCGAAGGACCGATCAAAACCGAAGCTCATTCGAATTTAGGTCCGGAGGACCGCCATGATTAAGCCCAGGCCGTGAGGCCTGGGGAAGTTTCACATTGTGTAATGTAGGTCCGGCGGACCGGCACAAGAGCAAACCCAGCCCTGACGGACTGGGCTTAAGCATTCCGGTCCTCCGGACCTAAATGCCAATGCAAGACAAGAGAAGCTTTCTTACTGGCGTTCAATACTCGCAAGAATTTCTTTTCGCGACTCGCTCGAAGCATGGCTTCGAGCTACTTCATATTCATGACGAGCCACTCGTCGCGGCAGAGGATTTCTGCAAAGACCAGCTCGCGGCCGTTATGCGGCGCGAAGCCCAAATCCTGCGGCGTGAGCGTGACCTCTTCGCCGAGCAGCTTCGCCAGCCGGCGGCGAAGCAGCGTGCGGAGTGACAACTCCCGCCCGCCGATTTGCTCGACATACTTGCCCGTCGCCGGGTCGGCGACGAATTGCACCTCGGGTTGCTCCAAGCGTCGGAGCACCCACTTGCCGTCGACGACCGTGGATTCGAATTTCAGTATCAAGTCGATGTGGTCGTGTTCGAATTCCTCGTTCTGGAAGTTGGCGAGCCGAAATTTGACGCGGACGATGTTGTTTTCGCGGAAGTCGTACTCGCACGGAACTTCGGCCGGCATGAGGATGCTCCACTCGGAGCCGTCGTCTTCTTCGTTCTGCGAAAGCCGTGCGGCCAATTGTTTGCCGAGGATGCTGCGCCAGTTGTTCTGATCGAGCGCCTTGCCCCCCAGCCGCATTTCAAACTGCCGCGCGGGAAACGTCTGATGCGCCGTCGTTTGCAGCATCGTCGGGGCGAGTTCTGGCACGGCGGGGAGCAGCAGCAATTCGTGCGGGCGAAGCAACGTGATCTGCCACTGCGCCGCTTCCTTGGTCGAATTCGTGGCGATCCGCGGTTGAAAACTTGATTGCAAGTGCAGCGGCCGCAGGACTTCGCGCTGGTACGACTTGTCGAAGTCGGCGATCAGCTTCGCCCCTTCGGTGTCGAGGCTCTCGCGCGCGCCGCGCTCGACCGCTTGCTGGGCATTGCGCTGCGAGCTCCCGCGCGTCGCTTGCACCTGGCGACGCGCCTCGGCCTGACGGATCCGGCCGCCGCTCGCGCCGATGCCCGTGTATTGCAAATTGGTCGCGGCGCTGGCCGTGGCCGGGGAACTGCTGATGCCCGTCGGTCGAAAGGTAAAATCTTTGCTCGCGTTGACCTGCGAGGTGGCGCTGCTGTTGACGCGGACACCCTGCGTGGAGCTCGTGGTTTGGCTGGTGTTGATCCCGTTGAAGTTGACTACGAACCGCGCGGCGGCCGGATCGGGGATCAGCTTGGTCGAGCGTGTGCCGTTGACTTGCCCCTGGCCCGTCGCGTACGAACCGCCGTAGTTGCCGCGGACGGGAAAGGTTTGCTGCACGGGCGTTTTATCGCCGAAATAGGGGGGCAGCATCTTGACCGTGGCCATCGGGACCGCATCGGGGTTGCGCACTTCGAGCAACAACTGCGCACCGAGATCCAACTCCGCCAGCGCCGACAGCAGCGGCAACGCCGCGCCGAGTTCCGCGGCGTGCAGCGGTTTGCTCAAGGCATCCTTGGCCGCGGCGAACTGCGCGGCCGTTTGCTGGATCGTCTCCGCATCACGCCGCAGCAGCACCGCCACGGCTTGCACTTCATTGCCGCCATCACGAATCAACGCCAAGTCCCAGGCCAGCGGCGCGGCGGACCACCGGGCTTCGAGCTTTCGCAGAATGTCGCGCGGCGGCGCTGAGTCGCTGAGTAGCTGCTGCGTTTCATCCCAGAAGAGATACGTTTTCCAGGCTTTGCCCCGGTCGGCGTAGGCGAGCAGCTTTGGCTCCAACAGCGCGAGCGATTTTTTCAAGCGGGCCCGCGCGGCCGCGAGTTCTGTGTCGCTGGCGGGAACGAGTTGGCTTTCCAACTTCGTCAGATATTCCGCGCGGTCCTCGTCCGTCAACGGTTTCGCTGCTTCGGCCAGCGCTTGCAGCGTGTCGGCAACGGCCATCGTCCGCTGGTCGAGTGTTTTGGCGGTTAAGATTTTCTGCCGCACTTTTTCGATCGCCGTGTGATCGATTTTTCCCTCGGGTCGAAGCTGGGCTTCGAGCGCGGACCAGCCGTGGATCGCTTTCCAACTTTCCCAAGCCGAGACGGCTTGCGAGGCACGCAACGCTTCGACTTGATCACGCAGTTGACCACGCAGGGTGATGACCTGCGCCGAGGCGGCTGGCAGAAGCAAGCCGCCGGCGATCAAGACGAGTAGGATCTTATTGAAGAAAACAGCGAAACGGCGCGCGGGTTGACGCATGAAATTCAAGATGCCCCCTCGGGTGTAGATAGCCAGTTCGATCCATCGGCAGAATCAGTTACCCATCTCCTGCGCGGGCGTCAGATGTCTATTGTAATTGCAAAAAGTCCGTGTACACCCCGGGATATCGCCCGAACGCATGACCTCAATTCAGTGAAAGATGACTTGTTCGAGCAAAAACGTCACCAGGATTGAGAGCTTATCCAAAATTGCAGCTTATTCGGGTTAGATCCGGAGGACCGGAATATTTAAGCCCAGGCCGCGAGGCCTGGGTTGCGCGTAGCATAACAAAAGGTCCGGAGGACCGGCACTAGTGCCGGTCCTCCGGACCTTTGATAATCAAGAAATTTTCCCAGGCCTCCCGGCCTGGGCTTAATCCTGACGGTCCTCCGGACCTAAAGGCTTATCCCAAAATTATTCAGCACTTTGCAGCCCGACGCGTAAGCGAGGGAGAGTCGCTGATTGAATACTCCCTTGCTTACGCTGCGGGCTACTAAAATACGATTCGTGCTTGGAGAAGCCCTTACCGCACAATCCCATAATTCCAGCGCATCCCCTTGCCGTCGGGTTTGAGCAGATTGAACGTCGGCGCGGCGACCGGTTGCACCTTGTTCCAAGGGGGCAACGTTTTTTCGATGCCGGCGGGACGCGCTTCTTCTTTGCCGAATAGTGCTCCGCGGAGAAGGGCGATGTTGGCCGGCTCGTCTGGAACGGCCGGAGCTTGCAGCCGCACGTAGGGGACTTGCCACGATTGCTCGCTGAGGGCTAAGCCGACATACCCGAGTTGATTTCCCGCGACCGCTTGTGCGGCCTTGTAGACAGCGACGAGGCGGGCCTTTGTTTTCGGATCGGCGGCTTTGGCTTGAGCGGCAAAATAGTCGAGCAACGCGGGGTAGCTGTCACAGAGATAGAGCATGTTGCCGCGGAAGGTGGCTGCTTCGATGTTTTGCGACTGTTGATTCTTCTTCCCTTTGCGTCCTCCGACAAAGAGCGAATCCCCGGGCTTCACGTAGTAAATCACAGGACCATTCTTGGCATCCTGCATGACGTTCGGGTCGTCCCAATACTTTTTGAGCGTCGCTTCAGCTTTTACAGCGTCGATGCATTCGATGATGTCGAGCTTGTATTGGACCGGCGGGACTTTGGCCGCGGGGCCGTCGATCTTGAGTTCCGTCACCCCTGGGCCGAGTTGGGCAAACAAATCCTTGCGCATATCGATCTTCTGACCTTCGGGATCGTCGCGCAACCCATCGAGCAGATCGTCGAAGAGTCCTTCGCCCGACGGGCCCGGTTCGCTCCATTCGTCGAACAGGTTGCCGAGCGCCTTCATCGCTTTGGGAAAATCCCAGCGCCAATGCCGGACAGTGTGGGCCGTCTTGCCGAAGTAGTCGTCGAGGTTTGCCGGCGCACCTAATTTATAATCCAAGATCCCAAGTCCCTTGGGAAGAGGGAAGTTTCCGCTCCATTCGGAGTCGATCGCCAATTCGAGTTCGCCCTTCTCTGGGAGATCGAGCGAACCGCTCACGAGCTTGATCTCACCGCCCCCTTGGCGTTCGAAGAACCGAACCATGTTGCGCTTTCCCTTGGCCGGGGGCTTGGAAAGCAGCTTGAACAGCGGCAGCGGTTCGAGGGCGAAGCTCGCCAGACCTTTGCCCGGCGCTGCAGTCGCTGGCGCAGGTGACGCGAGCTTGGCCAGAACCAACTCCGCGCCGCGCAGACTCGTCGCCGCGCCGAGGTATTGCGGCGTTTCAAAGTAGACGGTCGTGTAGTCCGCGCCGACTTTGGGTTTGAATGTGTAGCTCGTGACGGCCACCTTGCCGACTTGTTTATTGACCGGCGCGACGCCCAGTTTTTTGAAATAGGCTTCGCCCGCGGTGCGGCACGCGGCAGCCGCTTGCGGATCTTTGCCCTTGGCAATCAGACAGACGAACTCGACTTGCTGCGTCGGCGCGGCGGGAGCAGCCCCTTTGGCCGGAGGGGCCTTTGCGGGGGCCGGATTCGCGGCAGGCGGAAGCGCCGAGGGGAAAATCCCAAACGTGACTTGGTCCGGCACTTCGGCCAGTTCGGCCCAATCCCAGCCGAACCACGGCCGCAACCGGATCAAACAGGCGACATTGTCCGCGTCGAGCGCCGTGCGGTATGGCAGCATATCCGCCCCCTGGATCAGCTTGCCCAGCGAGCAACCGGCCCAAGCCGCGGCGAGCACCTTCATGTCGGGGGCTGCGGCGACGAAATGGGCATCCGCCGGCAGGAGGGGACTTAGGTCGCCGGCCCGCAGCGTCGTTGTCGCGCCGCTCGCCAGAATCAGCACAGCCCAGGTCATTGCCCGTAAAATCATGCGAAATCCCTTATCCGTAAACTTCGTGCCAGCCAGAAACAGAACCCTAGCTTGACCTGCGCCGGGTCGCCTGACAAGAGGGTCATCGCAGCGGAAATGCCCAGCTTCCGCCATACAGGACAAAAACATCTGCATGCAAGCTGGTCTCCTAAGTTTCGCGACTGAAACAAGTTATCGAATATGACGATTACGAGAGCGCTGAATTATCCCCAAGAAAACCGCGGCCGAGTTGCTCTGGCTTCCACGTGACCAATGCTTGGATTGATGGATTGTTTTGCCGTGGCTCCTTTCAAGACTAGGTCCCATGTTTTTCACTCGCCGACGCCGTCCTCGTACTCGCTTCCAACGCCGCGCCGCAGTGCTCGTCCTGTCGGCGGTGCTAATGGTGGTACTCCTGGGGATGGTTGCCTTTGGGATCGACTGCGGGTACTTGGTGCTCGTAAAGACCCAGTTGCAAAATGCGGCCGACTCGGCGGCGCTGGCAGCCGGGTTTCATCTGGCCGATCAAACGGCGGCCATCGCCAAGGCGCGGGAATACGGCAACATGCACACGGCCGCAGGGCGCAAGATCAAGATCGCCAAGTCCGATGTGCAATTCGGTGTTTGGGAAGCAGACAAGCGCAAATTTACGAAATCAGCCAACGGCTGCAACGCGATTCGGGTCTACGCGCGCTGCAGTGACAAGACCGGGGGCAAGGCACAGTTGTTCTTCGGCCAATTCCTCGGCCTCAAGAGCGTCGAGATGGAAGCAAGCGCCGTGGTTTCGGCCAAGCCCCGCGACATCGCCTTTGTGGTCGATCTCAGCGGCTCCATGAACGACGATACTGAAGCGGCATGGGCCGCAAGTTTGGTCGACGGCAAATTCGGCAGCGGCACGGCGTCGAACATGATGACGCGGTTGTACAGCGACTTTGGCTTCGGCGCTTACCCCGGGCCGACGGAATACATCGGGGCGACGCTGGGCGTCACGCAAGACGAATTCGCCTACGCCGAGCTGAGCAGCGACAGCGGTCCCTTGGCCAACACGCTCATGGATCCGCTGTACCGGATCGATCCGGGCATGAGCGAAGCCGAGCGCAAGGTGCAAGTCTACAGTTGGATCATCGACAACCAATTGGCCCCACTGATGCCGGCTGCCAAGCCGGCCCCGACCTTGGCGAACTACGCGTATTGGGAGAAGTACCTGGACTATGTGCTGAAGAGTGTCTACATCGACGAACCCGATCCGAATGATCCGCCGCCGCCTCCTCCGCCGCCGCCGCCAAGTGGGGGAGGTGGAGGAGGTGGAGGTGGAGGTGGCGGCGGTGGCAGTACTAGCGGTGGTGGCGGAAGCACTGGCGGCAGTACAGGCGGCACTGGCGGAGCCCTCCGCCGAGCGGTTCGCCGCCGTCAGGAAGCTTGTGGCCGGAGCGGCGCTACAAAGATTACGCACAACGCAAGACAGAGCGCACCTGGGCGGAAGTGATCGCAGCGTTGCAGCCCCCCTTGACGGGTCAGTTGCAAGCGCCGGCATACGATGTGACGCCGCCGTATCATCGAGGCAGTTTGCCGCCGAACCAAGACGGCAACCGGATCACCAACCTCAATAACCCAAACAAGGGGACCTGGCCCGCCGCGACGAGTGCTGCGATCGATAACTTGCGCAATCGCGTCGGTTATCTGACCTATATCCAGTTCATGCTCGACCTCGGCAGCGACACCAACAACGCCGGGTACACGCCTTATTCGACCAGGAGCGCGATCTGTGCGTTGCACTCGGAGTCGACCGCCGGTGGCACCTTCGATTTCCCGCCCCGCGCGCAGCCGGAACACGCCGCGCGGCGCTCGTTGATCATGGCTCTCGCCAAGATCCGAGACCGCAACATCGGAATTCCCAACGCGCTCTACCGGGATCAAGTCTCGATCGTCACGTTCGACAACCCGACGACCACCGATGCCCAGATCATTCAGCCGTTGACGTCAAACTACGCGCAGGTCATGGCAACCTGCGCCAAGATGCAAGCCGTGAGCGATAACGGTAACAGCACGGCGACCGAAGCCGGCATGATCGAAGCGCGCGGGGCGATCAGCAACCCTTCCGACGGCGGCGCGGGCCGCGAGCACGCTAGCAAGGTCGTCGTCCTGCTTACCGACGGCGTGCCGAATCTCTACCGGACCGATTACAACACGATCTTTGGGTACGTGACATCCAATCCGCACGGCGACTATTACGGCAACGGTCAGTATTACTACGAAGCGCCGCTGATGCAGGCCGCGATCATGAAGGCCGACAAGTGGGATCTCTATCCCGTGGGTCTCGGCATGGCGGCGGATTACAACTTCATGGACCGCATGGCCCGCATCGCCGGCACGGCCAACAAAGGTTTAGCGTACCGCAGCAGCGGCGACCCGGATCAATACGAACAAGCCCTCGGCAAAATCTTCGAGGACATCATCCTGCGGCCGAAGGTGAAACTCGTCCAGTAGTGTGGGCTTCAGCCCACGCGTGAAAGCCGAAAGGCAAAGTCACGGAGGCATTTGCCTTCAATCCACTTTCACTCCACCGTGATCGTGTGCGTCCCCGTGGCGTAGCCGTTGTCGTGAGTCAGCCAGCAGCGAACCTGGTATTCGCCGCGCGCGTCGGCAGGGAGCGTGAAGCTGGCCTCCCACGGATTGTCTGCCGAACCCGTTTGCCCAGCGAGCACCACATCGAGGGCCGCCTCATAAGTCTTTTGCATTTCGGCCCATTGGTTGTCAGTGGCCAGATACTTTTCCCGCGCGGCCATTTTTTCTTTGAGCTTGCCCGGCGGCATGCGGAGTTCCCAGAGCACCGGGCCAGGCTTCACCCCCGTAGCGAGCAGAAACGGGTCGGCCTTCGCGATCAGCTCGATCTTGCTGCCAGCCTTCGCCTTCGCAGGGCCCGCGAGCGTGAGCGGCTCGGGGTGCACAAGCCGCAAGCACGGATCGCCGATCAGTTGCAGCAAGTGCGCGTGCTCGCGCAGTTCCTTCTGGCTGTCGTGCCCGCCCGGTGTCAGAAGCCCGGCCATATTGTCCAGCATCTGCCGCGTCGCCGTGTGCTGCGCGGCGGTTTGGTTCGGCGCGGCGTCTTTCGTGGCAGGTGTTGGCTGCAACGCCCGCACCTTGGCCAAGCGCACCACCTCGCCGAGGGTCGCGGATTTATCGACGAGTCCCGCCTGCAAGGCCTCCATCGCAAAGACACTCAACCCATAAGGCATCGCGACGCGCGAACTGGCCATGATCGCGACGGGTCCCGACTCGGCGCGGAGCAGATCTTCGGCCAGGCAATCGTCTGGCTTATCGAACGCGCCTGTCGAGCAAGCCAAGAAGAGCGCGATCGGCGCGCACTTGGACGCCGGCAACGCGCCGCAGTCGCGGCACTCCATGATTCCATACGCCTGCCGGTCGGGCATCCGGACTCGATCAAGACCCCGCGGATGTCCATGGCCGATGTAGACCCAAAAGAGGCAGCCTTCGGCCATCCGCGCGCGGGCCGACTCGGCGAACTTCCGCGGGTCGGGGCAATGCGGACTCGACCAACTGCCAAACGTCAGCGTCGGCTCGTAACCCGCGGGCAACCCGCTGAGAACGATCGACCGCGCGCCTTGTTCAATCGCCGCGTCAGTCAACGCGCCGAAGCCGCCAATGCCGGCGACCAAATTGATCTTGCCGCGCCAGACACCATAATCGCGTGATGTTTCGTAGGCCAAGGTCTTGGCGATCACCGCTTTCAACTGTGCCGCGTTATCGACCGGCCAGCGGCCGATGGCGAATTCCGGCTGGCCCGTGTTCTTGGGATCGGCGTACGGCAAGTCGGTGGCGATCTGCGGTTCGCCGCGCCACTGGGTGATGACCTGCGACACGACATGCTGCGTCGCGACGAGCGGCTGCAGTTCATTGTTCGGGTCGGCCACGGCATCACCGACGAGCAACAGCGCCGTCAGCGGCGCTTGGGCATGCCGCTGGTGAATGGCGGCAAGTTGCCGCTTGGCGTCGGGCTGCGGCGCGAGGAGTTCGACCTGCCACCCTTGCGCCGTGCGATGCTTGACCCACGGTTCGAGCGCGGGCTGCCAGGCCTTGGGACAAACGACGGCAACAGTGCCAAGATTCGCTGGGCCAAGCTTTTCAGCGGCGAGCTTTGGCGGTACCGCTTCGGCGGCCAATACCAACGAGCCGATGCCCCAAAGCAATAATGCCAGAGCGCCGCGGAGGAGTGGTGGATGCATGCGATCGGGCCTTGCCGCAAGAGATTTCGAAGGAATACCGTCTCTTAATCATTACGAGATGTGCCGCAAAGACTCAACAGGGATTACGCGGGCAGGCCGCAAATGTTGGCCGGATTCGGCGAAAATGCGGGAAAGATTGACCACAAGTTGAGGCAGAAGTCGCCAAGCGGGACATTGCTGGCCGCAAAACCATGAAAGTCAGGGAAACCGCAAAGTGACACCGAAGGCAAAAAAAATGCAAATGCAAATTTCGCCGCAAAGAAAACAAAGAAAACAAAGAAAACAAAAAAGGGAATCTCAGAGGCGGCCGTTTCGCAACCGAATCGGGCCGGCGAATGATTCTCTCATTTATCTGGCTCAGCCATTTTTGCATTCGTTAGCCTTTTTCAAAAATCGGGATTGGATTTTTTGAGGGATCACTCCGATGTCCAAAGGAATTTCGACAAACGGAGCGTGCGCATGACATTCATTTTACTCAAGAAACCGAGCGATGTTCGGCTGTCGACCCTTTCAAGGGATCTTTGGGCCAGCGCGGGGATAATGCGTGTCAAGCTGCGGCTAGCTGCAAGATGCAACTTCATTCCAAACTTTGGACATCGGAGCTATCCCTGAGAAAATCCACCGCCGATTCAAAGCCAACTCACGCACTTGATAGGCGGATGAACCAATATTTTTCCCTCTTTGCTTTTTTTTGTTTTCTTTGCGGCGAAAATTGTCTTCGTCTTTTTTGTGTCTCTTGGTGGTTAAAATTCTTCACGCCCTGGCTAACGCCTCGGGCTTTTAATTTCTTTGCCGCATCAACCGGCATGCGCGGTGAAGCTTAGCGGCGGGGCGGCTTGCGGAGCGCTCTCGGGTTGAAAGAACGAGCGGGCCGGCAACGCCAGTTCGCGGAATCGGCGCGTGCCGACGGCCACGGTTCCCCACTTCGGCGAGATCGGCCGCGCGGCGCTGGCGTAGTCGAACCAACGGATCGCCGTGAACGCGTACCATTGCTTTTGGTGGCAGAACAATTCGTCGAGCGGCAACGGACTCCGTTCGCCGCGCAGTTGATAGGCAAAGACCAAGAGCGCGCCGCTCCCCGCGCCGAAGATGTTCTCCCAACTGGCGAGGCCGTGCAGATCGTCGCGCGTCGCCCAGTTCTTCCAGTAGTGCCGCTGCTTGCCGCCGGGGAAGTGCCGGCCTTTGACATCGACCAGCCACGTCGTTCCGCGCGGCACGGTGACGATAAAGTCGAGATTCTTCGCGGTGACGCGCGGCAGCTCATGCTCGGACCCGGCCGACTTGTCGCCGAGGAACTGCCGATGGCTCTCGTTGATCTCGATGAACGGCACGGCCAACTGCCGCAGCCACGCCGCGAACGCCGCTTCGTAAGGATTCTCGCGCTTGGCCATGGGTTCTGCCCTCCCGGCGGCGAAATGAAAAAAGATGCCGGCTGCAATCTCCTGCAATGTACCACCGCGCTCCGTTCTGGAAAAGAGAATCTAGAGTCGTCGTACAGCGAACCTAACTCGAATCGGGACAAAATCACTCGGCGTTGCCGCAAAGCATTCGCGATTGAATACCTCGATGGTTCTGCTGACCCATGTGAGTACCGTCTCCAGTTGATCGCCGATTTTGCTCGCCGCATGGATTTTCTAAGGAATCGCTCCGATGTCCAAATTCTCGGTTTTCCGCCGAAGTCCGAGGGTGAATCTTTGCCGGTTGGTTTGCAAAGAACGGGCTCCTCTTCTCTGATTACTGACGAATTCCCGGTCTCAAGTTTTTTGGAGTTCCTGCCCTGTTCGTTCGATAAAAACACGGCAATCGACTCAACCACTAGTGGAAAAATACACGGTGTAGAACGTTCAAGTTCCCTGCGCAACAAACGAAAAGCAGCGAAGAGGAATCGCGTCAGCCGCAACGCTCATTACAACTGCTTCACTCACCCACCGGGGAGAAGCACCAAATTCTCGAAATGCAGCAACCTCTTGCGGAACGCGTCAGACAGTGACCAGCCGCCTTAGGCAACACGAAGAACTGATGATCCACCCAAATGACTTGGCTTGGTTCTTTTGCATCATGATGGGTGAAGTCGAGTCTGCCAACTGGCCAGGGACGGGTTCCTCTTCTCTGTTTTGACTTGTTGCGCGTGTTCGATTGTTCGTGGATCGCGAATTGAAAGGGACTCTTCAAGCGAAAATACCCATGAATCAAGTTCAGGAATCAGCCGAAGAACGCGGTGGGAACATCCGAAAACGGTGCAATTGAGTGCGACCATGCGAGTCAACAGAGAAGTGGAAGCGCGTCAATCGCCCGGCTGTCAATTTCGGCTTCACCCCGGAAGATCGGAGAAGAACCCCACTGGTTCTCCTCCCATCTCCGTGGGTGAAGTGAAAAATGTTGGTAAATCGGGGGCCTACGGGTTCCTCTTCTCTGTTTTACTCATGCGCGATAGCGGTAGTCTCGATTCAATCACTTTCGGCTACAACAATCGAAACACGAGAAACTGTCTTTTCCTGCTTCTCCGCTCAAATTGATGGCCCGGAAGCAAATCAACTGACTGACGACACGGTCAAACAGAGAAGAGGAATCCGTCAAAGGGCATGATGCAACACGATCTTGGCACGTGTTGACAAGAACTTTGGATATTGGAGAGATGCCTCAAAAAATCCAGCGTTGACCTAGGGCTGACTCGCGCATGAAGAGGATGTAGCGGCTTTTTAATTATCCGTTCTGCACTTGCTAGCAAGCTAGCACGCGCGATCATTTATTGCTCCGCAAACAGCGCGCCGTGAAATCGCAAAAATGGTCAACAACCTCGGCGCGCCGCGCCGACACTCCTAATAGGTTCGCCAACCTTGCTGCGAGGGAATGCCGGTTCATTCTCCTCGACAGCTCCGTCAGCGCAGGGCGTCGCCGTCTCGAAGACGCCTGTCGAGTTCTTGGCGGGCCGCGCTGCGTCTCGTCTTGCAGCCAATTCTCGTCAACAGGGGGGAGATTTCCAATGCCGCACGCTTTTCAGCCAGCACGCACGCCGACGCCGCAGGAGTTCGCGCAATTCCTGGAACAGGTCAACGCGCTCGTCGCGCCGGTCGACGGCTGGCTGACGCCGCGCGAAGTGGAGTTCCTCGCGCTGCTGGGCGCTTACCCCAAGGCCGCGGGCGAGATCCTCGAGATCGGCAGCTTCCGCGGCCGTTCGACGATTGTCTTGGCCAAGGCGGTGGAGCTTTCGGACAACGCGCGGATTCATGCCGTCGATCCGTTGGAACTCGACGAGTGGGCCGACAAGTCGGCCGCGGGCAAGCCGACATCGGCACGCGCCATGTTGGAAAAAAACTTTGCGTCCTGCGGCGTGACGAATAAGATCGAAATTCACCAGCAATACTCGCACAAGTTGGCCCCGCATTGGAATCAAAAGCTGCGCGTCCTCTGGATCGATGGCGATCATACGTATGAAGGGGCACTCGCCGATTACGAAAACTTCCTCCCGCACTTGGCGGTCGGCGGCGTGATCGCGTTTCACGATGTCATGACGGCGTTTGAATGCGGGCGAGTGTTCTTGGACAAGGTAGTCAAGTCGCCGCGCTTCAATCGGGTCGGCATCTGCGGTTCGATCGGCTGGGGCCAATTCACCGACAAGGCCGCGGCGAGCGCCGCAGAAACGGCGGCCAAAGCGCGGTTCGCCAAACAATTGGAGCGCGTCGAGTCGTACGACAAAACCAAAATTCAAGCGAGCAAGATCTACCGCCTCGGCTTCAAGATGAACCGCTGGCTCGTCAACCACGGCCCGATGATGCACCAGCAATGGCGGCAAGTGGCGTAGAACCCTGAATACAATTCAATTTTGCCGCAAAGAAAACAAAAAGAACAAAAAGCAAGTCTACGGACCTATGCCACTGCCGGTTTCATCACAAACATGATGAATAAGAGTTTGGCATACGCTTAGGATCAATGGCAGAAGAATCAAGGCAAGAGAATTTGCAGATCTTATTCTCCTGCCTTCATTCTATTGCCTATCACGAGCAAGCGTGGAACGTCAGCCGGTCAGGGAACAGGTTCCTCTTCTCTGATCGTTGTTGCCTTCGCGGTCTCAAGCCCTAGATGTTCCGGCACTGCTTGTCCAAGCAAAACACAATGTTCATCGTGCAATGCGTAACAACGACAAGCAGAGAAGAGGAACCCGTCATCCGGAATCCTGATCACATCTGCCATAACTAAAATCTTGGGTAAGGCCAACTCCCCTTTTTTGCTATCTTTGCTTTTGTTGCGGCAAAAATTGAATTGTATTTTTGTGTCTTCTGCGTTTCTTTGTGGCTAAAACTTTCGGCCCAAGCAGCAGCGGTGTGCCTCTGCATCAGCGCTCGTAAAAAAACAAAGGCCAGGCGAAATTCGCCTGGCCTTTTGGTTTGTTGCGAGAATAGCTGCTCAATTTAGGCAGGCTTCACGTTTTCGGCGCACGGACCCTTGGGGCCGCTGCCTTCGGTGAAGGTGACTGTTTGACCTTCACGGAGTTCGTCGAAGGTTGTCCCTTGGACGCTCTTGCTGTGGAAAAACAGATCCTTGCCATTCCCAACCTTGATAAAGCCGAAGCCTTTGTCGGTGAGTTTCTTGATCGTACCTTCGGCCATGATGTCTCTTCCTGCGTGATAAAAAGGTGAAGCACCGCCTGCTGGACAGACATTGTCCGATGCGGATGCCTCCGAATGCCCAAATATTACCAAGAAGATCAGGCATTCACAAAGGAGAAAAAAGTCCGCTAGCAAAGATTCTCCAAAATTTCTGAAATTGGGCAAATCTCGAGGAAGGTAACCCGAAATGAGGCGTGGTTGAACTTGCGGCTTTCCCCGGAAATCCGAATAATCTGGCCCACTTTGCCCGACCGGCAGTTCTTTCTTTCCCTTTCGAGCCGCGTATGTCCACTTCGCCCGCCACGCCACGCCCGCTCAAGAAATCGCCGTTCCGCGGAGTGCAGCGGCTGATTCGCAAGCTCACTGGCCAGCAGAGCGAATTCGCCATGAGCAAACTGCTCTGGCGTTTCGCCCAGCGTGAGATTGCCGTGAACACGGTCATCGACATCGGCGCGTCGAACGGCAGTTGGAGCCGGCAGTGCTTGCAGTTCCTGCCCACGGCCAAGTACCTGGCCATCGATCCGCTTCGCGAACGCGAACCGGATCTGGCCGCGCTAAAGCAGCAATTCCCGAACTTCGACTACGCGCTTTGCGTCGCCGGCGAACACGACGGCACGTCGGTCACACTCAACGTTACCGACGATCTCGACGGCAGCACCGTCGCCGGCGAGAACCCCGGCACAGCGCGCGTCGTGCCCGTCCGCTCGATCGACGCCCTGATCGCCGAACGCCACCTGCCGGGTCCGTACTTGCTCAAGTTCGATACGCACGGGTTCGAGTTGCCGATCCTTGCCGGCTGCACCAAGATGCTCGGCGCGACGGCCGCCGTGATCATGGAGGTCTACAACTTTCAACTCACGCCGTCGTCGCTGCGCTTCGCCGACATGATCCAACACCTGGAACGCCTCGGCTTCCGCACGGCCGACATCGCCGATCCGCTGCACCGCAAAGCCGACGGGCTCTTCTGGCAAATCGATTACTTGTTCCTCCGCGCCGAGAACCCATTGTTTCAGTATCCGCATTATCGGTAACGATAAAAGCCCGCGGCGTTAGCCAGGGCGTCAAAAGAAATGGTTGTAAGTTATAGGTCGTAAGTTGTAAGTAAGAATTCCAGATAAAACTTACTTTCAACCTATAACCTACAACTTACAACCTTTGATTTCTAACGCCCTGGCTTACGCCGCGGGCTTTTATTTCTGCGGCCCGCGTAAGCGTTTCAGAACCGCCGCCATGTCGCTCGGCATGTCGCAATCGAAAAGCAATTCTTCGCCCGACGCGGGGTGGATGAACCCGAGTTCGAACGCGTGGAGCATGACGCGCGTCGCGCCGCTGCGGTCGACGCGCGGCGGCTGGCCGAGCGGGATGTTGTAGACTTTCTCGCCGCAGAGCGGATGGCCCAGCTCGCCGAGATGGATGCGGATCTGATGCGTGCGGCCCGTTTCGAGCCGACACTCAACGAGCGTGTAGGCATCACCGAAATGCTCGACGGGCGCAACATGCGTGATCGCGAGCTTGCCCTCGTCTTCGTCGTCTTCG
>JBGSSS010000203.1:0-38233 GCA_041736895.1 Pirellulales bacterium
CGCCGCATGACTTCGGCCACATCGGCGTTCACCAACAATTCGCCGCGCTCGATGATGCCGATCTTGTTGCACATGTCCGCCAGCTCGGGCAGGATGTGGCTGCTGACCATGATCGTCTTGCCCATCTGGCCGAGCTTCTTGATCAACTCGCGAATCTCGATCCGCACGCGCGGGTCCAACCCGCTAGCGGGTTCATCGAGCAAGAGGACTTGCGGATCGTGCAGCAGAACCCGCGCAAGTCCCAAGCGTTGGTTCATGCCGCGTGAGAGACTCGTTGCCAGCGCATCGCGCTTGTAGCCAAGCCCGACCAGGTCTAGCACCTCGTCGCATTTCTTGGTCCGGGCCGCCCCTTTGATCCGATACGCCGCAGCGAAAAACTCGAGATACTCGATCACCTTCATGTCGTCATACACGCCAAACGCGTCGGGCATGAAGCCGATCAGGCGGCGAATCTCTTTGGCGTGCGTGTAGATCGAATGGCCGCAGACATACGCCTCGCCCCAGGTCGGGTTCAACAACGTCGCCAGCATCCGCATCGTCGTCGTCTTGCCCGCGCCATTGGGACCGATGAACCCGAAGACATCGCCGGGGTTCAACGTGAGCGTGAGCGCTTTGACAGCGAACAGATCGCCATACTTCTTATTCAGGTCGCGAGTTTCGATCACGGGAACAGTCGACAGGATTGCAGGAGGACAGGATGACAGACTAATCGTACGACGGACTTCTAGTCCGTCGCAATCATGGCATTTTTTCGACGGACTGGAAGTCCGTCGTACGAAACTGCGTCAGGTTTATCCGTGCCTAAATTATTCTGCTAAATTTCTATTTAGGTAAGCGTATTATCGTCGGTTCACTCGCGTTTTCAGCCGCTTGATCGCTCGAGATTACTGGCATCCAAAGCCGATACAAACAGACTTCGCTGGCTGGTTCCAGTGGCTCAAGTTTTTCGCCCGCTGTCCCAATTTTCCATTTAACCGGCGCGGCTCCCGAGCCTAGGATCAGTGCTTGGTTCGGGGTCAGCGAAGCCGATTGATCGAGCAGCGGCCAGGCGTGGCTGAATAGCCCCGTGTAACGAGTCCCGCCCGCGGCGCGATGCAACAACATGAGCTTGAGGATTTCGCGCACATCCGTGCCCGCGCGGTTGTAACTCTGCACTGGCGCTGTGGGCTGGGCGCGTTTTCCGGTGATGATGGTTGCGGCCGAGGCCACGCGGCCGCGAATCTGATCCAGATCGATCACTTGCCCCGGCTGAATCGTGCCCAGCTCCACGCCCCAGGTATCGTACAACAAGATCGCATCATGCAAAGCAAACGGAAGTTCCGACTTCAACTTGCCCCGCGGCAATGATTCCGCGCGGTAACTGACGAGCGGCGTTGTTTGCTGCGGCAGCGTCGGCAAACTCCAGCGTTCGTGAAACGATTTGGTCAAGTCCGGCGACAGCGTCAAGTTGTTCACCTTCGCCGCGTGAGGTTCAAGGTGATACGGCTCGCTCGCTTGCGTCCAGTTCGCCAGCGGCGCATCGAGCCCGCCCCAGCCTTTGCCCGGCATTCCCAGCCATGCCAACTGCTGAGTCTCCCCCCGCGTTCGATCAGGCTTGGCCGCAGCAAGTTTCCGCGGGTCGACTTGCAGATCGACCTGCCGCGAGTTGGAACTGAGCAAACTGATCCAACTTTGGCCCTGGTATTCGCCCTGCATCGCGTTGTAGTCGACGACCTGCGCCGTATTCGCGAGCAAGCGTGATTCTTTAGCCGAGCCACCGCCGGTCAACATGGCAAATGCAAGCGTTGCTCCAGCAACGACAAGCGCGGCCGCGACCAATCGCGCCGCCGCGCTCCATGACTTGAGCAACACGGACTGCAAGAAATACCAGACCAAGCCGAACCCCAATGCCGCGCTCATCAGGATCCAAAACGGGATGAGCTTGACGCTTTGGAATGTCCCCAGCGCCGTCACAAATTGCCCTGCCAGATCATCGTAGCCGAGGCGGAGCGAACTGCTTGAGCTCGCGAACTTGGCCTCTGCTTCCGTAGCGATGTGCCACGGGATCAAACGCTGGAGCAGTTCATCGCGCTTCCGCCATTGAAGCCATGGCTCGGCATTCAAATCGACAAGGCACGTCACCACGCGTCCCAAGCCCAACTGATGCTCAATCACCAGCGGCGTGTCGCCGTTGCTGAGCAGAACCTTGCCCTTAAGATTGCTGATGACGGGAATCAACGGCGGGTTGCGGCGAAGTTCTTCGTTGATGCGAAGCTGTTCGTCCGTGTTGAGAAAAGTTTCCCAGACACTGAATTGCGAATGAGGCACACGCTGGGTTGTAACTTGCCCTCCGAGAAACTTATTCCATGATTCATCGAAGGCTGCTCGCCGCTCCGGCTGGCTTTCCTGATTTTCTTTGAAGTTGAGAAATAGATTTCCCCCTTGCCTGACCCACTTTTCCAGCGTGTAGGTATCGAGATTCTCCAGACCCGGATGACCTACCGGAGGATACATGAGCGTATTGAGTGTAACGCCATGAACACCGGCAAAGAACGCTGGATCGAAGTCGTTGTTTCTGAAATTGCTGACAACGATCGCCGGCTGATTACGCTCGTCATGCACGCCCAGCGAAAGGACGTTTTTTAGTTTCAAACTATTGCCGAGCTCCATCCAAACTTCTCTGACCGACGAGAGCGCAAGCGCAGGATCGGAATTCCAGGTCCACTCCGCCGAAATGGGAAAATCTTCAAAACTGCTGCGCTCTACTTGGCGCTGCTCCATCTCTTCTGTTCCCAGCGGGATAATTTTCAATTGGATCTTGAGCGTAAAACCTTTGGCTGGAGCCTGGATCGTCAACGGATAGATTGTCTCGCCATTCGTGCTTCGGCTTCTCCAATAGAGCGGCCCGTGTTGAATCGTATCGCCGTCACTATCCTTGACATAAACATGGAGAATCCCATTGAACTCTGTGCGGGAATAAAAAGAGATGCTCATCACCGTCGGCGAGCCAACACGGTAAGCTCCGTCCCACGCCAACTTCACGCCACGAAACTCTGGGAGAGACTGTTGCGCGTTCTCGATTGCCTTGGCATTGCTAATGACCGGCAAATCGGCTTGGGAAGTTCTGATGAAACAGCAGGCTGCGATCGCGAGACAAGCGAACACCGCGAAAGTATAGCTCAAGCATAATCGTAGAGTACGGCAGCACATCACGGTTTCTCGGCGTTGTCACAGGTGCAAACCAAGAGCCCGCAGCCGGGACAGCCGGAGCCGTATTTCCGCGCGACGGCTTCGCTCAGATCAATGCCGACGACATTGGCAATCGTCGTCAGCCAGGCGACGACATCGGCGAACTCGCCGAGCCGTTCCTCGTGCGTCCCGCTGCGGAGCGCCGTGGCCAATTCGCCGACCTCTTCCATCAGCCACATGAACGTCCCCTCGACGCCCCGCGCCAGATCCTTTTCCAGGTACATCTTGCGGATCAAGTCCTGAAAATCGGCGAGCGAAATATCGTGTGGCTTGGGGTTTGCTTCGTTCAACGGCGTTCAATCCTATCAAGAAAAGCGAGTCTAAATTCTCCGGAAGAGAACCTCATCATAAGGAGCATTTGCCCCCCATGTCAAAAACGAGAATGCTACTCCGACTCCAATTCCTGATGCAATTCCAACCACCGGCTCTCAGCCTCTTCGAGCTGCTTGCCGAGATCCTCGACTTGATTATGCAAGTCCATGGCTTTTTTAGGGTCCGTGGCGTTCATCAGTAGCTCGTTCGCCGCTTTCTTTTCGCCGTCGAGCCGCGCGATGAGCTTCTCGCACGTGCTCATTTCCTTGCGTAATGTGCGCTCGTCGCGGCGCGGAGCCTTGGCCGCGACTTTTTCACGTTTCATCACGGCGCTCGGCGCTTTGGCCATGCCGCTGGCTTGTTCGCGCTCGCCGTCTTCGATTTCCTTGTTGACCGAGTAGAGGTACGACTCGTAATCGCCGCGGTAATTCAGCACCCGGCCGTCGCGGACTTCGATGATGCACGTTGCCACACGCTTCATGAAGTGCCGGTCGTGGCTGGTGAAGATGACCGTCCCCTTGTACTCGCGGAGCGCTTCGGCCAACGCTTCAACCGTGTCGACGTCCAAGTGGTTGCCCGGTTCGTCTAAGATCAGGATGTTGTAGTTGCCAAGCAGCAGCGACGCCATGCACAGCCGCGCGCGTTCGCCGCCGGAGAGGACGCCGATTTTTTTCTTGATCGCTTCGCCGCGAAACAACATCGCCCCGGCGAGGTCGAGAATCTGTTGATTCTTCGTCCCCGGCGCGGCGTTGTACTCCAGATAATCGAGCACCGTCTGTTTGTCATTCAGACTCGTGTAAACGTGCTGCGCGTAAGTCCCGATCACGCTCGCGTGGCCCCAGCGGATATCACCCGCGAGCGGTTCGAGCGAGTCGACGATCGTACGCAGGAACGTCGTCTTGCCTTGCCCGTTGTCGCCGACGATCGCCGCGCGTTGGCCATGCTCGATATCCAGATCGATGCCGCTGGCGATCTCGCGCTCCGGATAACCAATGCTCAAACTCTTGCAGCGCAGCACGGGTCCTTTGCGCGGTTCGACGATCGGCGCGCGAATCGTCGCGGTTGGTTCATCGCTGGCGATATCCATGAGCTCGAGCTTTTCGAGTTGCTTGCTTTTTGACGCGGCGCGCGTTGCCGTGCTCGCGCGAGCTTTGTTCTTGGCGATGAACTCCTCGAGCTGCTTCATCTTGCTGAGTGTCGAGGCATTGGTCCGCCGATCTTGTTCGAGGCGTTCCTTTTGGTATTCCAAGAAGGCGTCGATCTTGCCGGGGTACATTGTCAGCTTGCCCCGCGCTAAATCAAGCGTCGTGTCGCAGGTCGCCCCCAGGAACGCGCGATCGTGCGAGACGATCAGGCACGCTTCCTTGTAATGCTTCAAGAAGTGCTCGAGCAAAATCTGCGTCCGCAAGTCCAAGAAGTTCGTCGGTTCGTCCAACAGAAGCAGGTTCGGCTCGTGCAGCAGCAGCGCCGCGAGCTTCACGCGCGTTTGCCACCCGCCGCTGAGCTTCGTCACCGGACCTTCGAGGTACGAGCCCTTGAGTTCGAATTCGCCGGCGACCTCGCCGCATTTCCAATCCGGCTGATTGCTGTCGCGCATCAGAAACTGCAGCGCCGTCTCGCCCGGCTGAAACGGGTCGTGCTGCCGCAAATAACCGAGCCGCAGTTTGGGGTGCCGGATCACTTCGCCCTTGTCGAGTTCTTCCTCGCCGAGCAACACTTTGAGCAGCGTACTCTTGCCCGCGCCGTTGCGGCCGACGAAGCCGACCTTGCCGTCATCGGTAATCGTGGCATTCGCCCCGTCGAGCAGGATCTGATCCCCGTAGCTTTTGAAAGCATCCTTAATTTGCAGCAAAACAGCCATCGCAACTCTCAACTCGGACGGAAGCGGGAAAAACGACTGATTTTAGCAGATTTTTTACAGAAGAAAATGCGAAACACGATCTGAACAGAAGGCAGCAAAGGAAGCAAAGAAATGCAAAGTCCGATTCAGATAAGACCTTCACCAAGGAGAGCTTCGCTGACGACACGCAGTCAACTCGCTGAGTTTTCAGCAATTCAAGTTTCTTTCCGTCTTCCTTTGCTACCTTTGCTCTCTTCTGTTCAAAAATGTATTTGCATTCATTTCACACGATAACCAATTTTCGTCAAAGACTCGCGCACGCGGGCTAGGTGCTCGCCCTGGATTTCAAGGACACCGTCCTTGAGTGTTCCGCCAGCACCGCAGACGGTTTTCAATTGCGTCAAGAGGCCCGGCAAGTCGTTGCCGATCTCCGGCAAGCCGCTAATCGTCGTGACGAGTTTCCCCTTTTGACGTTTCTCGGTTTTCACGCGCGCGGTTTGCTCCCCCGGCGGAATACGCGGCGGCGGCGGGGGAGGGCACTTGCACTCCTTCTCCAACTTTCCGCAACGATCGCACGTCGGCGGAATATCAAACGGCGTTCCGGCAAAGAGGCGAGTCATTGGGGGAAGAATGTAGAAGGATGGAGTAAGGAGGAAGAAGAAATACTTAGGGCCTAGCCCAAACCAACTGGTTGGCAGCATGCTGTTTTGATATTTGCTTAGGTCCGGAGGACCGGAATACTTAAGCCCAGGCCGTCAGGCCTGGGGTACTGCAAATCGAAATTCAAAAGGCCTGGAAGGCCGACACTCGTGCCGGTCCTCCGGACCTACGAATTTCGTGGCGAATCTTTCCCAGGCCTCACGGCCTGGGCTTAATCCTGTCGGTCCTCCGGACCTAAATTCGAACGAGCATAAATTCTGAAATAGGTCCTTATGTACTTTCCAAAATTTCCCAACGTTCGTAGGCAAGCGCCAAATCGTCTTCGCATTTCTTGAGGTCCGCTTGCGCCGCGGCGATCGCCGGACCCGCTTGTTGGTAGAACGTTGGTTGACCCATCGCGTCGTGGATTTCGGCGATTTTCGTTTCCAGGTCGTGAATTCGCGCGGGGAGTTTTTCGAGTTCTTGCTGGTCCTTGAAGCTGAGCTTTTTCTTCGCGGGTGAGGCTGTTGTCGCTGGGGTGGCGTTGCTCTTTGCTGAGCGGGTTTCCGCTTTTTTCGTCGCCGCTTCGGCAGCGAGTTTCGCTTCGTGCTGCCGCACCCAATCGTCGTACCCGCCGACGTATTCTTCGATGCCACCGTGTTCAAACGCAATCGTCGTCGTGACGACGTTGTTCAAGAACTCGCGGTCGTGGCTGACGACCAGGATCGTCCCCTGGAATTGCACGAGCCGTTCTTCGAGTAGTTCGAGCGTCTCGGCATCCAGATCGTTCGTCGGTTCGTCGAGAACGATCGCGTTCGCCGGCTTGGCGAAGAGCTTGGCCAGCAGCAATCGATTCCGCTCCCCGCCGGACAAGAATTTGACCGGGGTTCGCGCACGTTCCGGCGTGAAGAGAAAATCTTGCAGGTACCCGATCACATGCCGCGAGCCTTCGCCCGTCTTGATCGTTTCGCTGCCGTCGGCCGCGTTGTCGGCGACACTCGCTTCGCCGTCGAGCTTCGCGCGCAACTGATCGAAGTAGGCGATCTGCAGGTTCGTCCCAAGCTTCACCGAACCCGACGTCGGTTCGAGTTGGCCGAGGAGCAGTTTTAGCAACGTCGTCTTGCCGGCCCCGTTCGGTCCGAGGATGCCGATCTTATCGCCGCGCATCACGGTCGTCGAAAAATCATCGATGATCGTCCGCTCGCCGAATTGGAGCGTCACGTTTTTCAACGCCGCGACGAGCGTCCCGCTACGCTGGCCTTCTTGAATTGTCATCTCGACTTGGCCAGGATTCGAGCGGCGCTGGCTGCGCGAACGGCGCATGGCTTCAAGGGCGCGGACGCGGCCTTCATTGCGCGTGCGGCGGGCTTGGATGCCCGTGCGAATCCAGACCTCTTCCTCGGCCAGCTTGCGGTCGAAGAGCGCGTTCTGCTTCTCCTCGGCGGCCAGGGCTTCTTCCTTGCGCTTCAAAAACGTGTCGTAGTCGCACGACCAGTCGAACAGCTTCCCGCGGTCGATTTCGAGAATCCGATTCGAGAGCTTGCGCAGGAACATCCGATCGTGCGTCACGAACAGAAACGTTCCCCGCCAACGCTGCAAAAAATCTTCGAGCCAACGAATGCTCTCGACATCCAAGTGGTTCGTCGGCTCATCGAGCAGCAGCAAATCCGGCTTCGAAACGAGAGCCCGCGCGAGCAAGACCCGCCGCTTGCGACCGGCCGAAAGCGTCTCGAAGCGCAACTCGCCATCGAGCTGCATCATCTCAAGAATCTGCTCGATCCGCTGCTCGTCCTTCCAGGCATGCTCCGGCTCGTTCGGATCGCTGGTGAGCCCACTGGCAATGATTTCGCGCGACGTGCCGGTCAGATCCTGCGGCACTTCCTGCTGCAAAATGGCGACCTTACTGCCGGGGGCGAAAATAATTTCGCCGCGGTCCGATTCCTCTTGCCCCGAGAGGAGCCGCAGCAGCGTCGTCTTCCCCGCCCCGTTTCGCCCCAGTAGCCCGATCCGCTGGCCAGGTTCGATCAGGCACGAAACCCCGTCCAACAGCGATGGGCCGCGATAACCAATTGTCAGATTGTTGATCGCAACCAGCGGCATTGCGGAAGAATGTAGGAGGAAGGATTGTGAAATGGATAATTGACAATTGATAATTGACAATTAATACCGAAGAAGGCCATCCAAAAAACAAAGCCCAGGGGTTCACCCCCTGGGAGCATTTGGCTCGCTCGATCGCGAGAGTCTCTATTTTATCGAAATCGAGTCCGTTGGCTATGCACGATATTTCAGTGTCGGCGATTGAATGCCGCATACAATTTTCAAGGTCGTTTGATTATGATAAATCACTGCCAAATGAACCCGTTTCGGCAACAGTTGTCTGTGAACGTCAGGGCTGAGTTTTTCGTGTGCGATAATTGCTTCTTCATTGTCAATTATCAATTGTCAATTATCAATTCCATCTACAGTCTTTGCCCCGCATGGCCACTGGTCCCGATTACGAGCGTTTTTGCGAACTGGCCGCCGATGTTCATTTTGTGCCGGTCGCGCGGCGCGTTTTGAGCGATGCGCTGACGCCCGTCTCGGCCTTTCATCGGCTCGATGCCGGCGCGTGCGGGTGCTTGTTCGAGAGCGTGATCGGCGGCGAAAAGGTCGGAAGGTACAGCTTCCTCAGCGCCGAGCCGTATCTCCTGCTCGATGCCAAACGGAATAAGGTCCGCATCACGCGCTTCAGCGAGGGTCAGCCGCAGGTCGAGGAGCTGACCAGCGCCGACCCGATGAACGAGTTGAAGACTCGGCTCAACGCGCTCAAGGCGGCGAAGCATCCGGATCTGCCCCCGTTCGTCGGCGGCGCGATCGGCTATGCCGGCTACGATGTGATTCGCTACAGCGAAAACCTTCCCAATTCGCCCCCTGACGATCGCGACCTGCCCGACCTCTCATTTGGCTTTTACGACCGGATGGTGATCTTCGACAACATTCGCAAAACGATCGATGTCGTCGCCATGGCCCGCGTGCGCGACGATGCGGGCAAGGCACTGGACCTGAAAAAAGCCTACGACGCGGCCGTCGCGCGTGTCGATCAAACGATCGCCAAGCTCAGCCAAGAAACCACGCCGCTGGCCCTCGATGAAATTCAACTCGGCGGCGAGGCGCACGTCGAATACACGTCGAATACGACACAAACCAAGTTCGAAGATTCCGTCCGCAAATGTGTCGAATACATCCGCGCAGGTGATATCTTTCAGGTCGTCATCAGCCAGCGCTTGGCGATGCCGATCAAGGTTCCGGCGTTCGAACTTTACCGCACGCTGCGCGTCGTGAACCCGAGTCCGTTCATGTTCTACGTGCGCACGCCCGAGGTAACACTTGTCGGCAGCTCGCCCGAGGTCATGGTCCGCGTCGTCGATGGGCTCGTCACGGTTCGGCCGCTGGCCGGAACACGGAAGCGCGGCCGCGATGAGCACGAGGACCGGTTATTGGCCGAGGAATTGCTGGCCGATCCCAAGGAACGCGCCGAGCATGTGATGCTGGTCGATCTCGGGCGCAATGACGTGGGCCGTGTCGCGCGGTTCGGCAGTGTTGAACTGACCGACGTCATGGTGATCGAGCGCTACAGCCACGTGATGCATATCACGAGCAATGTCACCGGCCGCTTGGCCGAAGGCAAAGATGCGTTCGATGCGCTGCGAGCGTGCTTGCCCGCGGGTACCGTCTCGGGCGCGCCCAAAGTCCGCGCGATGCAGATCATCGACGAGATCGAACCGCAGCGCCGCGGCCCGTATGCAGGTGCTGTCGGCTACATCGACTATGCCGGAAACATGGACACCTGCATCGCGCTGCGCACGATCGTCGTCGCCAACGGCATGGCGTATGTGCAAGCTGGCGCTGGCATCGTCGCCGACAGCGATCCAACGGCCGAATATCAAGAGACGCTGAACAAAGCGCGTGGGCTGCTCAAGGCGATCGAGTTGACGGAAAAACGCGTGAGGAAGTAAATTTTTGTAGCCCGTAGCGTTAGCGAGGGCGACAAAAATTGACATGGACTCCCTCGCTTACGCTACGGGCTATTATTGAGCTTTTGCCGGCAGAAACTGCACCGCATCAACCACGACGTAGCCATCCGTTTCGAGATTCGAAACCTTGACCACGGCCGGCTGGTCGGCGGCGAATTCGAAGACGCCGAGACTGACAAACGTGTCGTCGATCGGCGCGTCTTTCTTCTCGTTGACGTAGACCGTCTTGGCACCCGCGGCTGTCTGAATCTCGACCGGGATATTGCTCGCGCGATTCGTGTTCACCGGGTACGCAAAACGAACTTCGTATTTTCCCGCGGCGGGAAGTTTGGCTTCGAAACGGGCGATGCATTTCCCGTCCTTCGCCGCGCTGTCGTGCTGATAACCATGCCCAACGTAAGGGCTGTTCGTGCCGCTGTGGGTCCAGGAGCCTTCGAACTTGGCTTCGGTGTCATCGACGACGATGCCTTCGAGCTTCGCAATGTCGATGTACTTACGATTCGCGGACTTGAGCGTTTCGCCGGCGGCTTTGGCCGGTGCTTTGTATTCGAGGATTTGACCATCCTTGAGCAACTGCTCGCGAAGCTTCGCATACGGCACTTCTTGCACCGAGATCTTGTCATCGAGCGCAATACACGCCGCCGAGGCACAAGATTGGCCCAGGATCATAAAGACCGGCTCCATGCGAATCGAGCCAAACGCGATGTGCGAACTCGAAACGCAAACCGGCACGAGCAGGTTTGCGCATTGGCCTTTCTTCGGCACCAACGACCCATAGGCAATTTCGTACGGACCATTCGTCGAAGTGCCGATGTCCCCTTCGTTTTGAACATAACCCTCGGGTGTGATATAGCGTTGGATGTTGTGCGAATCGATGGAATACGAGCCCATGCCGACAGAATCGGGCGTCGGGCGGCGTTTGACGAGTTCGTTTTCCGTCATCACATACAGGCCGATCATGCGGCGGGCTTCGCGGACGTAGATCTGATGCGACCAGTTGCCGTTGTCCTTGAATTCATCCTTGGGCAGACCCCATGTTTGCATTTTCGCTTGCACGTCTTTCGGCACGCGCGGATCGTTGGCGATGAAGTAGAGCCAGCCTTGCTGATACGTCGTGTGCTCCTTGAGAATTTCCTTGCGGCGTTCGTAACTCGCGTCGGGGTAATCATAGTTCATCCCGATATTGTCGGTGCTGAATGGCCCGTGGTTGTTGGTGTCCGTTTTGTTGTTCGGGATCGGGTCGAACTTGCCAAACGTTTCTCGCCAACCAGCGTCGAAGATGCGCAGCAATAGCTCGTACTGCTTGGGATCGTAGCCCTCGGGCTTGGGGAAAGGAATGCGGTTCTCGGGGTGATTGGTCAGGCACATGCGATAGCAGTAGGCTTGCACTTTGTTGTCGCCTTCGCCGTATTTTCCCGGAGGGGCGATGCTGATGCGCGGCAAGACGCCGCTCTTGGGATCGTTCGGATCAACGTAGGGGCTGATCTTTTGCTTGACCGCGCCGAAGTGATGGCGATGATGCAACACGCCGGTTTGCACACCGGCCCACTTTTCGTTGTACTTGGATTGAGCCTCGCGGCCGACGTGATAATCGACGCCGGCAGCGGCCATCAGGTCACCTTCGTAGGTCGCGTCGATAAACATTTTTCCCGCGTAAGTTTTTCCGCTGAGCGTCTTGATCGCCGTGATGCGGCCGGCTTTCATGGTCACGCCGGCAGCGATTTTGCTGTCTTTCGACGTCGTGCGATCGAGCCATTCATCGCGGACGAGCGGAATATCAAACTCCTTGATGTAATCTTCGTAAACTTTTTCCGCGGCGCTCGGTTCAAAGATCCACATCGTGCGCTGTTCGCCATCGATGGCGGGCGTCCCTTGGCCTTTGCCGCCGTATTCGGATTTCTTCTGCCACTTCCACGCATCAGCCGAATCGTAGTGCTTCCAAATACGATGATAAAAGTCGCGCGACAAGCCGCCGATCACGGCCTTGTCGCCGGTGTCGGTAAAACCAAGCCCGCCGCTGCTGAGTCCGCCGAGGTGCTTGTCCGGCGAGACGATGATCACTGACTTGCCCTGCTTCTTGGCTTGCACCGCCGAGATCACGCCGGCCGAGGTTCCCCCATAAACGACGATGTCGTACTCCGCGGCGCGCAGATAGTTTGGCAAGAGACAAAGGCAACTGCACAAGGCAACGAAGCGAACGCAAAAACGATTGACCATGATGAACTCAATAAAAGAAGGCTGGCGTCGATCTCAGCCGGAGCAGCATGCTCCGCGGTTTCCCCAACTTGCTCGTCCCCCACGAACAAGAGCCGTAGTATAATGCCCGCGTTCCGGAGAATGAAGTGTTTGCTTCAGTTGTTATCGATAGCGTTTGCAGAAAACCGGGTGACTAACGTCACCCGCTCACGGGATTATTTTACGCTTTGCTTTACATTGGTATCACCACCTGCCAACGACACGCGAGAGTTATTCCAACACCAAAGAAAATCTATGCACGAAATAAAACCCGGCCGCTATTGCCACTACAAAGGCCGAGACTATTTGGTCCTCGATGTCGCGCGGCACAGCGAGACCGAAGAAATGTTTGTCGTCTATCGCCCCGATTACGGCGACCGTTCGCTCTGGATTCGGCCGCTGGCGATGTTCATTGAAGAGGTGATGGTCGAGGGGAAAAAGATTCCGCGGTTTCAGTATGTGGGGCCGGAATAAGATTTAGGGTTCTTCCCAATAGCAGCCCGCGGCGTAAGCAAGGGAGTATTAAACGACTGTCCCTCGCTTACGCGTCGGGCTGTTAAAGTCTTCGCGTGCACGAAAAAAACCCAGGGGCGTGAAGCCCCTGGGCTTAGTTTGATACTTACAATCTGCTCGAAGATTTGAAACCTACGGCAGCTCGACCGTTTTGATTTCCAGCGGCGAGTCACCGTTCTTCACAAGCAGCACGGCTTGGTTGGCTCCAAGCTTGTCCATTTGCTGGACACCTTGCCACGATGTGATCGATTCGAATTCCTGCCCGGCGGTTCCGCCGCCCTTGACCGGTTCCGTGAGGCCGGCTTTTTCGTTGATCCCCTTGGTTGGGATCTTCATGATGCCGCGGGCGCTGTTGGCCATCAGCAAATACGTCTGGCCGTTCTTTTCATACAGGAACATGTCCAGCGGCGTGTTGCGATTGCCAAGCTCGGCGACCGTGGTCCCCTTGGTCTTCTTCCCCTTGGTCAGTTCAGCGACCGGAAACTTGACGAGCGGCGTGCAAGTGAACCCGGCCAAGATCGTCGCTTCGCCGTTCACCTTGAACGGGACAAACGTCCGAATCGCGGCGTTGTTTTCCGTCTTGCCGTGAGCGGCGTGATAGATTTCAACCGGCGTGCCGGTGTCGGCTGCGGCAAACGGGAACGCGATCTCGCGCACCGTCGAGGCATCGGTCGCGTTGACCATGCCCGAGACGAGGACCTTGCCTTCGCTGTAGGCCAAATCGGTGATCGATTCCATGCGGCGATTGCGCGAGCGGGTTCCGGTGACAATTTCTTTATCCTCGGGCGGGTTGGGCAGTTCGACCTTGGCCGAGGCAATCTTGTCGAGAGCGAGTTTCGTCGATTTGCCCGTGTTGTCGATCTTGACCAGGGCGTTTTTCTTATCACCCGACGTCACGCCGAGGAAGAGGTTGCCGGTCTCGGGATTGACGATCAGTTCCTTGATCATGATTTGATCCGCCGAACCGCCGAGTGTTTCGGCCAATTGCTTGGCAACGTCGTTGATGTTGTAGCTGGCCTTGCCCGGGTCGCCGCCGGCGTCTTCGGTCGAGATCGCGTAGAGCGTCGCCGCTTGCGGATCGCTGACGATCAGCACGCCGTCAGGTCCAAATGCCATCGGCCCGATCGATTTGAGTTCGACGCCGCTGGGCTTCAGTCCCCATTGTTCGGCCGAGGAGATTTTCTTCTCAGCAGCGAGCGCGCTCGTGGTGATCCCAGCAGCCAGCAGAGCCGCCACGCTCATCGTTTTCCAAAATCGACGCATCGGATGTTCCCTCATTTTAGGTCGCGGATCAAGACAATTTTTTGAACCCCATTTGGCTCATTTAACACCATTGGCGGGTGTTTGCCAAAACTATTCTGGAAATCTTTGCAAATTCACCCGACAAAATGTCACAAAGAAAAACGGCACCTTGCCGGATGACAAGGTGCCGCTTCACAATAATTTAGGGGCTATCCTAATACGGTAATACAACAAAATCAGAAAAAGTTTTTGTACGAACTGCCTAGAAAGAGATTGGCAGAAGAATGAAGGCAAGAGAAGAATACTTTTCATTCTTCTGCCTTCATTCTACTGTCTATCCCAAGCAAGCTTTGATAGTGGCCATCTTTACGCTTTGGGCTGCTATATTCAACGTTTGCGAACTGCTGCGAGAATCTGGTCAAGCTGGGCAAGCTTATTATTCGTCGTCGCAGCGACTTCGCGATAATCGCCGCGCGCGATCTTCAGGGCTTGCCGCTCTTCTTCGATCTCGTTTGCGGTACGAAAACCCATGCGGCGCAGAATCGGCAGCGGAGGGCACCAACCTTGGATGGCATGTTGAAAGAGAAAACCGGTGACCAGCGCCGGCAAAATCAAGAACCGTCGGTCGACCAGCGCGCCCAGTGCCACGCCAGTAAACGCTAGCGACGACGCATTGCATTCCAGCAGCCGTTCGATGTCCCATTCGCGTTCGAGTTCCGCCAGACGATCGTTAATCGCCACGCGTCCGTCGGCAACGATATCAGCCAAGTTTTGCCGCGTTTCTTGACGAATTTCACGATTAATTTCCGGCGCAGTGCTACTCGGCACGCGTTCCATGCTCGAAGGAATCATGGCGGGGGCTCCTATGGCGAAGAATTGATCAGGCAATACGCTTTAGCAACACGCTAATCGATTACTGCAAATCGCAAGCCATGATATTTTCGTCAATAGTCCCTGCTACCACTCCTGCAGATGTCAATTGTCCATTGTCAATTATCAATTGCTCAGTGCATTTCGACGGCGCATGTTCCCAACCCGCCGCGGTAGTAGTTGAAACGCACATTCGGGTGCAGCGCCAGCAGCGACATTGGCACCGCCGTATCGACGATGCCGCGGCCGATCATCAGCGCCGTCAATCGCTGTCCGAGCGGATTGTCGTGCGCGCCGGCTTGCCAGATCGAGACGCACTCGGCTTGCCACGTTTGCACCGGTCCGACGGTGATCGCCATCCGCGGCACCATCGTGATGTTGCCCCCGCCCGACGTGCGTGCGTTTTGCGCGAGTGTCAGCGGATGGAGTTCCACGACCCGCGCGGTGAGTTGCAGAAATTCGTCCGGCGTCGGCGGTTCTTCGGTCCAGTTGCCGCCGCGGCGCAGCGGATCGTTGAAGGCCCAATGCTTGGTGTCGCCTTGGCCGCCTTGCATAATCGCACAGCGCGCGTGCTTCCAACTCTCGAGGTACTCCTTCAAGTCGGCCTTCGGAAAATGGAGGTTCGCTTCCGGCATCCGCAGCCGCGGCGTGATCCGATTGAAGCACAACTCTCGATCGGCGCGCTCGAAGCTGAGCGCATGTGTGACCGGCACTTCGCGGCCGTCTTGAAACCATTCGTCCATGCCCCAGAAGTGCGCGTGCCGCAGATCGATTTCCAACTCGTTGACCAAGCGCGCGACGAGCGGCAACTGTTCCGTCGGCCCGATCGGCCCGCAGATGCCGACGGGGTTATCGGCCGTGGCTTGCCGCCACGCGGCGATGTATTCGAGCGCTTCGGCAAGATAAAACTCTTCGAGCGTGTCGTAGAACGTGACCTGAAACCCAGGCCGCGAAAGCTTTTCCAGGTCGGCGATCGAAAGCCGAGCCGCTTCCTCGATCAACGAATCGTCGAGCGTCGTGTAATCCCACCAGTCAGGGGCGATGTGGCTGAGTTTGCGCGGCATGGGAAGCGAGAGGGATTGGGGATTCGGGATTGGGGATTGTATTCAATAACCGTTTAGCGGGGACTCGAAGCGGAGCTTTCATAAACACTGTGGAGCGTTAATGAACACTGCAGAGCGCTATTTTCCATAACTTGGATTCTTCCAGACAAGTGCGCTCAACGCTTCGCTCAGCGGATCACTCGCATGCGCCGAAAACCCCAAATGAAAATGCCGCCGCCAGCCTTCGGCGTGTTGGAATTTTGCTGACTGCTTCCCGACCGTCTGCGACGTTTCATCCAGCGTCAGCAAGTACGAATCCATCCCCTGACTGACATCGAGCCACGATTTTTGACTGACGTGTTTTGCAAGCGCGTCGCGTTTCGCCGCATGAACGGTGGCCGTATCGACATACAACTCGGCCGTGACCGGCTGGCCCAGCGGATCGCACAAGCCATGCGGCAGGGCATGATACACCGTCGTCTCGAAGTCAGCACTCGCGGTGCTAGGACTCGCCCAAAAGTTCGGCATCCCGCGCGCGAACGCCGCGGTGACCGCGAGCCGCGCCGCGGCCATGTGATCTTCCATGTAATCGATCGGCGAATGCGTTAGGACGATTGTTGGTTTCACAGAGCGTACGAGCGCGGTGACTTTGCGCAGGTTCTCGACGCTATAGATCAGTTCTAAATCGTCCGCAATCGGCGCGTGCCAGATTGCGCCGAGCAGCTTGGCCGCGGCTTGCGACTCGTAAAACCGCGTCCGCCGCGTCGTCGAAGCATCCATCGTTGCCGAGCCGCAATTCCCGCTGCAAAGATTGCAGTAATGCGTCTCCCACCCTCGCTCTTGGAGCAGCAACATCGTCCCCGCGGCGACAAATTCGATGTCGTCGGGGTGGGCGAAGGCGGCGAGGATGGTTGGGAGACTCATAGAAATAAATATTGAACAGAAGGAAGCAAAGGCAGCAAAGAAATACAGGGAGGGAATTCAACTCTTTGATTAAGCATCTTCTTTTCTGCTAACGCTGCTTTATCTTGTTCAAATGTATCCAATACAAGATTGGAACAGGAGTTCCAGAGGAAGCAGAGAAATGCGAGAAATTTTTATGAGCCAGCCTTTCCTTTGCTACCTTTGCTGCCTTCTGTTCAAATTCATTTCGTATTTTACGAAATCGCCGGCAGCGGAATCGGCTCACCCAAGTCTTCCTCACCCGGCAACCGGCGCATAATCGGCAGGATGATGCTGAACTTGGTCCCGTGGCCCGGTTCGCTTTGGACGTCCATCGCGCCGCCATGCGCTTCGACGATCTTCTTCGCCGTGGGCAACCCGAGTCCCGACCCGGCGGGCTTCGTTGAGTAGAACGCTTCAAAGATCCGCGTGATCGTTTTTTCGTCCATGCCGATCCCTGTATCGATCAGGTCGAGTACCACGGCCGCGGGAATCGCGTGCGTGCGGACGACGAGTTGGCCCCCCTCGGGCATCGCTTGTTCGGCGTTGAGGATCAGGTTCCAGAGCACCGATTGGATCGCCGCGTGATCGAGTTGGACGCTGGGCAAATCGGGATCGAGGTACTTGATGAGCTCGATTCGCGCATCGGCCGCTTTCGGGGCGTAGACCTCGAGCAGGCGTTCGATCTCGGCGTTCAGATTCGTCGGCTGGAAATCCATCCGCCGCGCCTTGGTGAACCGCAGAAAATCGTCGAGGATATTTTGCAGCCGCGTGCTTTCGCCTTCGACGAGGCGAATCTTTTGCAGCGCACGGCGATCGCGCGGCGAGACGCTCCCTTCGAAATCTTCGGCCAGCAGCTCCATGTTCATCCGAATCGTCGAGAGCGGATTCTTGATTTCGTGCGCGAGCTTACCCGCCAGGATCGCAATCTCCTGCGCATCGCTGACGCGTTCTTCTTGGTCTTCGTCGGTTGGCAGTTCGGCTTTTTCCATGGGCCTATTCTATCGAATGATGCTTTTTTTCAACACGAGCGAAAAGTCCGAATTGTGCTATGCAAATTATGCGGGCCATTGCCAGTCAACAACCCTGAAACTGGCTGTTTTCACGCAACTTTTCGGGAGTTACCGTAACGAACAACGTAGGCTTGTGCAGCGATTCTGGCGGATTCCGTGCTTTCATTCGAAGCGCCGGCCGGCCAACGACTCTTCTCGCTTCGGGATTTCGGCATGCGAATCGGCACACAACGTTACGGGTTTCCAGGGCTCGACATCAAGTACGCGCCGGCAGCGGCGGTCGTGAAGCCGGCCTCTTCAGCCGGCAATCCCGCGCGCGCACCAACGACCGCTAGCGCGAACACGACAAGCAGCGACGCGGGGAGCAATCTTGCGAAGCTGCGCAGCCTAATCTCGGACCTGCGCGCATTAACGACCAAACCGCAGACGACCGCCAGCCAACAACAAGCTTATGCCAAAGAAGAAGCCAAGGTGCTGCGCAATGTCGAGTACCTGACCGTCACGGAACCGACGACGTACGAAGTCTCGCGCACCACGGTGCAAGGAGCCAACGCGGCGCACATCAGCGATCTCGAAATCAGCAAGTACGATGCCGCGGGCGACGTGACCATCACGGGCGAAGTCACCACCGCCGCGACCAAGGCCGAACTAACAATCGCCGGCGACGCGCAGGGACAGACAACCGAAGCGGCGCAGTACCAACTCACAACCGAGCGCGGGGTCTTTCAACTCCAATTCAGCGGCGGCGAGGACCTCGACGACGTCGCCGCGCGGATCAACGACACCCGCGAGCAAACGGGCGTCGCCGCCGAAGTCAGCGGCAACAACCTCGTGCTAAGCAGCACCACACTCGGCAGCGGCGGAGCGATTCAGCTCGAACGCCTCGACACCTCGCCGACGATCATCAGCGGGCAACACACGGCGCAAATCACGGCGGTGAACGCCACGCAAACCGCGGGCACTAGCGACATACTCAGCGGCTCGATCGACTCGCAAGCCAAGCAAGCGGAACTGGTTTACCAAGGTGCCTCGGACCAAACAATCGCCGGGTCATCGACGTTTCGTCTGACGGGCAACGCGGGCACCGTGCTCGTCAGCGTGACCAAGGGCGAGTCGCTCGCCGCCGTGGCGCAACGCTTGAACCAGCAATCGGCCAGCACGGGCGTCGTCGTCACGCAAGACAACAACACCTTGCGCTTCACCAGCATCGACAAAGGCAGCACCGAAGCGGTCCGCATCGATCAGGTGGTGCAAGCCGAAACGATCACCAGCTCCGGCCGCAACGCGGCCCAGGTCACGAACTTTGCGATCGATTCGATCACGCGCGGCGAAACGGAAACACTGAGCGGACAAATCACGCAGGCGTCCGGCAAGGCTAGCCTCACGCTGCAAGGTTCGGCCAGCGGCACCGTGATCAGTAGCGGTTCGTTTGCTCTGCGTGGGAATACCGGCACGGCGAACATCTCGATCACCAAGGACGAAACGCTCAGCGCCGTCGCCACGCGGATCAACGACGTGACCAATACCACGGGCGTCAGCGCGCGGGTCAGCAGCAACCAATTGATCCTCGAAAGCACGGGCGTCGGCAGCGCGGCTGAGGTCGAGGTCGATCTGCTCAGTTTGCCTTACACGCTCTCCAACTCTGGCCGCAACGCGGCGCAGCTCGCATCGTTCGACGTGCAATCGTTTACTAACGGTGCGACACAAACGTTTTCAGGCACGGTGACGCAAGCGGCCGATGTCGCGGAGTTTAGTTTTCGCGGTTCGGTGCTGGGGACAGTGAGCAGGAACGCAGCAATTACCCTCACCGGCAGCCAGGGGAGCCATCAATTCACGACGACAACTTTTCAATCTCTTTCGAATCTCGCCAGCCAGGTCAATGCGCAGACCGCCAATACAGGCGTGACCGCGACGGTCGACGGCCGGGACATTTACTTTCGCTCGACCGACGTTGGCAGCGCGGCGGAGATCAACCTGACCGTCAACTCCGGCACGTTTAACGTCACCGGCGATGACAACAACGGGTCCGCGTTCGGGACCGATGCGCGAGCGACCATCAACGGCACCGCATACACCGGCGCGGGGAATAACTTTAGTTTCAGCGACGCCAAGGGTTCGTACACGTTCTCGACCGTGCAAGGATACACCGGTTCGATCAGCACGATCACCGTCACCTCGACGGCCGGCGCGTTTGATCTCGCCGGCGGCGACGGGCAGGGGATCGCTAACGGGACCGATGCCGTAGCGACGATCAACGGCCAGCAATTGACGGGCAGCGCCAACAGCTTCAGCCTGACCACCGCCACAGGGCAATACCGATTCGATGTGGCCCAGGGTTTCACGGGGACGATCGATTCGATCACGGCACAGTCGACGGTCGATAACTTTAGCTTCAGCGGCGGCGATCAAACCGGGACGGCAAGCGGCACCGACTTTGTCGTGAACGTCAACGGGACGGAATACCGTGGGCTCAGCAACACGATCACGCACACGACCGCCAACGGCAGTTATGAATTGTCCTTTGACACGAGTTACACGGGCCAGTTCGATCCGCTCACGATCAGCACCAGCGCCGGGCCGCAAGTCAGCGGCGGCGACGGGGCAGGACACTCCGCCGGGACAGATGCGGTCGCCGTGCTCAACGGCCGAACGTTCACCGCGCGGGCGGACCAGTTTGAATACAGCGACGAGCAGGTGAATCTGAGCTTCAAGGTCGCTACCGGCTTCAGCGGTCAACTCGATCCGCTGACCGTAACAACTCAGAAGGAACTTGTCACCGCGTACACGACACGCACGATCGAATCGCCGATAACCGCGGCAAACACGCCGAAGAAGTCGGCCAGCCAGACGACGACTGTTCCCGAGCAAACCGAATCCGAAGAAACGCAGCTAGCAGCGATCCTCTCGCAAATCGAAGCGCTCAATAGACTCTCGGCGAACGACGATGCGGCCGAGCCAAAAGCAAACCAAGAAAATCCGCTCGCGATCGCGTTGCCGGATCCCAACGCCAAAGACAACATCGCGGTGCCGAATGACCCTGCGAATCTGACCAAGGCCCAGGTCACCGGCTTGCTTTATAAACGCTTGGCGGAGAACCTGGTGGTCAACACGAGTCCATCGATCGAACAATTGCTGCGGAACAATTTGTCGTTGTTTAAGAACAAGAGTGTTGATCTTGAAGCGTGAGCCGAAGACACATTACTTAGAGGAAACTGTTGGTACTCTCTCGCTAACGCATTTTGAATTTGCGCTATTTCACCAGCTTGATCAAAGCTAGCGGCCCGCTCCACCAATAAACTGGTTTGGCTCCCTCCCCCTTGCGGGGAGGGTTGGGGAGGGGGTTTATGACGAGTTGCTGGACGTTTTGGATTTCAAGTAATTCTGTGCGTAGTATTTTCTGAAAGGAAAGCCATACGACGTTCTATCACCCCTCCCCAAGTAACACTGTGGGGAGGGAGCCAAACCACTTTCTTCAAGGGAGTGATGACTGCTTTGCTCGGGCTTTTTTCATGTCAGCATCGAAGAGCGCAACTTCAAAACTGACGTGTCAGGTTAAAACTCAGGACGTTTTGATGAACGGGCGAGGGTTGCGACTAAATGCAAAAAGGCCGCGGCTTCCAGGGGGAAGCCGCGGCCCATCTTATTAACAAACGGAACTCGATCGACTAGGCATTGCCGTCGCCATTCGTCGCGGCGGCCATTTCACGCATCGCCACCTTGCGGCTGAGCTTGATGCGGTCTTGCTCATCGATGGCGATGACCTTGACGTGCAGGAAGTCGCCGACCTTGCAGACGTCACTGACGTTTTTCACGTAGTCGTCGGACAGTTCGCTGACGTGGCACAGCCCATCGCGGCCCGGCAGGATTTCGATGAACGCGCCAAAGTCCTTGACGCTCGAAACGCGGCCTTCGTAGATCTTGCCGACCTGGACACTGGCGGTGAGGGCTTCGATCTTGGCCATGGCGGCCTTGGCCGATTCCATGTTGTCGCTCGCCACGACGATCGAGCCGTCGTCTTCGACTTCGATGACGGCGCCGGTCGATTCTTGGATCGCGCGGATCGTCTTGCCGCCGGGACCGATGAGCAACCCAATCTTTTGCGGGTCGATCATCGTGCGGAGCAAACGGGGCGCGTGCGCCGAAATTTCCGTCCGCGGACGGGTGATCGCCGAAAGCATCGACCGCAGGATCTGCAGCCGTGCTTCGCGTGATTGGGCCATCGTGCCGCGGATAATTTCTTCGTTGATGCCGCTGGCGATTTTCAGATCGAGCTGGATGCCCGTGATGCCGCGTTGCGTGCCGGCGATCTTGAAATCCATGTCGCCATAATGATCTTCGTCCCCAATGATGTCGGTGAGGAGCACCCAGCGGCCATCGTCTTCCTTGACCAAACCCGTCGAGATGCCCGCGACCGGATTGCTGATCGGCACGCCGGCAGCCATCAGGGCGAGAGTCCCGCCGCAAACGCTAGCCATCGAACTCGAACCGTTCGATTCGAGAATGTCGCTGATCGCGCGGATGGTGTAAGGGAAAACATCCGGCGCTGGCAGGACGGGCTTCAAGCTCCGTTCGGCCAACATGCCGTGGCCGATTTCGCGGCGGCCAGGGCCGCGGATTGGCTTGGTTTCGCCGACCGAGAACGGCGGGAAGTTGTAGTCGAGCATGAACTTTTTGGAGTACTCGTCCATCAGTCCGTCTACCCGTTGTTCGTCCTTGCCCGTGCCGAGGACAATCGTGACCAGGGCTTGCGTCTCGCCGCGTTGGAACACGGCCGAACCGTGCACGCGGGGGAGAACGTCAACCAAGCAAACCAACTCGCGGAGCGACTTGTAGTCGCGTCCGTCAGGACGCTTGCCGCTCAGGATCAGATCGCGGATCACGCGTTCTTCGAACCGGCTCCAGGCGTTGTTGAACTGCCCGTCGGTCGGCGCGCCTTCGGCCTTGGGATCGGGAATGATCGCGGCTTTGGCTTCGGCCTTGAGAACCTTGACCGCGGCGGCGCGGGCTTGCTTGCCACTGGTGTACTTCGCCGTGCCGTAGGCCGAGGTGTAGCTCGACATCAGCTTGTCATAGATGCCGTCATCAGCAGCCGGGACATAAGCCGGCTTCACATTGCCGACCTTTTGAGCCAGTTCCAATTGCATTTCGCAGAGATCGCGGATCACGGCATGGGCCGCCATGATGGCTTCGGTCATCTTGTCTTCGGGCAACTCGCGAGCGAAGCCTTCGATCATCAGGATCGCGTCTTTGCTGCCCGAGACGATCAGATCGAGTTCGCTTTCTTCGAGTTGTTCGGCACTTGGCATCACGATGAACTGGCCGTCGATCATGCCGAGGCGAATCGAGCCGATCGGGCCTTGGAACGGCAGCGACGAGATCGTCAGCGCGGCCGAAGCGGCGTTCATCGCCAGGATATCCGGATCGGTTTGGCGATCGCTCGACAAGACCATCGATTGGATTTGAACTTCGTCGATGAAGCCGGCGGGGAACAGCGGACGAATCGGGCGATCCATCAGACGGCTCGTGAGTGTTTCCTTGGTCGTCGGACGAGTTTCACGCTTAATGAAACCGCCGGGGAACTTGCCGGCAGCGGCCGCGCGTTCGCGGTAGTCACAGGTCAACGGAAAAAAGTCGATGCCCGCGCGGGGGGTGCCGGTGGTGACGGCGGTGAGGACATTGGTGTCGCCGTAGCTGGCGATGACGGTGCCGGCGGCTTGCTTGGCATAGAAGCCCGTTTCCAGGACCAACGTCATGGCCCCGATTTGCTTTTCAACTCGTACTTTCAAGGTTCGTTTCCTTCATAAAAAATGTATGTCTTGTCGTGCTCAACATGAGCATCCCCAAAAAAGGGGACTGTGCGGGAAGGCTGATCGGCTTCTTGAACCCGTTCCAAAGTCGCGCTTTCAAAACTGAGCGGCGACCGCATTCAACAACTGGCCACATTCAACAACTGGAACAGGCAAGGGGAGCCAATCAAAATCGGCCGGGGCTTTCCCTTACGGACCCTGGCGACTGTTGCCGGTCACTCACGGCCACCATTTGCGATGTGACCGTATCCACTCCCGGCAGATTGAGAAGCGAACCTCGCGGACAAAACGTCATGCCGCAAGGTGCTTCCCAGAAAAGCAAACGTCCCCGAACTTTTCAGAGTCCGGGGACGTGTGATTACTTACGAATATCAAGACGCTTGATCAGATCCAAATAGCGTTGGGGATCGATCTTCTTGAGATAATCCAACAGCCGGCGGCGATTGCTGACCATCTTGAGCAAACCGCGGCGGCTCGCATGGTCTTTTTTGTGCAGGCGGAAATGGTCGGTCAGGTCGTTGATCCGCGAAGTCAACAGGGCCACTTGCACTTCGGGCGAACCGGAATCGGTCTCACTGCGCTTGTAGTCAACAATCAGCTTGACCCGCGCTTCTTTCGTAATAGCCATCGAACAACATCCTTTGCCATGGCCCCAGCGAAAGCAGCCACACGCCGCCAGCCGAAACCAGGTCGTAAAACCCCCGGGCGGAATGCCCTGGGAGAAGCTCATAAATTAGCGGGAAACGGGCGAATTGGCTAGGGGAGGGAAGTACGAAGTAATCCCGCGACAGCCCGGGTTTTTTCAGGAAAAACCTCCAGCGGCACGAATCCTAATCCCCGTCAATCAGCCGCACGGTGTAATCCCCCGCCCCGCGGCGCGAGCCGATCCATACCATGTACCGACCCGATTTGGGCAACTGGATCGCCAATAACTTGCCCGTGGCCGCGTTCTCTTGGTCGTCGGCCGCGAGCAACACCCCGCCCGGTCCGCGCAAACTCACCGTGGGTTCAAAGGAACTCGAACGCACACTCAAGATCACCGTCTGCCCCTCCTTGCCCTCAAAGGCACGAAAGTCGGTTGCCCCATCCGCCAGCGTTCCTTTGGCACGCTCGCCGAGTTGGAGTTCCGCGACCTTGGCGGTGTTCAATGCTTGGCGAAAGTCGCCGCCGCCGCCGTCGCCCACGGATGAAACTTGCAAACGGTAGATGCCATCGCTGACGGCCATGTGAGTGATCCGCGCGGTCAGCGTGTCGGGGTCGTCGCTGCTGTTGGCAGCCAATCGACCTTGATCGTCATAGAGCCGCAACTGGGGGACGAATTGCGACGAGGTGAGCGTTAGTTGCAGGAGTTGACCCGCCGTCGTCTCGAACTGATAGAACACGGCCCCGCCAACGGGCAACTCACCTTTCTCCTCTTTCTCGATCGTCAGCGGCACGCTCGGGTCGCGCATCGTGACTTTGTAAGTCACGGCGGCTGCGGCAACGAGTTGCAATTGATACAAGCCCGCGCGGCCGAGGATCACCGCGTACCGCTGCTTGCCGCCGCGATTGGCAACCGGCAGAAATTCGAGTTCGGGCCGAGCATCGCGCCGCAATTGCTGCTCAGTATTCTTGTCCTGCGGCGCGAGGATGAGCTGTGTTTGCAATTCGCCGGTCTTCTCGATTTCGAGCAGACGAAAATCGCCCGGCTTGCCCTGGAAGCTCCAGACAGCACCTTCACCCCGCGCCAATGTGCCTGACAATTCTTTCTCCTCCGCGAGTTTGTGCCGCTGCGCTTCGCGCAGCACCAGATCATAACGCTGATGTGGCTGACCCGTGACGATGATGTACGCCTCACCGGTCTCTTCGAGGACCGCCGTTCCTTGCCAGCCTTTCGTTTTGCGCCCTTTCGAATCGAGGATCTGCAATTCATCGGAGGAAGCTCCGCGCAGTTCAGGCACCAGCAACCGGCCCTTCACGCCGGGGAAGTAGTGGTAGCCCTTGCCTTGGCGATCGAGCATTCCGACCAGTGGTTTGCCGAGTTCGAGCGGGCTGGCTCGGAACCGCTGCACCTGCAGCGTGTAATTTCCGCCGCCTTGAAACTTGAAGGCATTCACGCGAATCTCGAACTTCCCTTTGCTCGGCAAGCGGATGGCGAAACGGCTCTCGCTGCCGTCATCGTCCACTTCGATCAGTGGCTTCTCGTCTTTGGCATCTCGACGCGACAGGCCGAGGATCGGATCAAAGTCGCGCGTCACCACATGGGCAATGATCGTCTCACCCTCTTCGCCTTCGAACAGCCAACGATCGAGTTGATTCGGCGTTAGAAATTTGCTGTTCTGCTCGCCGCTCAAATCACTGACACTTCCCTGAGCCCAAGCAACGGCGACCGCATAAAAAAGCACCAGCAGTCCAAAGCACGAGCGAAGTATCATGGCAGTCCTCGAAGAGAAAGTGACGGATTGGTCGGAGAATCTAGTCAGTCCTAAGTTACCACGGACTTTAGGGACAGGCGCAAAACAAGTTACTCATTTTCATTTTTCACGTTAGCAAGTTTGCGCCCACTGATCCTGAGAGGGGATCCCAGGCACAGAAAAGGGGTCTGACCCCTTTTCTGCCATTTTCTGCTTCCGGGTGGGATTGCCAATTGAATCGATAGGCCCGAAGGGCCGGCCGAAGCATGGCATAACGAAGCGAGTTCAACCGTTGCCCGATGGATTTACCATCACGCTAGACGTTGCGGCGGTCAGGCGCAACGACTAAATAGGCGATTACCCTTCCCAAACACGTCATTCAACCGCCAACGTCAATTGGTGGAATCTAACAAAAATCTGAAAAAAGGCCCCGGAAATAATTTGATTCCGGCCGGCCTACTTATTACGATATCGCTCGAATCGTCGATTCGGCTGCGGCAAGGGCATGCCCGGCAAATTCTCCACGGAAGGGGCAACATGTTTTTTTCCTTTTTCCGGAGGATTCCATGAGCTATTTCCGCGGGGTGGGTTTGTCGCTGGCGCTGTTGCTGCCGTTTGCTGTTGCGAGCATGTCGGGCGCGAACGGCGCCGATGAGCCAAAGGCCAAAGCCAAAAGCTCCCGCCGTCAAGGGCCGGCTGCCGGCGTATTACGGCAAGCTCGAAGTCGATGACAAACAGAAAGAATCGATCTACAAAATCCAAGCCAGCTACGACGCGCAAATCGATAAGCTGACCGAAGAGCTTGCGGCATTGAAAACCAAACGCGATGGCGAAATCCGCGCGGTCCTGACCAAGGAACAACAAAAGAAACTCGATGCGGCGATCGAAGAAGCGAAGAAGCCGAAGGAAAAACCGGCCGATGCCGCGAAAGCAAAGTAGTCATCGGTGGCCAGTTTTGAAAAGGAAACTTGGCAAGCCAAAAACGCTGCCGCAACACAAAAACCAGGTCTCGGGAGAACACTTCCGAGACCTGATTTTTTATGACATATCCGATTAGTAGCCCGCAGCGTCACAACATGATGCAACTGTTAGCAATAGCTCCGAAGGAGCGAAGGAATGTAGCCAGGGGCGCAAGCCCCTGGTGAAGTAAGCGCAAGAAACGAAAGCCCCGGAGGGGCGACAGAAGTGCCTTCGCGCTGATTCTGCCGCCCCTCCGGGGCTTTGATTTTCGAGAGGTCGTCAACCAGGGGCTTACGCCCCTGGCTACATCATGCCGTCCCTTTCGGGACTAAAAAACACATCGCTTCTGCTGATAGCACCTACATATTGTTGGTAAGCAAGGGAGTGCACAGACACACCACACTCCCTCGCATACGCGTCGGGCTGCTAAAAGACGACGGCAAAACTACTTCGGCAGCAGTTGCCGTTCGAGGTCCGGCAGCACGCGCAGCGCGTCGTTGAAGCGCAGCGGCCATTCGGTCTTGCGCAGTTGCTCGAGCGACTTCCGCGCGGCGTCGGGCTGCTTGCCGTGGATTTGCGCCGCGGCGAGTCCGAGCAAGCCGGTTGGTTCGAGGCGGCGGAGTTCGGCGACTTCTTGCCAATGCTGGATCGCTTCGTCCCAACGCTGTTGCTTCTCGCGAATCTTGGCGAGGGCCTGATGATTTTCGGCTTCGTTCGGGGCCGCTTCGATGATGTTGGTCAGCGCGCGTTCCGATAGAGCTTCATCCTTCTTCAGCCGCTCGGCCAACTGCTCGTAGAGCTTCAGATCGTGCCGATTCATGTCGAGCTGCGCGAGCAACACGCGCGTTCCCTCTTCTGGACGTTGAAGTGCGTCTAGACACTGCAGCAAGTGCTCGTAAAGCTCGCGGTCGTTTGGCTGCAATTCCTTGGCGAGTTGGAACTGCGCCACGGCTTCGTCGTATTTGCCGCGCGCCTGCAATACCTTGCCCAATTGCTTGCGGAGCAGGGGACTGTCGCGGCCGGTCTTGGCCGTCTCGGCATCAAGCTGCTTGATGTACTCGGGTAAGTCCGCGGCTTGACTCAGCACTTGCTCCAAAGTTGACATCGCTTCCGTGCGATGCTGGTGAGTCGCCCCCCAGCACATGATCGCACCGCTCGCCGCTTCGACGGCCAAGGCCGTCTTTTTCAGCTTGGCGTAAGTGCGCGCCAACTGCTGATACCAACTCGACAACGTTTGGTCGTTAAGCGTGCGGTTGTTCACCGCGCGGATGCGAAGTGTAATCGCCTCTTGGAATAACTCGGAAGCCCGCTGCGGCATTTCCGCAATCAACAAAGAGTGAGCGAGCGTCGCGATATTCGAATCCGTCCACCGTCCGCCGGCATGGAAATGCACTTCGGCCGCTTGCAACGTTTGCCGCGCTTGCTCGGGTCGCTTGGCAAAGTGATACGATTCGATCAACTGCGCACGATAAGCCATCGCGTCGGGATAGCGTTTAATTAGCCGCGCGAGGAGCGCGATCGTCTCCGGGTAGCGCTTCTCATGGCGCAAGTACTCGACCAGTTTCAACTGCCCGTTCAAATCCAGCACGCCTCGATCTTCGGCTTCCAACAGCATTTCGATGGCGCGGGAATGGTTTTCCAACATCCAGACATAGTCCGCGATGCGCACCACGCGCCGGCCCGACGTTTTGTGCTCGCGATAAACGTCATTCGCCGTTTCGAGAAAGACGGGATACTTCTCGCGCCAAGGATAACTGCTGTGGTACAGGTAATAATAGCGCTGATCGCCGGTGCTCAGTTCTATCCGTAAGTTCTCGACGATGAGCTTGAGCAAGCGCTCTTCCAAGGCTGCATCATTCTGCTTCCGTTCCGCCGCGAGCTGCCGCTGGTGCGCCACCTCGTTGCCAAACGTTTGCCAGGAACTGTTCCAGCCTAGGTTCATCCAGCGCGGCCATTGCTCCATCCGCTCGATGCCATATTGCAATGTGAACATCGGTCCGAGCAATTCGCGCGTGACGTGCAGCGGCGCTGTCGCTGTTGATGCGTATTGCGAGATTTGTTTCGGGAGGATTTTTCCCATCTCGGTGAAGAGGAACGTTTTCAGCAGTTCCGTCGCCCCTTCGATTTTGTTGCGCCGCGCGATGTCGATCGTTTGGACATAACGGCTGACCGCTTCATGCCGGCGATACTCGGTTAGCTCGGCGTTGATCCGCGCGAGACCTAGCTTGCTCAGTTCTTGCAGCAGCTCCGCCCCCTTGCCCAACGTAACTTCCCCTCGATGCTCCAGAGCATGGTTGTAGAGATTCCAGAGCATATCCTGCAGCGTCTCGCGCTGCGGTTGTTGCTGGACACGAGCGAGATGCTCGTTAATCAGCTTTTCACCGGCGGCATGTTCGCCGTGATCTTGCAGCATCGAGACTAAGTCTTGCAGCAAGTGATTGTCCTCATGCGGCAGTATATTTTGCGGCAGTTTATTTTTCTGCGCTTGCTCATACGCCCGGAGCGCGGCGCTGAAGTCAGTGATCGCCTCGCGTTTCTGGCCATAATGCCAGTACAGCAGCTTGTATTTGTCGCGCAGGATGAGCATCTGCTCGCGGCTGTTCTCTGGCACAAGCTTGGCCAGCGCCGTGAGCTCGCGCAGTTGTTCCGCCTGCAGTTGCGGATCGGGGAGCTTGCCCAAGCCCGCGAGCCAACCTGACATCAGCACATGCTCGCCGCTGGTCCACTCGCGTGCAAACGCCCGCTGCAGCGCGGCCAGCGCCGCCGCGACATGGGGCCCCGGTTGATTCAAGACCTCGCTCGCGCGCCGTTCGACCATGGCTTCGAGCAAATCGAGCGCGCGGGCATCGACGGCCGTCAGCTTCTTTTCGTCGCGAAGTTTCTTGATCTCTTGCAGCAATTCATCGGCCGGGGCTTCGTTGCGAATTTCGATCAAGAGCTGGTTTGTCACCTGGGTCAGGTACGGATAAATCTGCTGCGGCGAATGGCCGAGGATGCCGCGCGGGACCGTCTTCAAGACGCGGAAATCGCGGCTCGCCTGATACAGATCGCGAATGTGATAGAAGTAGTTTTCGGGATTGCCGGCTTTGGTTAACAGCGCGGCGATCGCTTGCAACGTCGCTTCGTCCATCTCCGTCGGCAGCGATTGGTTGTTGTAACCCAGCCAACGATTGCGGGCTTGATAAAGTCGCTGCGCCAAATATTGCTCCGGCGTCGCCAGCCAAGCCGAATGCGTCGCGTTTTCCTGATCCGCGCGGCGATTCTTCACCGTGTACCACGACGCCAGCGTGCGCCAATCCGAGCCAGTGAGTTGCTGATCGGCCCCGAGAGTTTCCATGATGCGAATCGCTTCGTCAAGCTTGCCCAACTCGGCCAATAGCAGCGCGAGCGATTTCCGCCACGGCGAGGTCGTCTCGGTGGCGCGAATCCACTCGCGCAAGGTTTGCTCCAATTCCGCCGGCTCATCACGGGCGATCAGGAACTGATACTTGAGCATCCGCCAACGATCAACCAGTTCGTCCTTCGCGGCGATACGCGTGTCGAGGTACTTGCGAACTTGCTCAACCAACGCCGGCTTCGCAGCTTTGCGGCTCGCCAGACGCAGCACCATGACCAAGGCGCGCTGTTTGAGCATGGCTTGTTCGCGGAGTTGCATAACTTCTTGCAGAGTAGGCTGCTCCGGCATTTTCACGTCGGGCGTATCAAGGATTTTCCACGCCAGCTCCGCGGCTTGATCGATCTCGCGATCGAGTTGCAGCCAGAGCCACGCTGTTTCGAGCCGTGCCCAATCGGCGAGCGGCGATTTTTTCTTGGCCAGGTCCTCAGTCTTCTTCGCCAGATTCTCGGCGAGTTCCTTGAGGGCTTGTTCACGAACTTCCTTTTGCCGTTTGGCCAAGTCTTGCTTCGTCGTTTCCAGCGTCTTGCCTTCGTCCTGTTTGGCCGTCAGCGCCGCTTGCTGGCGTCCGGCGAGCATTGCGTCGACCCAGCGTTGCAGCAGCGCGACTCGAGTCAACTGCTCCAATTGCGAATGATCCGGGTCGTTGATTTGCAACAAGAGTTCCCAAGCTTCGTTTTCATGTGCCGCGGTCCACTTTCCGCCGAGGAGCGTGTCGAACAGCGTCGAGCGATATTCGCTCAGCCGCGTCCCCTTTTCGGTTTTGACGCGTTCGCGCAGGAACGGCAGATACTCGGTCTCGGCGAAACTCATCGCATAGAGACGCTGCACCAGGTTGCCTAGAATAAACTTCTCGTTCTTGTTCGGCAGATCCTCGGCCGCTTCCCAGCGTTCGCGCAACTCGCTCACCAGCGGTTGCCAGAACTTGGCCGGCAGCTCATACGCTTGGAATTGGCGGCGGCCCTCGAACGGTTCGGCGAGCGTCAGCCGATGATTGAGAACCTGCTCCGTGAAGAGTTGGAGTTGCGGAACGCTCAAGTCGGGGACCTGCTTTATCAAGATCTCCAGCATCTCGCCATTCAGGCGATCGGCGGAGTCGGTTTGCAAAAAATGATGATTGAGCAACTGCCGGAGTTCCGCCGTTCGCTCGGCACGTGTCAGTAACATGTGAATCAAATCGGCCAACGGCTTTTCCCAGCGCGGGTCCATTCGTTGCACACTGAGATAGTGAATATTGCCGCCGGCAAAATTGGCGGCCATCGAAAATTTCGCGCTGTCCGCAGGCGAGAGCTTGCCCTGCTTCAAGCTCAGTTGCAGCCATTCTTCGGCCAATTTGTTGGCCGCGTCGTATTGATCGTTGTGCACCAGCGCCGACAGATGATGCTGATAGGCCGTGCCGTTGTCCGGGTTCAGCTCGATCCATTTCGTGGTCAGCTTCACCAGATCGCTCCAACGATATTGCTGGCGATAGAGTTCGGCATAGCCGTTGTAAAGCGTATCGAGATCAGTGGCGCGAAGCTTCAGTTCGGAGGCAAGCTGTTTGTCGAGCCAGGCGTAGGCCGCGTCCGCGTGGCCCGCATTCAGCAGACGGCGAGCATAATCGACTTGAGCGTAGATGTCCCACGGCCGCGCGACGCGGTTCAAGCGGCACTGCTCGAGCGATTCTTCGATCCGACCCGTGTTTGCGAGCGCGTTCGCGAGTGCTTCTTGGTATTGCGTCACCGCTTCGAGCTCGGCCGGCAGCCGTTCGTAGACCGGCCGGAGCGATTCGACTTCAACGAGGTACTCATTCGCTCCGTTGACTTGCTGGAGAAAACCGAGGAGCGCCTGCGCCAATTGAAAATCATCGCGGCTGGGCTTCGCCAGAAGCGTTTTCACCTCGTCGTGCAGACGTTGCCGAGCCTCGTCGTTCCGGCGAATCGTCGAAAGAACGAGCGTCCGAATCCAGCGCACGCCCGGCTTGTTGACCGCTGCTTTTTCTAGCGCCGCCAGTTGTTCCAGGAGCAAATCCCATTGCTGTGTTTGGCAGTAGGCCAAGATTTGCACCATTCGATCGGTAACATCGGCCGAACCATCGGCGATCCGCTTGCGCACGTCGGCCAGTTTTGTAAATGGGCGTTTCATGAACAGGACTTGATCTCGCTTCTCTTGTTCCGCGGCGAAGCGTTCGTCGTATTTCTTGGTGTCCAGTTCTTGGACGTCGAGTTTGATCTCGCGGTAGAGTTCTTCCTTTGGCCCCAGGACGCGCATCGTCTGCGCCCACCACATGCCGCCGCGTTGGACGAAATCGGAAAAGAGGGTTTGGCTTTGCAGCTTGCCCCCGTTTTCATCTTCGCTGCGGAGCAGCACACCGCGCTTCGTGTCGATCAAGAACCGGCGGACGTAATTCCCTTCGGCATTCGTCGCGACCAGCAATTTCTGATCGGCGGCCGGCGATTCGATTTTTACGGTGAACGCATGCAAATACTCGTGCAATGCTTGCTGCGAGAAGTCTTCAAGATTCAAACTTGGCACCAAATCGGCCGCAACCGCCGCGCGTGTCTGGCCCAGCAGAAACGCCCGAGAGTAAATCGCAAGTTCCTTTTCGGTGCAGGTCTGAATCACCGCAGGCGTCCCGGGATCGAGCGGCTTGGTCAACCACGACTTGGCGCTGACGAGCGCGAGCGATTCGTGCCGCGCCGTGCGGCGTTTCCAATGCGTGTCGAACATCTCGTGGGTGCGGCGAATCGCCAGACCCCCGTCGAGTTTTTTCAGCGACTCGCCGCGCAGCAATTGCTTGGAAAGCTTCACGGCTTCGGCGGGCCACGGTGTTGCGTTAACAGGCGGTTCGGTTTTCGCGGCGGGTGCGGCCAGTTCGGGGAACAACTGGCGATACCACTGCGTGTAATCATGGCGATAGCTATAGCGACTAACTTGCCCACGACCGAATTGGCCTTCGAATCCTCCGCCACCCAAGCCCCCCATCGGACCATCCACGCCAAAATCGTAGTAGCCGTTCCAGTCGCCGCTTTTCTTGCCATCCACGGCAGCTAATTCAACGTCGAAAACTTCGCCCTGCAGTGCCGGCATTTCCACCGCCCCGCGGCTATCGAAATCCGCAGCCTCAATTCTGAACTTCTGCTTCGCGGCACCTTGGGGCTTATTGGCGGCAGCGGGTGAATCTTCATAAGGTAACGGCGAGTTCGGTTCGCCGGGGTGATCGGCGACTTCTCCGAGTTCCACCAAGAGATCTTCTTTTTCGGCAAGCAACTTGCTTATGCCATCGCTCATCCTCGAACGCCTGTCATATTTGCGACCGGCGAATTCTGCGTCATAGTCAAACGTAGAAAAGTTATCAACGAAATCTCGCGGCCCACGAGATGTGAATCCTGTTACCATCGTCGATCCGGCAGAAGTATTCAGTCCGCTCGATTCATCCCACTCTTGACCATGAGCGTATAGATGAAGCAAATTGGAATTTCGATTACGTTGCAGCAACTGCGGCAGTTGGGGATTGCGGCCGTAGTTCGCCCATTGGCTTAGCACACTGCGGCGGAGGTTCGCCCGCCAGAGACCCGCGTTTTTCATTTGCTGCTGAGCCAATTCAAACTGCGCGTTGTTCTTGCCGTCTTGAAAGAAGCGCTCGCCGTCGCGCATCTCGAAACGTCGCTTCACGCCGAAGCGTTCGCGATCCGCGTCGCTTTCAAGCACCAGCAGCGACGTGTACGGTGTGATGATGTGAAACTCTTCGCTGAGCGCGATGATCTGGTCGCGGATCGCGGCGCTGGTTCCTTGCGCGAGGAGATGCTCCAAGTGCCCGCGGCCCCACAAGCGCGGGATAAACGAGTTGCCCGTCTCGGCAGCGGCGAAGTTGATTCGGGCCGCGTAGCGCACCGTTTCGTTGCCGCGCTTGCCCGTGACGATGATCTCGCCCGACTGCTGGCGACCCTCGGGCAAGTATCGCCCGACCATGATTTGCTGCGTTCCCGCGGGGACATTCGGCAGGCGTTCGGGGTAGAGCGCCGCGACTTTGACGCCGCGGAACTCGACTTGCAAATCGCGCAAGCCGGGCTGCGCAAGTTCGTTGAGCAATTCGGTCGCCACGAGTTGCGGCGTTTGCTCGCCGCTGACCGAGCGCACCGACCCGCCATTCGCGGCTATTCCGCGCAGCACGGTCAGGTCGCTCGTATTGCCAACGGTGATCGCATGCAGCGCCGGCTTTACAGAAAAGGGGTCTGACCCCTTTTCTGCCTCTGCGAAGGTATCGTTCACGAGTTTCGCCAGGCGCTTGACGAACGATTGCGGATTGCGATCGCCGGCCGTGACGATGCCGTCGCCGATGTAGATGATTTGCGTTCCCGGCTTTGCAGTGTTTCCTGGCTTCGCTGTGCGAAACACGGTTTCATACGCGATGTCGAGATTCGTCCAGCCGAGCGAAATACGCTTATCAAGATAATCGCGCGCCGCTTTGATATTCTCCGCCGTTGGTTCTACCGGCTCGGCGTTCGCCCAATCGGTGCGCACATCGGTCACGGCTAATTGAAACCGATCGCGCGGCGAGAGCGCGGCCAGGATCGTCGCGACGACCTCTTGTTGCTGGCGTCGTTTTTCGCTGTCCATCGAACCCGACGTGTCGCAGAGCAGCACGAGATTCAGCGGCATCCCCTCGGGCAGAACTTCGCGCTGCCAGTTCCCTTCGGCTCCCGGCGGCGTGAGTTGCACGAGCAAGTACCCATCGTCGCCGCGGCGGTGCGGGACAACGACGACCTCGGATTGCTTGTTGTCAACTTCGCAGACGACTTCGAAGTCGCGCGTCGGGGAATATTCCTGCACGGCGTACTCGACCGTGCCCGAGTTGGCTGTCAATTGCGTCCGCGCGGGATGCGTCGTGCAAGTAATCCCCTTGAGCGGCAGCGCCGAATTGACCGTGACGTTGAGCGCCAGCTCGCGCAACGGTTTCATCGTCAGCAGATCGCTGCGCAGGCCGTAGTTGTAGCGATACTTGTTGCCGCGCAGAGGCAGGACTTGCGTGTAGGTGATCTTCACCCGCTTTTCGGAGTGCGGTTCGATCGGGAAGACGCGCGCCTTGAACAAATTGCCGCTCGTCCATTCGAGCAAGCCAGGGTCGCGGCGCTCGCGGAGAATTGTCTCATAAATTTCGCGGGCACGCTGCTTCTCGACGACATCGGCTTCGACGAGTTCGTTGCCGATCCACATGCCAAAGCCGCTGATCGAGGCATCTTGCGGCAGCGGGAAATGAAAGACGCCTTCGAGCCGACCGTTCGTGTGGTTGACGAACGATTCTTCGATTGTCGTCCGCGCGATTTGATCGCGAATCTCAACGTTGACGCGATGATAGCCAATCGTCAGCGGCTCGTTGCGGCCATCGGGCAGATTCACGATCAACGACCCGAGCGACTCGCTGGTCGCGGTTCCTTCGAACCCGGCGAGCCATTTCGGCTGCTCTTTGACCTCGACGAGCTTTTCTTCTTTGTCGACTCGGACGAAGACCTTGCCCGGCTTGGCGAACTTGCGGTTGCCTTCGCGCGGTGCGAGCAGAGTGAACTCCACGGGTTTCTGATCTTTGGCCGGCTCGGGAAGTTTGACTTGCGTCTCGCCAGTATGAATGCGAGCTTCCGTGGGCGAGCTAAATTCAAGGAGCGTCCCGGGGCCAAGGATCAACTCCGTGCCCGATGTCAGTTTCACGCGCACTGCATTCGCGCCGCGCAGCTCCGTGCGCAGCCAATCGCCCGGCTTGAGAATCGTCTCGCGGCAAAGCGGCGTCCAGCGCTGTGCAAGCATCGGCCGCAGCACGACGATCCCTTGCAGATCACTCACCACGCCGATCCGGCCGTCTTCACTGAGCGATGTCGCGACGGTGAATTTCTCGTCGGCCACGGGTGCATTCATCGCAACGAGACGCAACTCGGCGAGCGGCGGTTGCCTCGCGGCTTGAGGATTGCGGGCTTGAATCCCGAGCAGTTGGTGCGTCTTGGTATTGGCGTAGGCGGTGACCTCGAGCGGTCCCTGCTTCGACGGCAATACGACGCGATATTCATAGGCTTGCTGTTCTTCGTACGTTGTCACGCGCCGTGGATTCGCGCGGAGCAATGGCCCGACATCGCTCACGCCGAGTTCCAAGAGCCCCAGCAAATCGATCTGCTTTTCCGGTCCGAGATACCACGGCGAATCGCCCGTTTCGGCAGTGTTCTTCGTTTCATCGACCTTCCACAACCGCGAGCCAGCCGTGATGCGATAGCGTTCGACCGATTCTTCGTAGCGGACCAAGCCAGGCGCGCGGACATAGACATTCGCCGATTGGCCGTCGCGTTCGACGCGTAGCTCAAGCGACTTCGCCTCGCGCAGATTCGCGAGCACTTCGGAGAACGGCACCTCGTTAGCCTCCGTCGTTTTGAAGTTGTACCAGCCCACCAGCAGCACGATGCCCGCGGCGACTGCGGCGGCGGTGCGTAAGGCGAAAGAAAACATGCGCGGCCTCGGTTGTGGTTTTGCCGCCGGAGTGGCCGGGGCAGGGTTTGGTTCAGGTGAAGTAGGGGTAGCAGTCACTGCGGCATCAAGCGCCGATTGGGATTCGGCGAAAAGTTCCAACGAACGCGCACGCAACTGCGCCAGACGTTCCGGCGCAGGCTCGGCGCGCGGAGTGTCCACGGAGCGCAGAACCTGCGCCAGGCGTTCTTCATTCGGATCGTGATCGGGATCAGTGCTCATTTGTGTTTGTTAGCCCCCGCAAGTCCGCTGAGGGTGAGCGATTTCGATTCGCGACTAAGGAGTGCTACCGGTTCGGGAACGAGAATCCGCAGCAGGGTTGTGGGTCGTCCCGTGAGTTATTTCGCATTGGGGCCGGTCGCTGGTTGTGCAGCCTCGGTTTGTAAGCTTCGGATTCTTTTGACGGCGTCTGAGAGATCAATGGCGAGGATCTCGAATTCGCCTTTGGCGTTCTTTTCAATCCAGGCCACCTTGCCGTCATCACTAACAGGACGCAGCGCATACTTCTCGCCGAAGCGGTAATGCCCTTGCTCTGGATTGAGAAATGCCAAGTACCGTTTGCATTCGATCGGTTCCCACACGGCCGAACTTCTTGGAATCGTCGAACCGACCAGCGCGATCTTGCGATTCTCGGGTGTCGGATTCTGATCAGATTTGATCGTCTCCAATACCTCGGCTGCTGCGACATAGACGATGGAAGTCTGGTCATCGCCCGTGGGCACCTCGACCTGCGTCACCTTCTTGACATCCATGATCACGACGAGTGCCGAGCTATCGTAAAAGTCCTTGACCGGGGCGACCAGGGCTTGCCCCCCAAACGCTGCTCCCAGTCCGAAAAGGAATAGAGCGGTAAATATCAAGGCAGTCTGTTGGAATTTCTTGAGCATCGATGGAACCTTTTTTGTCAGAGGGTATGTTCTGCGTTCTCAGTCACGATTGGACGCGCGGCGAACTCGCCTGCGCGTGTGGTGTCAAACATTGTGTCGAGGAATCACGCTGGCCAGCGACGGGGCTTTCGTTCCGCCGAACTCAAGCTTGCTGCGAAATTCTTTCCTCGCGCGGGCGAGTTTCGATTTCAAGGCTTCGGCCGAACCGCCGAACAGCTCCAGCAGTTCCGGCGTCGTGCGCTCGTCGAGGTACTTCGTCGTGAGGAGCGCCGCGTAATCGGAACTCAACTCGGCCAGGACGCTGCGCACCAAATCGGACGTCTCGCGTTGCTCCCACGGCGTGTCGGGTTCGACCGTGTCGATGAGCCAATCTTGAATCCGCGCGCATCCGCTCGCGGCGAGTTCCTTGATCCGCG
>JBGSSS010000223.1:0-3775 GCA_041736895.1 Pirellulales bacterium
GGTCGGCGGCCAGCGGGCGGGGGCGGCGCTTGTTGACGGGTCGGCCAAGCCGCGTAGGAATGCTCCGGTTCGCTAACGGTGTTCGCGGCGGCCTTGGATTCGGAGCCCGACTCCTTGAAACCGGCAAGCGAGGCCTTGCCCTTGCCTTCGCCCAAATCATCGCGCTTGTAGAACTTGTTCGACAAGATAAACTCCGCCCCGAGCAGCCCTGCCACGAGCAAAATCAGTAATGGGAAGAGCTCCGTTCCGGTGCGCGCGGTGCTGACTTTGCGATCGATTTCGTCCTTGGTCTTGGCCAGTTGATACGTCCCTTTGCCGAACCGTGCGTCGAGTTCCTCGTCCGTCAAGCGTGTCAATTCCGACAGCGCTGCCGGGATGTTGACACTGAACCCGCGCGTGACGCCCCCTTCGGTCCCGCCGGCGCGTAGCTTGTACGAGCCCGGAAACTCGGTCGCTTGGGTGCGCAGAAGACCCGTGACCTGATTCACGTTGGGACTCAGCACATCGCCGGCGGGATTGGTGAGGGTAAAGGTCATGCCGCGCTGCGCCTCAGGGATTTGCAGGACGACTTCTTCGCCCGCGGCGTAGTTAAAACGCTCGTCGGCCGTTCCCGCCAGATACAGCAGCATCTCGTTCGAGAGCATCACAAACGGCCATGGATTGAAACCCGTGGCGAGCATATTCCACGGGTTTGGATCATTGGTGCGTCCCGAAACCGGCGTCGTCAGGCAAAGCACCTTGCCCCGGCCTAGCGGCTTTTCGAGCAAGGCCGGCCGCTGGTTGTCGTAGTTCGCGATGACCGTCACGCCCGGGTCGAGTTTTTCGAACTGCCAATGCCGCATGATGGGAAAATCGACCCAAGGGTTGCTCGTTTCTGTGCCGCGAAAGGCGGCCAGGACCGGATGCTGTAAGTCCGTGGGGGCGAGAAATTTGTCCTCGCCGCCCCGTTCCTGGTCGAGCGTCCCCGGCAGCAATTCGCGCAGCGCGCCTTCGCTGAACTCCTTGAGCGTCGCGTTGCGGCCGAGCCAGATCGCCAACCCGCCGCCGGCTTTCACATAGTCGCGCAGCTTCTCGGCACTTGCCGGCGCAAGCGCCGTCGGATCGAGCAAGCAGACCGCCGTGAATTCGCTCAGTTCCACCTTGGCTAGTTCTTCGAATGTCACGACGCGGACGTCGAACCGAGCTTGGCCAGCGCGCCGCAGCGGTTCGGGATCGAGGGCTTGCTTGAGGAAGAAGGCCGATTCTTCAGCCGGCTCCGGGGCCGCGATCAGAACCTTGCGCGCGGGCCGAACCTCGGCCGTGAAGTACCGGACATTGTCCTCGGCCAGCGCATCGTCGTTGAGCAAACGCACCAACCCATGATAGGTTCCCGGTTCGCCGAGCGGGACGAGAAACTGCACCGTGTCGGTGATGTCGGGGCGCAGCGGGCGAATAGCTTGGCCTTTCTTGTGCTGCCCTTTGTCATCGAACAGGTAAACGGCGACCTCGGCCGTTTCTTCGCCGCCGATGCGCGCGAGCGGAACTTCGAGCTGCAAGCTCCCCTGCCGCGAAAGGACTTGATTGTTCAGCCGTAGATCGCCGAGCGATGTGTTCTTCGGGTCTTTGGCCCCGACATCGATCAGGTAGAGTTCGATGTCGGCATATTTCTTGCGCAGCGCGGCAACTTGCTCGGCGGCGCGCTCGGGCCACGCGGCCCGAGCCAGATCGGTGTAGAGGTAGACCTCGCGGCGTTCCAGCTTGCTGTTCTTGACGAGTTCGAATGCGGTGCGCAGCAGCTCGGCCAGCGGTTGCTGCGCGGCGCGCGTCTTGAGCGCTTCGATCCGCTGCTTGGCGACGACCAGGTCCGGCGCAAAGTCTCCGGCCAGCGTGCTCGTATCGAGCACCGCGACTTCGCTCGACGGCGGAAGTTGCGTCAGCAACCAATCCCCCATCTCGCGGGCTGACTCGAGCCGCGTTTGGTTGTCTTGGCGATATTCCATCCGCGGCGCGGTGTCGAAGACCAGCGCCGCGGCGACCGGCGCATCTTTGTCGCCGCCGAAGATGCCACTGCTTTGCAAACTCGGCCGCGCGAGCGCCAATGCCAGCAGCACGATCGCCAAACAGCGCGCCGCCAAGAGCAGCAAATGCCGCAGCCGCAGCGAACGTTTGTTCTTCTGCTCCCGCTGCTGCACGAACCGCAGCGCCGGAAAGACAAACGGCTTGGGCTGCTGGCGCATCAGGAGATGCAAAATAATCGGCGCGGCAATCAATAGCCCGCCGGCCAGCAACCACGGAGTAAGAAACGAAAGACCCATGCTTGAATTATAGCGAATGGGTCCAACAGACGAAGGACGAAAAAAAGGACGAATGAAGCCGGAGTCTTCATTCGTCCTTGACTCGATGTTTCGTTCGTCCTTCGCCAGGTTCTCCAGCTTATGGCTTGACGGGACTGCGATTCGCTGGGCCCGTGGTATTCGGAGTCCAGGGCTGTTTGTGCCCGCCACTCCGGCCGCCGCCGGGGTAGGGATTGGTTCGCTTGTCGACTTGCTGCTGGAATTGCAGAGGTGCCTGGAAGTCGAAGGGATTCAGGTCCAACCCCAACCCGCCGCCATTGATCGAATCATAGCGCGAACGCGGCGGCGGCACAGTCGCATTCGGGTTCGGCAGCGTATGATCCCGCACAATGGGCGTGACGCGTGTCGGATTGCCCGTCGGCAGGCGCAGCGGATCGGCGATAAAATTGCCTTGCGTCGGTTTTGTATTGCCCGCTGAAGTATTTTTGAGGGGACGACGAATGGGATCGGCAATGAACCCCGTGCCGTTTTTGTTCCCGGTGAGTACTTTATTGCCAAGGCTGAACTGCGGCTTGAAATTGTGGAGCGATTTGTGGTTGTGATTGCCGTTGTTATTGCGATTGCCAGAATGTTTTTGACCGCCGGCGAACAGGTCGCGGTCTGATAAAACGCCGCCGAGCATCGAGAGTGCAAGAATCGCTAAAGTCCGTCGCATGGCCATGATTCCAGTGTTTGAGGGAGAAAGTCGGCTGGGACAACTTGTCCCTTGCAAGACCTTTGAAGCGCGGTTGAGTTCGAAGTGTTACAGAGCGAATTGTTACCAAGCGAACTTGCTCCTCCGCACCGGAAAACTTGTTGCGCAAAAAAACGCGGCGTTGCGCGCCGCGTTTTTGTGCATGGTCACTGAGTTGATGTTTTGCTGATCTTATTTGGGAGCAACGGCCGGAGGATCGTTGGTCGGCAGATCCGACGGATGCTCCGTCAACTGTCCTTGCGATTTATTTGCGATGGTCTGAGTCATGGCCGGTTGCAGACGTTGTGTCGGCTCGGCAATCACGCTCAGGGCGTTTTTGTTGGCAGGGTTCGGCCGGTTTCCGAGTTGAAATGGGGATCTGCCGAGTTGATTCGTTTGGCTGTTTTGGTATTTGCCGCAGTTCGGGCCGCAAGCGTGAGCCAAGGCGGCGACGAGTGTGACATGGGCAATCAGTGCGAGGGCCAGAAGGGTAATCGTTCGGGACATCTTGGGTTCCTAATCCTATAAGGGTGTTGTTCGAGCGGCGGACAGTCGTCCGGTCCTACCCTGCTAAGCGTCGGAACTGGACAATTGTTACAAAGCGGAAATGCGGCAGCCGAGCGGACAAGCTTTGAAAGCCCGAGGCGTTAGCCAGGGCGTCAAGAAAGCGGCGGCATTCTCGCTTGAGCTGCTGATGGAATAACGCTGCGAATCTTGAATTTCTTCTCGATTCTGTCCGCTTCAATGAAGATTTTGGAGATTTCCCGCT
>JBGSSS010000226.1:0-28124 GCA_041736895.1 Pirellulales bacterium
GCAAACGCCGGTTTGCGGCCAGAATAATGGGTAATACGACTGAATGCATAAATTCCAAAGAACCCTCCGACGTTTTGCGTCACCGACGTTATCCCAGTCCAAAAGGCAAGTTTTTCACTCAAGGCTGGCCCGCTCAACCCCTCGGCTTTGAACTTCACCTCGAAAACGCTGCGGAAGAGATCGAAACTAAAGAATGCAATCCCCCACAGACCGATAACCCCGGCGGATGCCATCGCAAGTCCGACCAAGGCGCGCTTGCGCCAACGCGGATCGCCGAACAATTCTTTGAACGATCCAAGTTGTGCGCCGCCGGCTTTATGTTCCAACGACAGTGCTACCCATTGCTCAGGTTCCTTGAGCCGACGGCGAATGAAGAGCGAGAGTAGGGCTGGCAAGGCACCAATGATGAACATGATACGCCAGGCGCTGATGCCGGTTTCTTCAAATTGTGAAAGACCGATGGAGATCAACGCAGCGGAAACATTCCCGACCGCGGACAGAGCTTGCAACAAACCGAGAGCAAAAGGCCGTGCGCGATTCGGCATGACCTCGGCGACGAGGGCAACACCGACGGCAAACTCGCCGCCGACGCCGAGTCCCGTCAGAAATCGATACGCCATGAAATCCCAGACTCCGGTCGACAACGCGCTCAACCCCGTGCAGATCGAGTACATCAAAATCGTCAGCATCATTGTTTTGGCGCGGCCATAGCGATCGCCCATGACGCCAAAGATGATGCCACCGGTAGCCCAGCCCATCAAAAATACCGACGTGGACAACCCGCTATAGAAATCGATGTCTGCTTTTTGTGCTGAGGCACCGCCGAGCAACTCCGTAATAGCGGGTTTACGCGCGAGATTGAACAGTTGCTGATCTAGGCAGTCGAACAGCCAGCCGAGCGCCGCCACGGCCAACACGAACCAGTGGTAACGTGTCAACAGTCGGAACCATTTCACATTGGGGTCACTGGTATCTGGTTTGCTGTCGTCGAAATGGAATTCGGCCATGATGGTAATTCGCAAGGCAGAGGGGTACGCAAGCTTCTCCACTAAGCAGCGGCAGGAACTGTGCAGCGGCAGGAACTCGTCATGATACTAGCAACCGCTACCAAGGTCCAGAATTCTAGGTCTTATTCGCCGTATTCCGGCCAAGACTCGCATTCCCGCCGCGGCACAGATCGTTTATTCTGCAATCTCGCGGATACGCCGGAACATTTTGTCGTACTACTCGCGCGTGATCCCGCTTAACTTGGGGTGGCCGGGGACGAACAACGTGAAGACCCAGGGTCGAGCGAACCGGGTCCTTCGCTTCGCTGCTTCCCCGGCCACCCCGCGTTTTTTTGCGAAATGGTTGAAACGATGGGTTGGCTCAAACAGATACTCTGGCCGCAATTCCGCGAAACGATTTACGAGTGGCAAAACGATGACACCGGCCAGTACGCCGCCGCGCTCTCGTTTTATACGGCGTTCAGCTTCTTTCCGCTTTTGCTCGTGCTCCTCTCGGGCGTTGGCTGGTTTCTCTCCGCCACCGATTTCGCAAAAGAAGAAAACATTGCCAAGCTCATGTCGGAAACGGTGCAGAAAAGCGTCGGCGATGTCGCGGCAAAACAGCTTAACGATGTTCTCGTGACGATCAGTTCTCAACTCGAGAACAAAGCGTCGGTCGGCGGACCCACGGGCTTTCTCATGTTGCTGCTGGGCGCGGTCGGCATCTTCGCGCAGATGGAGTCGGCCTTTGCACGGATCTGGAAGGAATACCTGCCGCAACCGAAGTCCGGGATTTGGCCGTTGATTCAACGCTTGCTTCTGGGCCGATTAAAGGCGTTTGTGGTTGTCATCGGTCTCGGCACATTTATCGTGCTGACATTCCTTAGTTCGTTCTTGCTTTCAGGCACCGCGACGTTTCTGGACAACATCGAAGAGATCCAACTTGTTAACAGGGCTTGGGAAATCATGCCCCAGTGGATTCAAGATTTTCCGATCGGAACTTGGACGCTGAGAATGCTGCAATTCGGCGCGGGCGTGACGCTGAATATGCTCTTGTTCTTGTTCCTGTACCGGTTGTTCTGCCCGCGGCGGATTGGCTGGGCAGCCTGTATTCGCGGGAGCGTGATCGCCAGTTTGCTCTGGGAACTGGGGCGCATCGTGCTGACGTGGTACTTGCTGCGCGGAGGCTACACGCCCTACGGCGTCGTTGGTTCATTCATCGCGATCATGTTGTGGTTTTTCTATGCGTGGAACGTGATGCTCTTCGGCGCAGAATGGGGCGAGGTTTATTGGCGGCTGCGCGATCATCGCTTCAATCGCGACAAAAGCCAAAGCGAAACGACCTCGGCCGTTCCGATCGATCCGCTCGGCAAGTTGCCGGTGCTCGGGACCGTCGCCACGGCCTCGAACACCCCGCCGGGTTACGAACCGATTAGTCCTAACGTCGATCCAGCCGATCGGCCGGAGAATCGGTGAATCCGTACGTCAGACATTCTTGTCTGACACGCCGGGCGTGGACGCTCAGGCTAAGCGAGTAAGGCAGGAATGTCTGACTACTCCGTCCTCCTGGCGAAAAAAACCTTGAGAAGCCTGCTAAATCCTGGCATTGTTCGCTAACGTCTAGTACGAAACTATCCGATCCGATCCTTGCCGACCCAGGCTCGCAGCACTTCGGGCACGGTAATACTGCCGTCGGCATTCTGGTAGTTTTCGAGTACGGCGATCAAACCGCGGCTGATCGCGACGGCGGTGCCGTTGAGCGTGTGGACGAACTGCGTTCCCTTTTCGCCGCGCTTGCGATAACGAATATCCAGTCGGCGCGATTGATAATCGGTGCAGTTGCTCGTGCTGGTGACTTCGCCGTATTCGCCGCCATTGCCGCGTCCCGGCATCCAGGCTTCGAGGTCGTACTTGCGATACGCCGGCCCACCGAGATCGCCTGTTGCCGTATCGACGACGCGAAACGGAATGCCGAGTCCGTCGAAGATCTGGCATTCGAGTTCGAGCAGTTCTTGATGCACACCCTCGCTTTGTTCCGGCGTGGTATAGGCGAACATCTCGACCTTGGTGAATTGATGCACGCGGTACAGCCCACGCGAGTGTCGTCCGCCGGCACCGGCTTCGGTACGATAGCAGTGGCTAATGCCGCAGAGCTTGATCGGCAGTTTTTCTTCGTCGATGATGTCGCCCGCGTGCATCCCGCCGAGCGTGATTTCGGCCGTCGCGACGAGATTCAAATCGGTCCCGGTAATGCTATAAATCTGCGTCTCGGGTCCGCGCGGGATGAAACCTGTGCCATGCAGGATCTCATCGCGTGCCAAGTCCGGCGTGATGACCGGTGTGTAACCGGCTTTCGCGAGCAGACTCACCGCGTAATGCTGCAGTGCCAGTTCGAGCAGGACGCAATCGCCCTTCAGGTAATAAAACCCTGCGCCGGCGACCTTGGCTCCTGCGGCGAAGTCGATAAGACCCAGGTTCTCGCCCAACTGCACATGGTCCAACGGCGTGAAGTCGAACTTCTTGGGCTGATGCTTGCCGTGCTTGAGTTCAAGGTTCGCCTGGTCATCGACGCCGACGGGGGCGGCGGGATGCGAGAGGTTCGGAATCGTACGCAGGATGGCATCCGTCTGCGCGGCGAGTTCGTTCATCTGCGCAGTCGATGCGGTGATCTTTTCACGGATTTGCCGGCCTTCTTCTTTGCGCTTTTCGCGTTCGGCTGGGTCTTTGACCGTGGCCATGATCTTGCTCAGGCCGTTGACCTCTTTATTGAGCTCTTCGATCTGGACCTTGATCGCGCGTCGCTCTTGTTCGAGCTTTACGAATTGTGCGACGTCGGCAGGGCTATTCCGGCGGCGGCAATTTTCCGCAACTTCGTCGGCATGTTCCAGAACGTATCTCGGATCTAACATCAGTATTTCCTAGGTAAAACTCCGCTGCGCGTCGTGGCTAAACGGATGTTGAAATGTGTTTCGTCAATGAGAAATTGTGTCTCGCGTTTATTTCAATTTCGCTAGTTCGGCCCACAGCGCCGCGCTCGATTTGATGCCGCGGTGGAAATCGGCGAGGTTGAATTTCTCGTTGGGGCTGTGCGTGTTGTCGTCGTCTAACCCCCAGCCCAACAACAGCGTATCGACCCCCAGGATTTTCCGAAAGGTCGAGACGATCGGGATCGAGCCCCCTTCGCGAATGTACACCGGTTTCACGCCGAAGCCGTGCTCGATCGCGCGCTCGGCTGCTTGCAACGCCGCACTTCCGAGCGGCACGACGTACGCCGTCCCGCCGTGAAAATCTTCGAGGTCCCATTTGATCCCCGGCGGGATCAACTGCGCGATTCGCTCGCGCAGCGCCGTTGTGACCCGCGCCGGATCTTGATTCGGCACGAGGCGGAAGCTGAACTTGGCGCTCGCTTTGGCGGGTAGCACGGTTTTCGCGCCGGGTCCTTGATAGCCGCTCGTCAGTCCATGAATATCGAACGTCGGCCGCGCCCAGCGGCGTTCGAGCGTCGAGTACCCAGCCTCGCCGACGGCAAAGTCAATATTCCCCGCCGAAGCGGCGCGGCCAACGACTTGCAGTTGCGCGAAAAACTTTTGATCGGTGAATGGCAACGCGCGGAATTTTTTCCTCTCTTCTTCGGTCAGCGGCGTGACATCGTCGTAGAAGCCCGGAATCGTCACGCGGCCATCGGCATCGCGGAGAGCATTCAAGATCCCGCACAGCGCATTCGCCGGATTCGTCACTGCGCCGCCGAACGTCCCGGAGTGGAGGTCTTGCTTCGGGCCTTGCAGCCGCAATTCGTAGTACGCCAGACCGCGAATGCCGTACGTGATCGCCGGCAGGTTCGGCCCGAACTGGCTGCTGTCGCTGACAACGATGACATCACACTTGAGCTCATCGGCGTGCTCTTTGAGGAACGGCTCCAGGTTGGCGCTGCCGACTTCTTCTTCGCCTTCGATCAAGTAGACCAAGTTCACCGGCAATTGCCCGACGGTCTTGAGCCACGCTTCGGCGCTCTTGATGTGCGTAAAGACCTGGCCCTTGTCGTCCGTCGCGCCGCGGGCGTACACATTGCCGTTGCGCTTCGTCGGTTCGAACGGCGGCGTTTCCCATTCGTTCAACGGATCGGGCGGCTGAACATCGTAGTGACCGTAAACCAAGACCGTCGGGACGCCGGCTTGGACGGGCGAGCGCGCGACAATGATCGGATGCCCGGCCGTTTCGTACTGCACCACGTCGAGACCCAGATTCACCAGGTGCTGCTCGATCCAATCCGCCGCGCGGGCTGTATCGGCGTTGTGTTTGCTGTCGGCGCTAACGCTCGGAATGCGGAGCAGCTCGCAAAGTTCGTCCTCGAACCGCGGGCCGTTGTCCGTCAGAAATTGATCGATTTGGGCGAACGAGTTGGGCATATCGTGCGTCAGCGAGGAGAATGGAATTTTCGTGATTTCGGCGAAACGCGGGCGAATGACTTCCCCCGCGGTTTCGACGTGTCCTATAATAGCAATTGGTTGGCCTTTGCCGTAGGGTGGGGGCAACCGCACGATTTTTGGGGCAGCTATTCCTTCCGTCGATTTGGATTCGTCCGATGCCTGATCAACAATCCGCCGCCGCGACCCTCGAAGAAACGGTTCTCGATGAACCGGTCGTCGAAACGACGCGCAAAGCGACGCCCGCCGACGCCGATAAAAAACCAAAGCGCCAGCCCCGCTATCAGGTCATTCTCTGGAACGACGACGATCACACATACGAATATGTGATTGCGATGCTCAAGCAACTCTTTGCCATCCCGGTGGAAAAAGGGTTTGAATTCGCGAAGGCCGTCGACACCAATGGCAAGGTTGTTGTCCTCACCACGACGCGCGAACACGCGGAACTGAAGCGGGACCAGGTCCATGCCTTTGGTAAGGATGAAGCCATTGCCAACTGTGCGGGTTCGATGTCGTGTACGATTGAACCGCTGCCGGAGTGACGACAGTATTTCTCAACGCTCCTCTTCGAGTCGCCGCTAAACACTTGAAGCATATTAATTTCTAGCTGATTAATGCCTGAATCTCTATTACCGCTGATGGATGCTCCCGCGCTGCGCACCGTGACGCTCGGTTGCAAAGTCAATCAGTACGAAACCGAATACGTGCGCCAGGGCCTCGTCGCGGCCGGGTATCGCGATGCACTCGACGATGAAACGGCACAGGTTTGCGTCGTCAACACCTGTACCGTCACTCACGAGGGCGACGCCAAGAGCCGCCAGACGATTCGCCAACTGGCCAAGCGGAATCCCGATACGCGGATTGTCGTGATGGGCTGTTACGCGACGCGCGCTCCGGAAGAGGTTCGCGCGTTGCCCAATGTTGTTGAAGTCGTGACCGATAAGCGCGAGCTGCCGGACTTGCTCGGCCGCTGGGGCGTGATCGAACCGCCGACGGGTTTAAGCACATTCGCGAATCACCAGCGAGCGTACATCAAAGTCCAAGACGGCTGCCTACTGAATTGCAGCTTCTGCATCATTCCGACCGTTCGCCCCAACGTCAGCAGTCGCTCGCCGGCAGACATCGTCGAAGAAGTCACGCAGTTGCACGCCAATGGATACCGCGAGTTTGTCCTGACGGGCATCCATCTCGGCCATTACGGCGTCGAGCAGAATCAAGGCAAGCCCAAGAGCGAATGGTTGCGGTTGTCGCGGCTGTTGGAACGGCTGATGGAACTGCCGCTGGACTTGCGCGTGCGGTTGAGCAGCATCGAGTGTACCGAAATCACGCGCGAACTGGTCGCGGTCTGCGCAGCGAACCCCGAGCGAATCGCGCCCCATTTTCATGTCTGCCTGCAGAGCGGCTCGGAAAAGATTCTACGCAGTATGCGCCGCCGCTGGGGTCCGCAGCGGTTCATCGACCGTTGCCGGCTCGTCCAGGAATCGCTCGACAACCCGGCGCTCACGACCGATATTATCGTTGGCTTTCCTGGCGAAACGGATGCGGATTTCGAGGAAACGCTCGCCGTCTCGCGTAAAGTCGGTTTCTCCAAGATTCATGTCTTTCCCTACAGCACCCGCCGCGGCACCGACGCCGCGAAATATGAAAATCAAGTTCCGGCATCCGTCCGCCAAGAACGCTGTGCCGAATTGACTCGCGTTGGCGACGAACTTCGCGCGGCGTATTACCGGACACTCATCGGGCGACGCTTGCGTGTCCTCGCTGAGAATCCCAACCCGACTGCGCCTGACAATATGGTGGGGACTTCGTGCCGCTACGCCCCAGTCGAGTTCCGCGGGACGACGGCGCTGCGCAAGCAATTCGTCGATTGCCGGATTACTGGCAGCACCGGCGAGCGGTTGCTGGGCGAGCCCGCGTAGCTCGAAGAGTCATGCGTTTCCTGCATTCTCCGAGAAATTCTTTACAACGGTTACGATTCCGCGAATACTTAACATTACGAATTCACTGCCGACAAGGAATCTCGCTATGGCAACTGTCACTGAGCCTATCCCAGCGATTGAAAGCGACGGAATCGAGCCGACGCGTATCATGCTGCGGCCGCTGTTGGCGCTCGATCACGAGCAGTTTCTCTTACTGGCTCAACAAAATTCTCTTTTGCGAATGGAACTATCTGCCCAAGGCGAGGTTTTAATTATGGCTCCGACGGGCAGTATCACGGGTTGGCATAACGGTGAGATTTCTTGTCAACTCGCGAATTGGAACAAGCAGCATCAGCGAGGGTTAGTCTTCGATTCTTCGACATTGTTTGGATTACCGCGCGGTTCGATTCGTTCGCCAGATGCAAGCTGGGTAGAAAAAACGCGCTGGCAAGCCCTGAGCAAAAAAGAGAAAGAAGCAATTGCCCCGCTATGTCCGGATTTCGTCATCGAATTGCGCAGCAAAACCGACCGACTTGTCGTGCTCAAGAAAAAAATGGACGAGTATCTGGCCAACGGCGCGCAGCTCGGCTGGCTTGTCGATCCGTTGCTCCGCCAAGTCCACCTCTACGAGCAAGGACAGTCTGCTCGTCTGCTCGACCAGCCAGCCAGTGTGCTGGGAACCGGCTGCGTTGCTGGCTTTGAACTCGATTTGAAAGAGATCTTCGCCGAGATCGAGTAGTCCTGCAGTCTGTGTCAACGAGGACGCTTGCTGCAGTTTGCTAGCACAATATTGCTTGAAAAAAATCGCCAGCCAGACTCTTTTTTCTCAAGATCCCCCGCACTTGCTCTTGTAGCAATCCGCAGCCTTGCGGTATTTTCTCGCCGCGCCGCGACCGACACGCTGTCTGTCGCGCCTGAACCATAGGTGGGCAATGCCCCGAGGGATTGAACGATGACACGCAAAAACCTTGGTATCTCGTTAAGTCTTTTGCTGCTCGCGGCGACGGCGGCTTGGATTGCTTTTCCTGCCCAGGCGGCCAATCCGCTTGCCTCCCTGTTCAAAAAGGTCGAAGCCGACCCCAAGAAGTCCTACACCGTCAGCCAAACCAACGGCCCCTGGATGGTCATGGTTACCGTTTGCCGCGGCAAAGACGCGCTGCAACAAGCCCAGGCGTTGGTGCTCGAATTGCGCAAGTCGCAACAGTTGCTCGCCTACACCCATGAGAAAATCTCGGACTATTCCAAGTCATGGGAAGGGAACCATTACAGCCGCGACGGCCAACCGGATCGCTGGAAGTATGTGCATGGTGACAAGATTCGCGAAGTCGCGGTGCTCGTCGGCGATTTTGGTTCGTTCGAAGATGAGAACGCCGCCAAGGCGTTGAAGCAAATCAAAGCATTCGTGCCGCAAACGAAACTTGGCTCCGAAGATGCTGGCAGCGATGGCCTAGTCATGCTCGAGAACTTCCGCCGAGCTCGCGATGAAGCGATCAAAGCAAAATACAACGTCAAACGCGGGCCTCTCGCTGGTGCATTTCTCTGCACGAACCCGCTCTTGCCCAAGGATTATTTCCAGAACGCAAAGCTCAGCAAAGTCGTCGTCGAGATGAACAGTCAAGCCGACCATTCGCTGTTGACTTGCCCAGGAAACTACACGGTCAAAATCGCGACGTTCTCGGGGGCAACCTACATCGATCAAAAGGCGATCAGAAAGCTCAGTGATGAAAAGAAGAAGCTGCGGATGGATGGCAAGTTGCACGAGGCAGGCATTAAAGCCCATGCCCTGGCCGCCTATTTACGCAGCCAAAAGGTTGAAGCGTACGAATTTCACGACGAACACGAGAGCATCGTCTGTGTTGGCAGCTTCGATTTTGTCGCCGGCCCGAAGCAAGCCGACGGCAAGCAGCAAATCAACCCAGCCGTTCATCGTGTCATGGAAGAATACAAGCCGAAACCGCAAGCGAATTCGACCGGGCTGCATCCGAAACGCTATGAGTTAATGTGCGAAGGCGAACTCGTGAAGGTCACCTGCGATCTCCAGCCAATTCCCGTGCAGGTTCCTAAGCAAACCGTGAGCGGCGTTTATCAGCGGTAGGTGCGGCTGTGCCGCACATATTGCAGATACCGACAAATGTAAAAGTTCTTGCATCCCGAATCGCTTCGTTCGCTCATTTTTCATGCGGCAGGTCTTGGTGTTAGATGATCTGCTCTGCGCCCGGCACAGCCGGGCCTACAAATTGACGCCCAAGCGCTGCATCACCACCTTCATATCTTCCCAGACATCGCGTTTGGCGTTGGGATTTCTCAGCAAGTACGCCGGGTGATAGGTGCAGTAAACCTGTAAACCCCGGTAGTCGTGCCACTTGCCGCGTAGCTTGCCGATCGACACTTCGGTGTTGAGCAAGCATTTGGCCGCGACCGAACCGAGACAGACAATCACCTCGGGCCGGATGATCTCGAGTTGTCGATCAAGAAACCCGCGGCAATTGGAAACCTCGGGCGGCTCGGGCGTGCGGTTGTTCGGCGGGCGGCATTTGAGGACATTGGCAATGAAGACTGAATCTCGCGTAAGATTGCACGCCTCGATGATCTTGGTCAGCAATTGACCCGCTCGGCCGATAAACGGCACGCCCTGGGCATCTTCGTCCGCACCAGGAGCTTCGCCGACGAAACAGATCCGCGCATTGGCGTCCCCCGTTCCGAAAACCGTTTGCGTGCGTGTCGAAGCCAACTGCGGGCAGCGAATGCAGCCAGCGACTTCGTGGCGGATGATTTCGAGAGCCGGCCAGCGCTGGTCGTTTGGCAGAGGCGGTTGCGCGGTCAGGACCGGCAACGCCGCCGGCGATTCCTTGGCGAACAAGGCGGGCACTGGCTCAGGATTCTTGGCCCGCGGCATCGACGGTTCCGCGGGTTCGGAACGAGGCGCTGGTGCTGGCACTCGTGATGGCAGGAGCGGAGCGGCGGGCTTCGGGGCAGCTGGTGCCGCGGGGCTTGGCGTAGTGTAGGCCGTTGGCCGTGCCAATGATCCTGATGGGTTCGCCTTATTTGCAGCGATGGGAACCGCGAGCCTTGCGGCCGCAGATTTTAGCTCAGCCGCCATTCGATCGGCTTCATCCGGGTTGCTCGGCGGCAAGTCGCCAATTCCCGCCCCTAGCCAGGTCTCGAGCCACAACGCGAGTGTGCGCTGCAGTTCTACTCTGTCTGCATTGGCGGCATCGGGATGGGCTGGATTCGCGGGCATGACTTTCTGTCGAGTATTCAGGGTCAAATACTACATCATAGACGTTTCAATGCGCAAGGTCGATCCGCACCATCTTGTTGCTGAACACTTTCCTCATGTTCATCGTCTAAGTAAAATGAATTGGCTTTGAACGAGGGAGTTTACCGCGCGTAAACGCGCAGATTGTTCGTATGGGTGTTCCCCAAGTAGTTATCGTAGGCCGGCCGAATGTCGGCAAATCGAGTCTGTTTAATTGGCTCGCCCGCAAGCGGCTGGCGATCACCGACAGCCGCGCTGGAGTGACGCGCGACCGGCTGACCTACCTGATGAATGTCGATGATCGATACTTCGATCTGGTCGATACCGGCGGGATGGGGTTCGAAGATCCCGATAACCTGACCGAAGACGTCGAGGAACAAATTACCGCGGCGCTCGAACAGGCGGCCGTGATTCTGTTTGTTGTCGACGTCCGCGATGGACTCACGCCGGCGGATCAAGAGATTGCCAAGCGTTTGCGCTATCTCGAAGTGCCCGTTATTTGTGTGGCGAACAAAGCTGACGACCAGACGCTCGACTCGAATTCCGACGAATTTTACAAACTCGGCCGCGGCAAGCTGATCTGTGTCAGCACGCAACAGAACCGCAACCGCGAGCAATTGGTCGAAATGATCATGAGCCGCATGCCGCCGCCGGCGGATGATGACGCGCCGCCCAAAGATGTGGACCTCAAGTTAGCAATCGTCGGCCGCCGTAATGTCGGCAAGAGCACCTTCATCAACACGCTCGCACAAGCCGAGCGAGTGATCGTCAGCGAGATTCCCGGCACGACCCGCGACAGTATCGACGTCCGGTTTGAGCTCGACGGCAAGACATTCGTCGCGATCGATACGCCGGGGCTGCGCCGCAATAAGAGTATCACGACTGACATCGATTTTTACGGCAAGCACCGCGCCGAACGCAGCATCCGCCGCGCGGATGTGGTGCTCTTGTTCTTCGACCCGATCCAGCCCATCAGTAAAGTCGATAAGCAGCTTTGCGATTACATTCAGCGTGAGTACAGGCCATGCGTCTTTGTCGTGAACAAGTGGGACTTGTTGAATGGCGACATGCCGACCGAAAAGTGGGTCAAGTACATCCGCGATACATTTCGCACGATGCACCATGTTCCCATCGCATTCATCACAGCCCAAACGGGCAAAAACGTCAAAGCCCTGATCAATCACGCGCAAATGCTCTTCAAACAGGCTCAAGCCCGCGTGACGACGGGCGAATTGAACCGTGTGATCAAGCTCGCTTTGACGCAGAATCCGCCGTCATTGGTGAGCAACAAGCGGCTCAAGATTTATTACGCGACGCAAGTTGACAGCCAGCCGCCGACGATCGTGCTGTTTTGCAACGACCCGGCGGTCATCCAACCGACGTACAAGCGGTACTTGCTAGGCGTGTTCCGCGACAATCTGCCGTTCGGCGAGGTTCCGATCAAGCTTTACCTGCGTAAACGCGAAGAACAGAAGTACAGCGCCGCGGAAATGGAACAACCGGAACTGCGCGACATGATCGAAATGGACGAAGGCTGGGATGAAGGGCTAGAGGCAGGAGCGCCGGCGGATACGTCGGCAGCGGGGGATGAGGATGAAGTAAACTGAAATTGCAGTAACTACATGTGAATCAATTCTTTTCAAAAAGCAAGCGAATGTTACCCATTAAAGCTCATTACGATGGTCAGTCGATCATCCTCGACGAACCTGCCAGCTTGCAGGTTGGACAACAGTTGTATGTCTATGTCGCGGGCCAAGGAAATTCCCAGAAATCTTCGAGAGAAACTTTGAATAAGATTCTTCAACCTGTTCGAGATGCTTTTACTGCGTCTGGCATGACGGACGACGAGTTAGCCGAATTATTAGAACACGAGAAGCATGCGATGCGGGGTGACTCTCGTGGAAACAACTAAAATCATTGAACGAGTAGTTTTTGATTGCAATATTTTTCTGCAAGCGATGGCAAACCCCGCAGGTCCCGCTGGCGAATGTTTTCAACAAGCATCAAACGGCGTTATTCGGTTATTTATTAGTTCAGAAATTCTTAGTGAATTCACTGAGGTGGCAAATCGACCGGTTTTACAGCAAAAATTATCGCTAACCGATGAACGGGTAAATGCTTTCCTGCAAGAGATTCTTGGCATCTCGGACTTCATTCCGAATGTGGCACCTGTTTATCAACATCCAGACGATCCCAAAGACAATATCTACATCGATTTGGCAATTGCGACCAGCGCTACAGTGATAACAACGCGCGACAAAGATTTACTACGATTGATGAATACCAATGAACCGCTGGGGCGAGATTTCGTTCAGCAGTTTCCGATGATCTCCGTGCTAACTCCAGTCCAATTGTTAGCGCGTATTTCTTCAGTTTGAACCTACCCCCGCAGCCTCTTCGCCACCGCAAAGCACTCTTTGATCTTGCGATCGACCAGCTCCAGCAATTCTTCGTCATTGAGACGATCGATGACATCGCGGGGGATCACCTCTCCATACTCGATGAAGACGCGGCCCGGTTTTGGCACCGGCGTGCCGCGTGGCCACGATTCATACATGCCTGCGATTCCGACTGGCTGAAGCACGGCCTTGGTACGACGGACAAGTCCCAGGAAGCCCGGCATCAACGCTACCATTTCGCCATCCCAACACCGTTGGCCCTCCGGGAAGATCAGCACGGCTTCATCGTGCTTGAGACGCTTGAGCGTTTGCTTGAATCCCTCGAGCCCCATCCCTTCGCGGTCGATGGGGATTGCGTGGAGCGAATTGATCAGCCAGCGCAGCGGCGGGAAATTGAACAGCGTCTTTTTCGCCAAATAGCAGAAGCGGCGTTCGGGAATGCAGCCAATCAGCGGCGGATCGCCGTTGCTTTGGTGGTTCGCCACGACAATCAAGGGGCCGGTCAACGGGACTTTGTCCTGGCCGCGCGAGCGCATGCTAAAATACGCCACGCCCAAAATTTGGACAAAACGCTGGATAATCCGATACCAAATTTCGTTAAGCCAAGAACTCATGCGTGTTGACAATAACAGGAACGAAAATGATTGTCCCGGCTTTTGTCGCGGGAGTATGCGTCCCAAGATGATCGCTTGCGGCGAAATCTTCAAGAGTCCCCTCAACTTCGGTTGAGGCTCCTACTCTTCGACCGCTAATAAGCTCGCCGTTCTTGCGTTGCGATTATGGAGCGCAGCGGCCGCTTGGGCCGCTGCAAACGCCGCTTGATCGGCTTGGCGGCGGGGCAAGTTCGAAGAATTTGTGCCGAGTGATATTGGCAGCGGTTGACCCCAATTGATCGGCAAGAATCTCCGCATGCTCGACAGTAGCGAACCGGCCCGCATAATGATGCTCGCATCGTGCGTCTTACCTACACTATTGCAAGCGTCGATTTGTTTGACCTTATATCGCCGGCCCGCATCGATCATCGCCCCGCAATACCCGATCGCCTCGGGCCGGCTGCGATCGATAAAACGATAGCGCTTCAGGGCAGGGTCGCAAGAATTGTTGACAAACAGGATCGACTCGGCCTGATCCAGTGCCCGGCCATGCGGCGCACCCGGCAGCAGCCAATTATTATGAATCGCCGCAGCCGTAAAGATTCCGCGCGACAGATGCCGTGTCGGATCAATTCCCGCGAGTCCGTATCCATGCAACGCCCCGCCGGCAAGTAGGTGCATTGTTCCGGTGCCGATTCGTGCTCCGAAACTATGTCCGATAAAACAGACCGGCGTCGGCGCGGGCATTTGGTTGACGAGCCAACCGAGGTAAAAACTTTCACTCGGGGTGCGCGCTGCTTTGGAACGCACATCTTCAATCAAACCATGAACGCGATCGCTGGGCCAAGACCAGGTAATCGTGCGTAACGGCAATTCGGCGCGGTGACCGGGAAGGAGCGATCGCGTCACTTGCGAGCCATAATTCACGGCATCTTGAGACGTCATTCTGTTCCCGTGGATCATGATCCAGGTGGTGCGAATCTCTTGAGACGCGGCGATAAAGTCTTCAAATGTGCGCGGCTGCCAAGGTCCTTGATTATCAACACGCTGCCAGTAGCGTAGTGCCGGCCCAGTCACGGGAAAGCCGCCATGTGTGCAACCCAAGTGGCGCGTGCTAATGAGCCACGCGTCGATGGGAGCGCACGATTTTGTCGGTTGTGCGATGAGAGTCGCCCTAGCATTCGTTTTCTTGACGGTGTTGGCTGATTTTTTTACCGGGGTTTTTCCGCCGCTGTGATCCTTGGCGGCAGTTGCTCCGTGCAAACAACACCACGTCATCCCCGCCAGCGCGATGATTCGGCCGAGTCGAGTGATCCCGCGATGTGCTTGGTCGGCGGATAGTTTGTTCAAAAAAAACATGGCGGTAATCGTGCGAGAATTCGGCGGCATTCGGATCCTTCCGCGAATGCTGCCATGGTCCACTGTTGAGCCCTTACATTCAGTCGCAGCCATGCAACTCGACGTCACTGGAAAACTTTAGCACGAGAATTCCGCGCGTGTTGCCAAAAAGCAACGTTGGTTGCAAAAATTTTTCATGAGGCGGTTGCACATCACTTGCTGTGATGTAGAGTTTCGCAACCCCAGTAGGGGCGAGTCTCGACAAAAACGAATTCGCCCGCGCTGTCCCGCCTGAAACCATCCCGCCCTGGGATGATCCTGCCTCTTTGTTGGAATGGAGTGTCCGATCATGAAGATGCTACTCTCTGTAGCGGCCTTAGCGGTTATCTTGAGCAGCCTGACGGGTTGTTCGAGTTGCGGCGACCGCGATCCGTGTGACGATGACCGGATGTTCGGTCTCGGAATGTTCCACAAGTCTCATTTCCGGTTCGGCAAGCGCGACTGCGACGCCTGCGGCGCTGGACCAGTTCTCGACGGCGGCATCGGCCAAGCTGGCGGCTGCGGGTGTGACAGCCCTGGTCGCTCGGCAATGATGCCCGTTTCGACGTCTGCTTGCGGCTGCAATTGCGGCAGCGACGCGGCCCCCGCAATGCCGGTTTCGATGAATAGCAGTGCGCCGGGTCTGCCACCCGGAACAATTGTGACTGAAAGCATCCCGAGTGGAGCGCCCGTGCTTGATGGCGGCTACCGCGGGTCGAATGCGGGCGGGGCGATCCCTGGCCCAGGCTAAGAAACGACTCACGAAAAGCGGCTAGGCTTTTCGACGAACGATAGCGATGCGAGCGGCTGCCACACGTCGGCCAATTGGATTGCATATGCCACCCCGCCGGAGTTGGATTCCGCGTGCTCCTGAACACGCGCGGATTCCAAAGTACGGCGGGGTGTTCGTCGTTTGTGGGGAAGAATGTAGAAGGGAGGAGTTAGAAGGAATGCAGAGCTGCCCGTTTAGTGGCGACGCGCAGCGGAGCGTTTTGGAAGTCGATTTTGCGCCTTCGAGAAGTGCAGCGCGGCATCTATAATCAAGGAATGAGCCACACTCCACCGACAGAATCTGACGCTGCATCTTCACCCGCGGAATTCGCCCCCGGTTTCGGCCGCGCGCAGGTCATCTTGAAACCCAAGAAGTCCCGCCCCTTCTACGGCCGCCATCCGTGGGTTCTCGAATCGGCTGTCGAGCGAGTCGTCGGCAATCCGGCCGATGGCGATGTCGTTGAACTGCTGAACGAAAAGAAAAAATTCATTGCCCGCGGGATTTTCAATAGCCAAAGCCGGATCCGCGTCCGGTTGTATACCTGGGACGCTGGTGAGGGCCTCACGCGCGAGTGGCTGGAAAAGCGCCTGACCGCGGCGATCGAACTGCGCCGCATGCTCGGCATGCTCGAACCAAGCGATGGTGCGCGGATCGTCTTTAGCGAATCGGATCAACTCAGCGGGCTGATCGTCGATCGCTACGCCGATTATTTGTCGCTGCAGGTCAACTCGCTCGCCATGGCGCAGCGGCTAGACGAGATCGTGCCGATCTTGGTCGAGCAACTTCGTCCGCGCGGCATCGTGCTCAAACAGGAACGGGGCATCGGACCACTCGAAGGGATCAAGCTCGACGAAGGCCTAATCTGGGGTGAATTGCCCAATGGGCCGATCTTCATCACCGAGAACCAACTCAAGTTCGGGGTCGATCTCCGCGAAGGCCAAAAAACCGGCTACTATCTCGACCAACGAGACAACCGCGCAGCGGTCGCCCGCTATGCTTTTGGCAAGCGCGTGCTCGATATCTGCTGCTACGCCGGCGGGTTCAGCCTCAACGCCGCGCAGAACGCGACCGAAGTCCTCGGCATCGACAGCAGCGCGCGGGCCGTGACGCTAGCGACAGAAAACGCGCGACTCAACAATATCACCAATGCGAAGTTCGAAGTTGGCGACGCGTTCGGCACACTCGATCGCCTGATCGCCGAGGGCCAGCGTTTCGGCATGATTATCCTCGACCCGCCGAAGTTCGCCAATAAGCGGGACAAAGTCGATGACGCGCTCATGGCGTATCACCGGTTGAACCGCGCGGCGGTGGACCTACTCGAACCGGGCGGTATCCTTGTCACCTGCAGTTGCTCGGGCCACGTCCAGCGCGAAGACTTCCTCGACATGCTCGCCGGCGTCGCGCAACGCACCGGCCGCGACCTGCAAATCCTCGAACAACGCGGCGCCGCGCCGGATCACCCGGTGAGTGCGACGTGTTTGGAAACGGAATACTTGAAGTGCTTTATTTGCCGGGCGGGGTGAGTAGGAAATGCTTTGGCCACTGATGACACGGATCAAAACTGATTTTCACTGATCGTCAAAAGCGAAACTCAACGGAGTTATTGATGGCAAATGAAAGCTTGCATGATCAAGAACGGCAGTTGTGTGAATTGATCAAAGCAGGTGAACCATACTCGATTACAATACGTGATCAGGATTACAAAGCTGCTGCGGTCTTGCTGCAAGTGTTGCAAGAAAAGCTACGGGAGTCGTCTAAATGACCAAGCATCCCATTTTTCGCGTGCTCGGGTTCAAGATTATTGGGCCATATCAACTTCGCGTGCAGTTCGATGACCACACGGAACAAGACATCAATTTCGAGCCGGTATTTCGTGGGAAACTCTTCGGACCTTTACGCGACATTGAACTGTTCAATCAAGTCCGCATTGATCCCGAAGTGCCTACGCTTGTTTGGCCGAACGGAGCGGATTTCGATCCGGCGACTCTGCATGATTGGCCCAAATACGCAGAGGAACTTGCTAACCGGGCAAAAAAATGGGAATTGGCAAAAGCTTAATATTGTTCCCGACGCCGACGAATGGGATTCTTGGGTCAAAGGCCGAATCGCGGAAATTCTCTCGGTTCAAGAGTTGAACTTTCAGCAACCTTGCATCGTGAGTTTTATTGGCTGATGCCTACAAAACTTCAGTCAGAGAAATCCGAAACCCTGGCATCACCGCGGGGAATTCCAGCGTGTCATGTTCGTCATATACCTGCGAACGTCCATCCGGCGTATGCACGACGACTTCGCGTGTATTCGGATAAATCAACCAGACCAATTGCGTGCCGGCGTTCAGGTAGTCCCGCACTTTTTCGCGGACCTCGCTCGCTGGCTCGTTCGGCGAGACACACTCGATCGCCACATCGGGTGCTAAACGCCAAAACGCTTTGGGAATTCCCGTGGCAGGGATGCGATCCTTGCGAACATAACTCAGATCCGGTCCACGGACGCTATCGGGATTCGTTTCAAGGAGATACCCGGCTTCGGTGCCGATGTAACCTGCATTGGCTTGCTCGACCCAGGCGAGGAGTTTTGCTCCCAAACGCAGGACGATGCGGCCGTGTTCTGCCCCGGGTGGCATGGTCTGATGAACCTCGCCATGAATGAGTTCTGAAAACGCCGTTCCGCCTGGCAATCGCCAGTATTCGTCGGCCGTCAGCAGTTTTGGAATGATCGTGCTCATAAGCTGAATTCTATTGTACTGAGCCTGTTTTTACTGGGCAAATCGACGCCCCCCCGAATGCCCGCCGATACCATCGGCGGCTTTGTTAACTCAGCCCGGCAACGCCACAAACTTCGCAAACGCCGCGTCCCATGCCCCGCCCTCGCGTGGTGTGAATTCTTCGACCGGGAAACTCGCTCGCACAATCTCGCGGGCATCGCGGATGCTCGCGATTTCGCCGAGGGCGATGTATTGCATCAGCAAGTTCCCAATCGCTGTCGCTTCGACGGGTCCGGCGACAACGCGGCGCTGAGTCGCGTCGGCTGTGAGTTGGCTGAGGAGTTTATTGTTCGTGCCGCCGCCGACGATGTGGATCGTCGCGAGTTGACTGCCGGCGAGTTCCTCGAGCCAGCCCAGCACTTGGCGGTACTTGAGCGCCAACCCTTCGAGCGCCGTGCGGATGATTTCACCCGGCGTCTCGGGCACGGCTTGGCCCGACTTCTTGCAGTACTCTTGAATCGCACGCGGCATGTCGTCGGGGGCGAGGAAATCCGTGTCGTCGGGGTTGATGATGAACTGCAACGGCTGCGCGGCGGCGGCGAGTTCGGCGAGCTCGCTCCAGGAATGATCCTTGCCCGCGGCTTTCCAAATTCGACGGCATTCTTGCACGAGCCAGAGTCCGCCGATGTTCTTGAGCAAGCGCGTCGTCCTCCCGACACCCCCTTCGTTGGTGAAGTTCAACTCCAAGCAACGCGGCGTCACGACGGGCTGCGGCAACTCCACGCCCATCAGCGACCACGTGCCGGAACTGATGTAGCACCAATCCGGCTTCTTGCCCGGAACGCTCTGCGCGGGAACTGCCAATACCGCGCTCGCCGTATCGTGTGTGCCGGGGACGATGACGCGTGTATCGTTCAAGCCAGTAGCGGCGGTGACTGACTTGCGCAGCGGACCGAGGATCGTGCCGGGTTCGATGATTGGCTGCAGAATCTTCGCCGGCAGCCCGAAGCGGCTGAACAGTTCCGTGGACCAGGCATGCTTCTGCGGATCAAAGAACTGCGTCGTCGTCGCGTCGCTGTACTCGTTTCCCTTGACACCGCTGAGCAGCCAATGAAACACATCGGGCATCATCAGAAACGACTCGGCTGCTTCTAGGATCGGCGAGTTCTGTGCCTGCATCGCAAGCAACTGGTACAGCGTGTTGATCGGCATGAACTGCACGCCGGAGTTCGCAAAGATGTCCGCGCGGCTGACCCGCTGCGTTGCCGCATCGAGCATTCCTTCGGTTCGGCGATCGCGATAGTGAACCGGATTGCCGAGCAGTTCATCGCCGCGCCCAAGCAGCGCAAAATCGACGCCCCAAGTATCGACGCCAATCGACGCGATCTGCGGTCCGAGTTGCTGCCGCGCGAGCGTCAGTCCGTTCTGCAACTGCGTCCACTGATCGAGCAGATTCCAATACATCCGACCCGCGGCATGCACCGGTCCGTTCTCGAAGCGGTAGATTTCACGCAGCTCGAGCTGCTTGCCATCGAACGATCCGGCAACATGCCGCCCGCTTGAAGCTCCGTAATCGACTGCCAATGTGGTGAGGTTTGCCATAGGTGTCTCAAAGAAAACTGGCAATGTTCACTGGATCAGTAAACATTGCGCCGGGTTCTAAAATTGACGTTTTTCGCTCGCGGTCCGAGAAATAACTCTCCCCAATTCCCCACATCCTGCTCCAGAATGCTGGCGGCGTCAAGTTCTGATCCCATCAATACTTGCGCTCCAAAAATGCGACTTGGTAAAGTGACGGCTCAATGGCATAATCGTTAAAAGCTGAAGTCCTGGAAAAACCGAGACGATGTTAATTCGTAGTAGTCAATTGTTGACAATGTTGATACGCGAACTAATCATAGTCTGACAAGGCGGCACCGGCCCCTTGTCCCATGAACAGGACCACCTGCGCTCATGATTGCTCTGGCTGACCCTCGTATGTTGCAGATCATCACTCCCGACGCCGTGCCAACACCCGCTCCGGCCGCCGATAACCCGCCGCTGCCGTCGCCGGAGTTTCTGGAAAATCTGCGCGTCGAGAGCGAACGCCTCGAATCGGCCACGCCGCTCGAGATCATCCGCTGGGCTGCTGATACATATTATCCCAAGCTCACCATGGCCACGGCGTTTGGGCCCGAGGGCTGCGTCATCCTCTGGATGCTCTCGCAAGTCAATCGCAACGTTCATGTCTTCAATCTTGACACCGGTTATCAGTTTCAGGAAACGCTCGATCTGCGCAACGAGATCGCGCTCCGCTACGGCATCGAGGTTGAACTGACGCAGCCCGAGACGACGGTCGCACAATACGAAGCACAACATGGCGGGCCGATCTACAAGACGAACCCCGATCAATGCTGCTTCGATCGCAAGGTCAGCGTCCTCAAGCGCAAGTCGCTCGGCTGGTCGGCGTGGATGAGCGGGATCCGCCGCGACCAAAGCCCCGACCGCGCCCGCGCGCCGATCGTCGGCTGGGACAAAAAGTTCGGCCTGGTGAAAATCAGTCCCTTGGCCAACACGACCAAGAAGGATATCTGGAAGCTGATCACGGATCACAACATCCCCTACAACAAACTGCACGACCAAGGCTACACCAGCATCGGCTGCTTCCCTTGCACGCGCGCAGTCCTCGCGGGCGAGGACGAACGCGCGGGACGCTGGTCGGGTCATGCGAAAAAGGAATGTGGGCTGCATACGAACTAAGTAGCCTCGGGTCGTGAGATCTTGAAGGGATTAAGGAACAACAGAAGTTCGTCGCCCGACTTCCGCAGCCGGACAGACAGTGCGCAACGGTTTTCTTTTTGCTGTTGCGCTGGGCGCAACACCCGCGAACTGCTAAAAACCGCACAAAAACGGCGTAAAACCGCGACTAAAGCAGCAAAAACGCGCGAAAAAAACCAAAATAATCACGAAAAAATCAGAAAAAGAACGAAAAAGATCAGAAAAAATCGCAAAGGTGCGCGCCCCCGATGTCCGTGTTGAAACGAACACCGCTCGGAGCGATCATCATTATTCCGCCGGCAAACGACACCCCGCCGCACGCTCAGTCAGGTCGAAACCGGACAAAGCGCGCGCCGACCGATTTTTGAGTGTTGCCTCGAGAGGCAACACTCGCGGGGCTTTTTCATCATCAAGCCGCTACTTCCTCGTAGGTCCCGCGGTCCTCCGCGGGACCTTGTGCGGGCAGCACGCGACAATTCCGGCTTTACCCTAGCGCGGCACCGGGTGCCACTCGCCGCGGCGACTGCTCAACCCGCGCGGCGTCAAACGCCGCGACAGGTCCCGGTCGGAGTCCGGGACCTACAACGCGCGCATACCCCGGTCATTCTCTTTACAGACAGTATTCATCTGAACACACTTCCTGGCCCAAAATCAACCCCCTATGATTCCAAATTCCGGGGGGATACAGGTTGGATGAGTAGGTGCCAGGGGTTGCTGGTGGCCGCAGCGTCCCCGCAGTCCCCAGTGGACTGCCCAGCAAGCTTTGAGCCACGACAACCCCTCTCAAGAAAAGCTGGGGGGCTGCGCGAGTACGCTCCGATCCCAGCCACCCGCCGCCGTACCGTTGCATGCTGAGCACCACGCATTTCATTCTGGCGTTTCGAACTGATCTTGATCCGTGGCAGATGTTGATGAGTTTCGTGGTCTTATTGCGCTGTTTAATAGCAAGGATTGCTTAGTAAGCTTGCTTGAACTGGCAAAATTCAAAAAGTTCATATCGTTTTTTTTTTGCAAAGCCAACAAATTTTCAATCTATTTGGTAGTGGCCTCAATAATTTTCCTCAGTAACTTCGAAGTTGGTCCATCTTTTGCAAATTGGATCTTGTTTGTCCGTTTTAAGTTGCCATTGCCTGAATTTATGTCTAGGGACTCGAGACCTAGACAGGGATAGGCTCTGTCAGTCCTGAGCCGCTGCAATCGTCTCTACTTCAATCGTCTGTGGGCCGATTTGAGACGGGCTATTGAAGGCAAATATGCCCCTCAATCGGAAATAAAATCATGCTCGAAAATCATTTGCCCAAAGTCGATTTTTGAGCAGAACCTGGGGCCTTGTTCAACATCTTGGTGTCTCAACTTTGGAAAGTTCCCTATGACTCGATCTTGCCTTGCGACGAATGTCAAACGCGCTCTGTTGTCTGCGGCACTGGCGGCTGCCAGTACTGTCCCACTCCACGCTCAATCTTGGAATATCGACGCAGCCAGCAGTTGGGCAACGGCAGCCAACTGGAATCCGGCCACTGTCCCCGATGCAATCGGCGCGGCAGCCAATATTACGTTCAATATTTCCGCCGCGCGCACGATCAGCCTGAATGGCAGCCGCACCATCGGTAGCTTGACGCTGGGTGATCCCACGGCGAGCTACTTTGCTTATACCATCGCCCCTGGAACGCCGACCACTTCGCAATTGATCTTTGACCAGACTGGCGTGGCCGACGCGACAATCTCGATTCCTAGCACGGTCAGTACTGGAGCCAATGTCATCAGCGCTGGTGTCTTGCTCAATGACAATTTGGTGATCGACGCGCAAACGCCATTCAATGTCGCAGCGCTCAACATATCCGGCGTTATCACCGATGGTGCGGGCTCCAGCAGCCTAACCAAAACCGGGGCGACGAGTTCCATCACGATTTCGGGGTCCAACACCTACGACGGCGGGACCATGCTCAATGCCGGGCGAATCGCTGCCGGGAACATCAGTGCCTTTGGCACCGGCACGGTAAATATTGCAGCGGGCGGCCAAGCCTTTTTTAGTGTGGGTGGCACGGTCGCGAACGATTTCAATATCGCCGGTGTCGGCTTTAATGAAACAGCGGGCAATCTGGGGGCCATTCGACTCACCGGTACGACACTCTCGGGCACCGTCAATCTCACCGCCGATGCTCGGATCACCGCCCACGGCTCGACCGGAACGATCACCGGCAACATTACCCAGACCGCCGGTCAGAACTACACGCTGGAGCTGGCGAATTTAAATACAGGTACCGCCAGCACGATCACACTCAACAACACAACGACCGTCGGCGGCTTGGCGCTCGGGACGAACAACACTGGGACGCTGAACGTGGTGCAATCGGTTGGACAAGCACTCACGATCACGGACGCGACAAAAGCGATTCAAGTCGGGGCTAGTTCCACAGTGACGCCCTTCACGGCCCAAACTTTCACCATCAACGGCACGGTCACCAATCCTGGGTCGTTGAATCTCGGTCGCAATGGGAATCTCAATACCAACACCGGTTCGAGTTGGACCCAGTCGGGAAATATTTCGCTGACGGGTTACGGAGGATACTCCGCGACGGCCAACATCAATACCGGTTCGCTGTTTACCTATTCCGGAACGAATTTGATCAATCTCAATGGAGCCGACGGCAATGGCGGCCAAGCGAAGCTGAACATCGCCGGAGGCACCTTTGTCACGGGGATGGGTTTTCAGCAGACAACCGCTTCGACGACCGGCTTTGGACGGGTGACTTTGACCAATAGCGGAACGCTACGGCTTTCGGCTCCCGTGGCGGATCTCACAGTATTCGACGGCTTCAATCCCACCGTCCAGCTGGATCTCGGCACCGGCGGCGGCACGATTGACACCAACGGGTTTGATGGCGGAATCAGCTACGGCATCACCGGCACGGGGAATCTAACCAAAGCCGGCTTGGGAAAATTGACGCTGTCGGGACCAACGGCCTACACCGGCAACACACTCGTGACTGCCGGTACGCTGGCCCTGGTCGATGCAACTTCGAACAATAATCTAAGCCAATCCCCCACGATCACAATTGACGCGGCGGGTACGCTCGACGTCACGGGGGTTTCGACACCCGGCGGCTTCATCGTCGGGAGCGCGCAAAAACTCGGCGGCACGGGGACAATCATAGGGAACCTCGCGACACAGTTTGGTGCCGAAATAATCCCCGGCGGCGCGGCGGCCAAGGGGACACTGGCTGTGAGCAATAATCTCACGCTCAACGATGGCAAGTTGAGTTTTGATCTCGATCCGACGAGCCAAACAATCGGCGGTGGGGTCAACGATCTCATTAGTGTCACCGGAACTTTTGATGTGGCCGCGAATAGCACCATCGCCATCACGAGTTTTGGCTTGCCTACACCTGGCATTTATTCCTATCGCCTGATGAATTACGGGACTGCCGGTGCCGGAACCGGCACGCTTGCACTGGACACTTCGGCGATTGGGCAAACACGATCTACCTACGCACTCAGCACAACAATACCGGGTCAGGTCAATTTCAATGTCACCGCCGTCGCTGCGCTGTCCCTTAAGTGGGTGGGGAACGATGGAGTCAACCCAGGGGTCTGGGACCTCAATAACTCGACCAATTGGGTGAACGGGGTAACACCCGAGAAATTCTTTGATCAAGACAGCGTCACATTTGACGACACTGCGGTGACCGCGAATGTGACGGTTCCCGGCAATGTTTTGCCGGGTTCGATCACCATCAATAACTCGCTAAACCCCTATGTGTTTACAGGCTCCGGGGTGTCAATTTCGGGTGGGTATAACCTTACCAAGCAAGGAACGAGCATGCTTTCGTTCAGCGGAATCACGCTGAACACGACTGGCACGCTCACAGTTCAAGACGGCAGCACGGTCGATTTATCGGGTGAAGCCCACTCAATCAAAAACGTGACGCTGAATAACGGGACGATCACTGGCAACGGCAGTGTGAACATGGCCAATGGGACAATCAACGCGACGAGCGGTACGGTGGACGTGAGCATCAGCGGTGCTAATCTGACGATCAACAAAACCACAGACGGAAGACTCATTTTGGGCAAGGTTAACACGTTTACCAACTCTACGATCAATGTCGAAAACGGCATTCTCGAGGTGAATGCGCTGTTGGGAATTCCGGCTAGCAATACCGTAAAGTTGGGGACCGCTGGCTCTGGTACTAGTATCACGGTGTTCGAAATCCCCTTTTCAAGTGCTGCGGATCAATTGGTCATCTCGACCCCCTTGATCGTCAGTTCCGATGCGCCGGACTCCACCGCCATTATCCGTTTCACGGGCAGCGACTCGTCGGCTTCGGCCAATTATAACGGGACGATCGCGCTGCAAAATCGCGATCTTTATGTCGAAAACGACACGAGTCCCGCGCGGCTCTATGCCCTCTCCGGCGCGATAACGGGAACTGGCGACGTGCATATCAACACGTCTGCCGTGAGTCTAGGGGGGAATCGAGTTCGGATCACTAGTACCGCAAACACTTTTATTGGCGATGTTTATTTGGATTCAGGAATGTTGCAAATTTTTAATGGCAGTGGCGGGACCAACAATGTCATCCCCAACACGGCGAATCTGATTTTCTCAGCCGGGACTCGCGTCGGGATGGGAACTAGCGATACGGTCAACGCCTTGATCGGCGGAGCAGCCGATCCCTTGGCGCTGCCCAACCCTTTGCCAAAAGCTCTCATCACGGCGAATTTATCGTCGACGTCGAGTACTGCGACGATCACGGTGGGAGCAAACAACGGCAGCGGCGTCTTTCATGGTGACATTAATGATTTGACCGGTGCTTCCGGGGGGGGTGGCATGGCCGTGACGAAAATCGGGAGCGGTACTCAAGGTTTGACCAGCGATACCAGCACCTATATCGGCATCACAGCAGTCAATGCCGGCGTGCTGCAAGTCAGCAAGCTGAGCGACGGCGGGACTGCTTCTAGTATTGGCGCCGCGACGAACATAACGTCACGCTTAATCTTTGGCGGCGGAAGTTTGGATTACATCGGCACCGGCGATTCGACAAACAAACTCTTTACCTTTTCGGCTTCGACCAAGATCAGCAATAACGGCACCAGCGGGCCGCTGCTCTTCACGAACACGGGCAGCACCGCTCAGACGCTCACCACGGCGCGCACGCTGACTCTTGGCGGAACTAACACAAGTTTGAACAGTTTCGCTCCAATCATCGGCAACGTAACAGGCGGCACAGGTTTGGAAAAAGCCGATGCCGGGACTTGGGAATTGTTGGCCGACAACACCTATGCCGGCGGCACGCTCGTCAGTGCGGGAACTTTGCTAGCCAATAATACCGCAGGTTCTGCAACAGGGACCGGTGCGGTGACCGTCGCGTCTGGTGCTACACTCGGGGGCACGGGATTCATTAGTGGTCTCACGACTGTTGACGGGGGAATTGCCCCGGGAACTGCTGGGATCGGCACTCTGACGATCAATAACAATAACAATGTCACTTGGAATGCCGGGAATAGCTGGGTGTTTGACTTAGGGACAGCGGGACTTGATTTGCTGAATCCAGGCGCGAGCGACTTACTCAACATCGTCGGGGACTATGTCAAAGGAACAGGCAGCACGTTCACCTTCGACTTTGCGAATTCTGGTGAAGCCGGTTGGTACAAACTGGTGGATTGGTCTGGTACGACAGCATTTGTCAGCAGTGATTTTGCCGGTACGAATTTAGCTACTGGCTTGGCACCGACTTTCACCGTGGATGTTGCGTCTTCGGCGCTCTACGTGAACTTGATGAGTGTTACTGGAATAAATGCTTGGCAAGGGGGAGCCAATGCCCTTTGGTCTTCGACCAGTAGCTGGACAAATGGCAGCGTGCCAAATGGCAGCGGTGCGACGGACGTGGCCAGTTTCCTCGGGATGGGTGTCGGGACAGTCACCGTGGATATTCCGCAAATGGTGAACCAAGTGGTCTTCAACGCCGCCTCGCCGAACTACACCATTGGCGGCCCAAGCACGTTGAGCTTGGCAGGGAACACCCCGTCGATCACCAATTCGACCGGCAGCAATACGATTTCGGCCCCACTGAATCTAGGCAACGGCACCGCAATCAATGTCAGCGGCGGCACGTTGGCCATCAGTCCAACCGCCGCCAACACCATCGGCACGGGGGTCACAGCCACGGTTGTCATGGGCGCGACGTTACAACTCGGTGGCACGGGAAATGGTCTGAGCAGCACGGTCAACGTGGCCAACAACGGCACGCTCGCCGCCACGACTGCCGGCAAACTGGTTGGCAACATCAGTGGGACGGGAACGACTACGGTCACTGCCGCGGGTGCCACGCTGACGGCGAACCACGTTCGTCAGGCTGGCCTGACCATCGGTGCCGGCAACACCGTGACCGTGGCACCGAACGGCACCGACAGCGGTACGAGCACGGTCACGAACTTGAACATCGATGCCACGGGCAAACTCGACCTCAACGACAACGACTTGGTTGTCGACAACGGCAACCTGGCGACGCTCACCGCGCAACTCGCGACGGGCCTCGACATCAACGGTAGTTACGGCAATGGCCCGGGCATCACGAGCACCGCGTTTGCCAACAACGTGGATTTCAACACGGTGCTCGGCATCGCGGCGAACGTGGAACTGGGTTACACCAGCTTCTCTGGTCAGACGGTCGACACCAACGACGTACTAATCAAGTACACCTACTACGGTGACGCCGATTTGAGCGGCTCGGTTGATACGGCCACTGACTTCGATCTTTACATCACGGGGCTCACGAGCGGCGGCAGTCTCGGCGGCTGGCTCTTCGGAGACTTCGACTACAGCGGCACGGTCGATTCAGCGACGGATTTTGATCTCTATATCACAGGTTTAACCACGCAAGGCAGCCCGCTGTTGACCGCCGCCGGCGGGAACCTAGTTCAAGCGGTGCCG
>JBGSSS010000173.1:0-30900 GCA_041736895.1 Pirellulales bacterium
AAGCTTGGGACGCGCTGCCGAAGATCGCCGCGATGTATGACCACGCTCAGACCGATGCGGTGATCAAACGCGCCGTGGTGGGCTACCTCGGACACGCGCCGGACCCGGCGGGCAAAGCGGCCCTCGATAAACTCCGCGCCGCCGATCCCGCGGGCGTCGCCGCCGCGGAGGCGATCTTGGAGAAGTTGACGGGGAAGGATTAGCGAGTTTTGCACTGTTTGAGGAATTGAAAAATGCTCCCAGGGGGAAATCCCCTGGGCTTTGTTTTTCAATTAGATATCTTTCCTGTCTTCCTGCATTCCTGTTCTCCTGTCTTCCTGACCAATGCCTGAAAATCTCGAATGGAAAGCCCGGCTGCCGGATTGGGACGCGGCGGTTCGTGCGGCCCAGCGCGTCGCGACGGCCGGACCGGAGCAGCAGACGCAAATCGATACGTATTTCAACGCCGCACGCGGGCGGCTGAAGCTGCGGCAGATCAAGAAAGACTCTAGCGAGTCGTCCGAGTTGATCTTCTACGAGCGCTCCGACGACCGCGAAACGAAATCGAGCCGGTACTTGCGCCAACCGCTCGACAGTGCGACAAGTTGGCTCGCGCTGCTCACCGCGGCGCTCGGATCGTGGGCCGTGGTGACGAAGCGGCGGACGATCTTCTGGCACCGGAACGTGCGAATTCATCTGGATCAGGTCGAGGGGCTCGGGGATTTCCTCGAGTTCGAGGCGGTACTCGAATCCGAGGATGATCGCGCGGCGTCGGCCGTGCGATTGCACGACCTGATCCGCGAGTTCGGTCTTACGGAGCCGAGTGGCATCGCTGGGTCGTATAGCGACTTTGTGGCGGAACGCCTGCGGCCAGCATAAGCGAATCGAATCACAATGTCGCGCCAGTCGCAGGAAAACTTTTTCGTCTGTAGCGATTGAACTGCTTATTCTGGGAATGGCCCCTTCCCTGTCTAAGCCTAGGGGATTTTCCCTTGGGATCTGCAGAACTGCGCCGCAAATTTCCTTGACGTTTTTATTCACCGCGGGAAATTGTCGAACGCCCCCGGAACGGCTAAACTGCTTCTATTCCCTCCTGTTTTTGATCGCACGAAGTTCCCCTCGGAGTGACGCATGGCCGCCGTGACGGAAACCAAACCCAAGACCGAGACCGCGAAGCTCGTGATCGATGCCAACAAGAGCATCGATCTGCCGATCATCGTTGGCACGGAAAACGAACCGGCCGTCGATATCTCGAAACTCCGAGCGCAAACCGGTTACGTCACGCTCGACGACGGGTACATGAACACCGGCGCGACGGAAAGCGCAATCACGTACCTCGACGGCGAGAAGGGCATCCTGCGTTACCGCGGTTATCCAATCGAAGTGCTGGCCGAGAAGTGCGACTTTCTCGAAATCAGCTATCTCTTGATCTACGGCGAACTCCCGACCAAGGATCAACTCGACAAATTCAAAAGCGCCCTGCAGCGCCACACGATGCTGCACGAGGACATGCGTTCGTTTTACAACGGCTTCCCGCGCGACGCGCATCCGATGGCGATCCTCGGCAGCGTGGTCGGCGCGCTCTCGACGTTCTATCAAGACTCGCTCGACCCGCACGATCCCAAGGACATCGAGATTTCGATCCATCGTCTGATGGCGAAGCTCCCGACGATCGCGGCCTACAGCCACAAGAAATCGATCGGCCAGCCGTTCGTCTACCCGCGCAACAACACGGACTACTGCGAGAACTTCTTGCAGATGATGTTCTCCGTCCCGACCGAAGAGTACAAGGTCGATCCGGACTTCATTCAAGCATTGAACATGCTCCTGATCGTCCACGCCGATCACGAGCAGAACTGCAGCACCAGCACCGTCCGTATGGTCGGGTCGAGCGATGCGAATCTCTTCGCGTCGATTTCGGCCGGCATCTGCGCGTTGTGGGGACCGCTGCACGGCGGAGCGAACCAGGCCTGCGTCGAGATGCTCGAACAAATCCGCGCCGACGGCGGCAACGTCCAAAAGTATGTCGACTTGGCCAAGCAAAAAGGCTCCGGTTTCCGCCTGATGGGCTTTGGGCATCGCGTGTACAAGAACTTCGACCCCCGCGCGACGCTCATCAAAAAGATGTGCGACAAGCTCCTCAAGAAACGCCAAATTCACGACCCGATCTTCGACATCGCGCAAGAGTTGGAGAAAGTCGCGCTCAGCGATCCGTACTTCATCGAACGCAAGCTCTATCCGAACGTCGACTTCTACTCCGGCGTGATCTACCGCGCGATGGGCATCCCAGTCCAAATGTTCACGGTCCTCTTCGCCATCGGCCGCCTGCCGGGTTGGATCGCCCATTGGAAGGAAATGCAAGAAGCCCCGGGCAAGAAAATCTGCCGCCCGCGGCAAATTTACACGGGCCACACGGAACGGGCGTTCACGCCGATCGAGAAGCGGTAGCTTGAACCCATCGGTTCGAGCGTTATAGCGGCTCAGATCAATTCCCATTGCGAGTAGTGCATGGAATGCGAATCCATCTCCGATTCGCTCGTAGCAAAGGCTACGAACGACTAAAACGGCGCATCGTCATCCGCCGGGGCGGCTTTCTTGGCGGACTTCTTGGCGGCCTTTTTAGCCGCTTTTTTCGCGGCTTTCTTGGGGGCCGCGGCCTCGCCATCGCCGTCGGCGGCAGCGGCTTTTTTCGTGCCTTTCTTCGGCGCGGCCTTTTTCACGGCGGCTTTTTTCGCGCCGCGCTTGCCCTTTGGCGGACCCATTGCCGCGCGTTCCGCGAGCAAGACTAACGCTTGCTCGAGCGTCGTTTCCTCGGCCGTCGCGCCCTTGGGCAGCGACGCATTCGTCACGCCGTCGGCGACGTACATGCCGTAGCGGCCGCTGCGCAGAACGACCTGATTACCGGTGACCGGCGAGACGCCGAATTCCTTGAGCGGAGCCGCCGCGACGCCGAACCCGCGACGCATTTGCTTGGGCTGTTTCAGCAGTTCGATCGCTTGCTCATACGTCACGTCGATTGGCGAGATATCGGCCGGCAATGAGCGCGTTTCCTTTTCCCATTTGATGTACGGGCCGAACTTGCCGTTGAACGCCGTGATCGGCTGGTTGTCGTCAGGATGTACGCCGAGGACGCGCGGCAATGTGAGCAGCTTGAGCGCGGTCTCTAAATCGATTTGGTCTGGCGTCATCCCCTTGAGGAGCGAGGCGTTTTTCTTTTCTTCGTCGTCGTTGTCGCCGCGCTGAATGTACGGCCCAAAGCGGCCGTTCTTCATGTAGATCGGCTTACCCGAGTCCGGATCGCGGCCGATCGGTTCTTCGGCCACGGCCGCTTGAGCGAGCAGCTCGAGCGCCTTGGGCACGGTAATTTCATCCGGCGTGAGTCCGTCCGGGATCGCGCCGCGGCGTTCGCCTTGTTCCAGGAACGGCCCATAGCGCCCGACGCGCACGAAGATCGGTTCTCCACCTTCGGGCTCGCCGATCTTGATCCGGCTCACATCGCGGGCATCGATGGTGTCTTGTTTATCGGCGAGGTGCGACTTGAGGCCCCCTGTGCCGTGGATGGTGTCTTCGCCTTTGCTTTTCTTCGCGCCTTTGCCGAAGTAGAAGTCGCTCAGGTACGCCGTGTTGTTGGCTTCGCCGCGGCTGATCGCGTCGAGGTCTTCTTCCAACTGCGCGGTGAATTTGTAATCGACCAGATCCGCGAGATGCGATTCCAAGAGCTGCGACACGGCGAACGCGGTCCACGTTGGCACGAGCGCGTTTGCTTTTTTGAAGACATACTCGCGAGCTAGAATTGTGTCGATAATACTCGCGTACGTGCTTGGCCGACCGATACCCATTTCTTCGAGCGTTTTGGTCAGCGATGCTTCATTGAAGCGCGCTGGGGGTTGTGTGGTGTGCCCCTTGGCTTCGAGATTCTTTAGGTCGATCGCTTGTCCAACTTGCATCGCCGGCAGGATCGTTTCCTGATCGGCTAGTTCGGCCATGGGGTCGTCCGCGCCTTCGACATAAGCCCGCAAATACCCGGCAAATTCGATAGTTTTCCCGCTCGTTTGAAAGACCGCGCCGTCGCCGCCGATGGTCACCGTGATGCGGCGGCCGTAGCTATCGGCCATCTGACAAGCGACGGTTCGCTTCCAGATCATGTCGTATAGCTTGAACTGCTCGTCGTTCAATACGCCGCGCAAGGATTCGGGCATTGCAAAGGGATGACCCGCGGGGCGGATCGCTTCGTGCGCTTCCTGCGCGTTGCGGACTTTCGTTGCATAAGTGCGCGGCTGATCGGGCAAGAACTCGGGTCCGTAGATCGACTTAATCAGGTCGCGCGCCGCTTCGACGGCGACACTCGCCAAGTTCGTCGAATCGGTACGCATGTAGGTAATGTGCCCGTTCTCATACAAACTCTGAGCGACCTGCATGGTCCGCTTGGCTGTGAATGACAACTTGCGGTTAGCTTCTTGCTGCAAGGTGCTGGTAGTGAACGGTGCGGAGGGTTTGGAAGAATAAGGTTTGTCTTCGTAAGTCTCGACTTTGAACTTGGCCGTTTGCAATTTCGAGGCGAGCCCTTGCGCGGCCGCTTCGTCGAGAACCAACAATTGCGGGTTCTTGATCTTGCCCGTAGTCGAGTCAAAATCCTTGCCGACGGGAATGTTGCGGCCGTCGACGCTGACGAGGTCCGCGCCGAACTCCGAGCTTTTTTGCGCACTGAATTTGGCAATGAGATCCCAGTAGCTGCTGCTGACGAACTTCATCCGGTCGCGTTCGCGTTCGACGATCAACCGCACGGCAACGCTTTGGACACGGCCGGCGCTGAGCTTGGGGCGAACCTTGCGCCAGAGCAACGGCGAGACTTCATACCCGTAGAGCCGGTCGAGGATGCGGCGCGTTTCTTGGGCGCGGACCAGATCGTTGTCGATGTCGCGCGGGTTGGCGATCGCTTCGAGGATCGCCTCCTTGGTGATTTCGTGGAAGACGAGCCGATGGACGGGAACCTTGGGCTTGAGGACCTCGTTCAAATGCCAGCTAATGGCTTCCCCTTCGCGGTCCTCGTCCGTCGCCAGATAGAGGTCTTTGGAATCCTTGAGGAGCGCCTTGAGCTTGGCGACCTGCGCCTTCTTCTCCGCTGGGACGATGTAGAGCGGATCGAAGTCTTCTTCGACGTTCACGCCGAGCCGCGACCAGGGGAGCTTTTTCAGCTCGGCCGGGATTTCACCCGCCCCCTGCGGCAGGTCGCGGATATGCCCAATGCTCGCTTCGACTTTGTACCCTTTGCCGAGGTACTTGCCGATGGTTCGGGCCTTGGCCGGAGATTCGACGATCACTAGCGAGACACCCGAGGAGTTGGCGGCAGCGGACTTTTTAGCCATGAGTTTTTAGCGAAAAATGTGATTTGGTGACAGCAGAGTCTTCGTTTCAGGCGTTCCCCCCGAGCGGGTACCGTCAGGTACCCGGTTCTGAGGCATTTTCGGAGCAGGCGAAATCGGCGCAGTTGCCGATTGGGATTGCGTTTACGACGAATCGCCTTACAATCAAAATCGGGTACGGAGGACTGTTATCGCACAACTTCTGTAGAGATAACCGGTTACACCCGCCAGTCGCGGCTGTCAAGTCTTTCCCCGCGGGAATGTCACGCGGGGCAGCCCCATTTATTCATAAAACTCCCGGCTTTTGTGTAGGAATTACGGGCCATGGACAGTCCTTTGGATTTTTTTCGTCGTAATCAAAAAACCTTGCTCCCGGTCATCGCGATTGGTTGCATGGTCGCGTTTGTGGTCTTGCCCGGGCTGTTATCGCTGCTCAACGAAAGAGCGGACCTAAGCAAAGATCGGAACCCGGTGCTCTACAAGTGGCAGGGGGGCGACCTGCGCCAAGCCGAGCTGGAGCGCGAGATCGCCGAATACAATCAGTTGTCATACCTGTACGCCAATGTGAATTTGCAAAAGGCGGTGCTTATGGGGGATCCGCAAGCACAAAACCCGCAGTACCGTGAGCAAATTTTCGAAGACTACCAGAATGAATTTCGGCAGCGGTATCCCGGACCCCAGGATTTCAACACGGCGGTCGAAAGCAAGCTCTTCGATCAAATCGGCAAAGAGTTGGGGATCGTTGTCACCGATCGCCGGGTCGATGAATTTTTGCATCAACTTTGCGGGAGGCGCGTGTTCGGAGCTGATGGCAAGCCGACAGGCGCGTACGAGACAAAAGTGCCGGGTGCCAGTTTCGATGAAATTGTGCAAAGTATCGCCAAAAACGATCCGAGTTTCACCCAAGATCGTATGTTCATGCTGCTCCAGAAATTGTTCCGGCGCGTCGAGACGCAACGCGTGTTGAGCCTGGAAAATTATTTCATGGCCGATACGCCGCTTGCCCGTTGGGAGAACTACCGCCGCGTTCGCCAACGTGCTTCGATCCAAACGATCCCCGTTCTGGTGTCGGAGTTTGTCAAGAATGTTCGCGAGCCCAAGACCGAAGAGATCGCCGCATTATTCGAAGCCAACAAGGACCGCTTGCCGAATCCGAATTCCGCGGAACCGGGCTTCCGTTTCCCCGACCGCGCGACGTTTCAGATCGCGTCGCTGAATCCCGAGTTCTTGGTCAATGGGTACAAGCCGCGGATCGACAACAAGGCGATCAGCGACTTCTACGAAAAGAACAAAGTGGGGCAGTTTCAAAAACCTCAACTGCCGACGATTGATCCAGCAAAACCAGACGAAACCAAGCCAGTCGATCCGGCCGCGCCTCTTACGCCAGAAGCGAAGCCAGATGAGGCGAAGCCCATGGCTCCAGGCGCCACGGATGCTCCCAAAACCGATCCAGCCAAAACAGAACCTGCCGCAACAGAACCTGCCAAGACAGTCCCCGAAGCGCCGAAGCCAGACGCCAAGCAGCAAAGCAATCGAAGCCGCGATGGACTGCTGCCGGTCAATTACCAAGCCGACGCCAAGAAGGATCCTGCCAAGGATGCTCCGAAATCGGCCGAACCGGCCAAGGACGAATCAGCGAAGTCCGAGCCTGCCAAGGCTGATGCCACGAAGACGGAGCCAGCCAAAACCGAGCCAGCCAAAACCGAGCCAGCAACAACCGAGCCAGCAACAACCGATCCGGCCAAGACGGAACCGGCAAAAACAGAAGCTGGGAAAGAAGACGCTGCGAAGACCGATCCGGCCAAAAGTGCTCCTATGGAATTCATTCCTCTGGCCGAAGTCGAGGATAAAATCCGTACGATCTTGGCCCGCCAGCAGGCCAATGAACGCGCCGAAACGCTGATGCAAAAAATTGAAAGTGAAATGGCGTTGTATAAAAAGAGCCGAGATCGCGCCCTCCTCAAAGCCGAAGATGGGAACCCCGTGAAGCTCGACGAATTCGATATGGTCAAGGTCGTCGCCGCGATCGATCCCGACGTCAAAGTCGAGATTCTGCCTCTCGTCTCGCAAAAGCAATTTGAAAAACATCCCATTGCTGACGCGCAAGACATGTTTACGGTTTTCAATCCGTTTAACAAACAAAATATTCGCATGCAGTTGCTTTTGAAGAATGCCGCCCTCAGTGAAAAGCGCTTCCCGTTATTTGAACCGTTCCGCCCGAAAGCGACCGATTTGCTCTACATCATCTGGAAGACCGACCAACGCGGCGAGGAAATCCCGAAGTTGACCGATCCCGGTGTCCAGGATCAAGTCGTCGCGGCTTGGAAAATGATCGAGGCTCGCAAAGACGCCAAACAGCAAGCCGAACGCTATGCCGAAATCGCCCGCGCCGCCATCCAGGCCAAAGCCGAGAAGATCAAGGCAGAGAAGGCCAAGACTGAGGAAAATGCCAAAGCAAAGCCCGAAGTCAAAGAAGCAAAGCCCGAAGACAAAGCAAAGCCCGAAGACAAAGAAGCGAAACCAGAAGACAAGGCCGATGACAAGGCTGATGACAAAGCCAAAACGGACGACAAGGCCAAAACCGACGACAAGACACCGACCGATCCGGCCAAGCCCGACGACAAGCCGCTGACGCTCGTCGATCTCTACAACGCGAAAGAACTTCCGGTCTCGCCAATCGAGATTTCCAGCTTTTCGTGGATCACGCTCCCCACCCATCAAAGCGAGCAGCGTCCGTCGATCAGCAACGTGCCCGGCTTGGTTCAACCGGGCAACGACTTCATGAAAGTCGTCTTTGATCTCAAACAAGACCAGGTTGGCGTCGGGCCGAATCAACCCAAGTCGATTTACTATGTGGTCCAAGTAACACAAGCCGACGACCTCGCCAGACTGAATGAAGAATTCTTAAAGGACGTGCGCACGCAATCAGGCTGGGATATCTATGTCGGAGCCAATCTCGACCAGCGTTATGCCGAATTCGATGTCTACCGAGAACAACTTCGCAAGCGATTCAAAGTCGAACCCACCGGCAACCCGCCGTTCAAACGCCAGCGGGACGAGTAAACCGGTCGTAGCTCGTTACCGTGATCACGAGCGAGAACAAGTAGCCAAGGTCGTGAGACCTTGGCTATTTTCGTGCCATGCCGTGCGGCAAAGATCTGAAGTCTGACGACCTTGGCTAAAGGGAATGAAAGCTCGCGGCGTAAGCCAGGGCGATCCCATTAGCAGCCCGACGCGTAAGCAAGGAAGTGTAAAGTAGTCGACTGTCCCTTGCTTACGCGTCGGACTCTTCAAAACAAAGCCGAACTTTGGCGCACGAGATCGCGGTCTCGTGCTACTGGCCTAAACCTCGTGCCGCAATAACGGGAACAGGATCACGTCGCGGATCGATTGGCTGTTGGTCAGCAACATGACCAGGCGATCGATGCCGATCCCGAGTCCGCCCGCCGGCGGCATGCCGTGCCGCAACGCCCGAATGAAGTCGTGGTCCATGACGGCCATCGAGTCCTCGGCTTTTTGCCCATCGAGTTGTTGGCTGAAGAGTTGAGCCTGCAAGTCGGGGTCGTTCAATTCCGTGTACGCATTGGCGAGTTCCATGCCGTACGCGAAGAGCTCGAACCGCTCGGCGATCTCCGGGTGGCCGGCCTTGCGCTTCGTCAGCGGGCAGATGCTTGATGGATAATCCATCACGAAGATCGGGCCGACGAGCGCGTCTTCGACCTTCTCTTCAAAGACTTCGCTCTTGATTACATCGGGGTGCTTGCCGGCGGTGGTGAAGCCGATTTCTTCGGCCAGTTTCTTGACCGCCGCGTGATCGTTGGGGTCGACGCCGGCGTGCTTGGCAAAGAGCTCGTCGTAGGTCGCGCGTTGGAACGGCGGCGTAAAGTCGAGTGTCTTATCGCCCCACGGCAGGACGAGGCTCTGCCCGCTGGCCTTGATCGCGTCGCAGATCAGCCGTTCGGTCAGGTCCATCATCGAGCGGTAATCGCCGTACGCCTGATAAACTTCGAGCATGGTGAATTCGGGATTGTGGCGTTGGCTGATCCCTTCGTTGCGGTAAACGCGGCCGAGTTCGTACACCCGTTCAACGCCGCCGACGAGCAAGCGCTTCAGATGCAACTCGAGCGCGATCCGCATAAACAGCGGCATGTCCAACGCGTTGTGGTGCGTCTTGAACGGCCGCGCCGCGGCCCCGCCGGCGATCGTGTGCAGCGTCGGCCCTTCGATTTCGACGAAGCCCCCCGCGGCGAGCGTGTTGCGGATCGATTGGACGATCTTGGTCCGCTTGTGGAACCGCGGCCAGACGCCGTCGGTGTACGTCAGGTCGAGGTACCGCATCCGCTGGCGCATTTCGGGATCGGTGAGCCCCTTGTGCTTGTCCGGCGGCGTTTCCAGCGACTTGGTCAGGTAGACCAGCTTGTCGACGAAGATCGTCAACTCGCCCGTCTTGGTTTTCTTGAGTTCCCCTTCGACGCCGATCAAATCGCCGAGGTCAAAGCACTGGGCAATCGCCCAGGCCGCGTCGCCGACTTGCTTCTTGCCGAGGAACAATTGGATCCGCTCGGTCCAATCCTTGAGATCGGCGAAGATCAGCTTGCCCGTGTCGCGGATGAGCACCAAGCGCCCTGCTGCGCGAACCCGCGGGCCATGTTGCTCGCCCTCGGTCTTCCCCTCGGGTGGAGCGCCGATTGTGATTTCGTTTTCGCGTGCGCGGATGTCACCGATGGCCTGATGATCGTCAAACCGCCCGCCCCACGGATCGACGCCAAGCTCGATCAGTTTCTGCAGCTTCGCGCGCCGCGCGGCTTCGAGCTGGGCCCCGGAACTCAGATCAGGATCAATCGGCGAATCGGACATTGTTCGGTCTTGGGAGGGCTTGTAGCTAGCGTGGGAAAACAGCGAATTGCTGTTGCGTCAATTGTAGAAGAAGGCAACATTTTGAAGGGGTTCGCCGTTGGGGTCAATGGCCGGCAGACTTTCGGCCGCTGCTAGGCAGCAGAAATTATGTAAACACGGAGTACGGAGCAAATTCAGAGCAGCACCGAGGAATTTCTGTAAAATCAAAGCCGCGATGCAACAAACAATTCCATCCATCGCACTAACATTGAAGGGATGGACACGTGGAACTCCTCCAGGAAACGTGTCTGGCTCCCAGACTTTTGACATGGGAGCCATCCCTCCGAAAATCCAACCGTCGAACAAAAACGATGAAAATTCTCGCTGGTGAAAGCTGCGTTTTTTGCCGCCCTCGCTCACGCTACGGGCTACAACAAACGCCACAAAAAAACCCGCGGCGATCTTTGTTGATCGCCGCGGGTGCTCTTTGACCAGAACCTTCGGGCCGTCACGCCAACTTGAGATTGAACTCGAGGCGGAGCAAGCGCTCCAGCGGGCGGGACTTCGTATCGTGAACCAGTTTCGCGTTCCTAAATCCGCGGCCGTTTACAAATCGGCCGGCGGACTGCTCTAGCGCTCCTGGCGTATCGTGCTGCTGACTATTCCCTTGCTTACGCTTCGGGCTGCTATTGGCTTCTTATCGGAGCGAAATTCACAGACGCTATCGCGGGTCCGTCGCTCCACTGCATCCCACTTTTTCTGCCCTGCTTCGAGATCCGCGGCCGGGATCGCTCCCGGCTCGCGGAATGGGCTCGAATCAGTTGACCGTCCTAGCGTCGCTCTTAGTGAGCGGCACAGGCTGGTTCGCATGCACAGCTAGGGTCAGCCGCACAGCTAGCTTCGCAGCAAGGAGCCGGGCAGCAAACGCAGACCGGAACTTGCTTGCAGATCACCTTGGGAACGCAACGGGTCACCGTGCAAGGAACGCACTTGGCAACACACTTGGCAACCTTGCAGGTGCGGGTTTCGCAAACCGGCTTGCACACCGTGCAGCAAACTTGCTTCACGCACTTTTCAGGAACCAGGTGGCAAACCTTGTAGCAAGTTTCGCACGTCTTGGTTTCGCAAACCATCTTGCACGTCTTGTAGCAGCAAGTCTTGGTCCGGCATTCTGGCACCATCTTGCAGACATTGTAGCAGCAAGTCTTGGTGTGGCATTCCGGGACGAGCTTGCAAGTCGTGTAAGTGCAAGTCTTCTCTTCTGGGACCATGCGGCACACCTTGTAGCAGCAAGTCTTGGTCCGGCATTCCGGAACCATCTTGCAGGTGGTGTATGTGCAGGTCTTCACGCGGCATTCCGGCACCATCTTGCAGACATTGTAGGTGCAAGTCTTGGTGTGGCATTCTGGAACCATCTTGCAAGTCGTGCAGGTGCGGACCCGTTGTTCAGGGACCATCTTGCAAACTTGGTAGCAGCAGGTGCGAACCTTTTGTTCACAGACCATTTTGCAGGTCGTGTAGCAGCAGGTCTTGGTGCGGCATTCTGGAACCATCTTGCACACATTGTAGGTGCAGGTCTTGGTGTGACATTCAGGAACCATCTTGCAAGTCGTGCAAGTGCGGACCCGTTGTTCCGGCACCATCTTGCAAACTTGGTAGCTGCAAGTCTTGGTGTGGCATTCAGGGACCATCTTGCAGGTCGTGTAAGTGCAAGTCTTCGTGCGGCATTCTGGAACCATCTTGCAAACCGTATAGCTGCAAGTCTTGGTCCGGCATTCCGGCACGCACTTGGTCACACAGTACGGGATCTTCTTGACGATCGTTTCGCATTCGTAGCGGCAGCAATTGATCGTCTTCGTTTCGCAGGTCGGAACCCAAACCTTCTTGCAGCACTTGACCGGCGGGCATTGCACGTCGACCGTGCAGCATGGACCGGGCTTGTACACGCACTTGCAGCAGCAAGGATCCCACTCCCAGCAGCCCGGTTGTTGAACCGTCTTCTGGTAGACCTTGCCCGGGATTTCCGTCACCACGGTGTCCCAATGTCCGCCTTGGACTTGGATTTCCTTGGTGTAGTGGACCGGCTTGCGGACCGTGTAGCAGCATTCGCGTTCACGTTGTTCCGTCACTTGGTTGTAGACGGTGTAGTTGATTTCGCGAGTCTTGGTTTCGTAAACAGGCTTGCAGACGGTGTAGTTGATCTCACGGGTGTGAGTCTCGTAAACCGGCTTCATGACCGTGTAAGGAATTTCCTTGGTAACCGTTTCGTACACGGGCTTGCAGACCGTGTAAGGGATCTCGCGGGTCTCGTACACTGGTTTCATGACCGTGTAGTTGATCTCGCGAGTCCGGGTTTCCATCACGGGCTTCATGACGGTGTAGTTGATCTCACGGGTGTGAGTCTCGTAAACCGGCTTCATGACCGTGTAAGGAATTTCCTTGGTGACCGTTTCATACACAGGCTTGCAGACCGTGTAAGGGATTTCGCGAGTCTCGTACACTGGTTTCATAACCGTGTAGTTGATTTCGCGAGTCCGGGTCTCGTGCACCGGCTTCATCACCGTGTAGGTGATGTCCTTGGAATGCGTCTCGTACACTGGCTTGCACACCGTGTACGGGATTTCCTTGGTGACGGTGTCCCACACGGGTTTCATGACGGTGTAGCGACGTTCGTGCGTCTCATGCACCGGCTTCATGACCGTGTAGTTGATCTCTTTGGTGCGTTGTTCAATCACGGGCTTCATGACCGTGTATTGAATTTCGCGTTGGTGGGTTTCCCACACCGGTTTGGCAACCGTGTAAGTGTGAGTGCGGGTTTTGTTTTCCCACACTGGCTTCATCACGGTGTACTCGACGTCCTTGGTGATCGTTTCAGGGACGTAGCGAGTGACGTTGTACGTCCGGTCTTCATAGACCGTTTCGTACACTGTCTTGGTCGACTGCACTTCTTGTTGTTCGTAAACAACTTCGCGCACAGTCTTCATCACCGTGTGGCACGGATCACTCGTGCACGCGGTACTGTTCGCATTGGAACAGAAACGGAAGCTGGCGGCACCGCAGTAACCTGCGTGCGCCAGTTGCATCGATCCACCTGCCAACAGGGCAGCGAATAACGACGCTGTGAACAATTTTTTCATAAGTCCGGCCTCCTCTGGACGGCTCCGTAAGGGGAGAAACAACTCTGGTCAACGAGCCCAACTCGTCAGAGGAATTCATCGGACGGAATATTTCGCCTACATTAGCCCCGCTGCGCATTTTCCGCAGTCTTCGCCGTCGCTTTTGGTTGCCCAAGAGGGGCTATTTTCCAAGCTGGCAAGGCTTCAAAAATTGAAAAAGTCCCAGGAATCGCTATCACCGGATGCCGAGTTGAACGATTCTCGCGGTAGAACGAAGAGACTATCGCGCTTATGCGTCCAAAAAGGAACAAATCGCTAGCAACGGTTGTAGGGGCAGCGGAGGCCGGAGAGAAATTGCTAGCTAGGCCAAGGGGTTTCTTTTAACGCCGCGAGAGCTTCGAGTGAGTCAGAATCACAATTGGTGGTCGATGCACGGAAGGCAGCGACACTAAGCAGCGACTGAAAAATCAACTGCACGCGATTCGATTGCTAGAACAATTTGTTGTTGAGCACCGCTGGAAACTAACGCGGCGGCCCCCAAAGTGGCCTGCTCACCCCGTGAGCAGGAATTCGCAGAGCTTTCCACGAGATAAAATGCATTTACTAAAACAACGCGTTTTTTCCTTCTCGCGGGGCGAGAAGGCCACTTTGAGTTGCCAAACTTGACTCAACGTAAAGCGTCATTGGAAGCCCTTTATCGTTCGCTCCTACGCGAACGCCGCTTGCAGCATCGCTAGGCTCTTGGGGATGCCCGTAGCCGGGTCTTCCTTCCCTTCGAATTCGAGCGAGATGTAGCCTTGGTACTTGTGCTTCGCCAGCATCTTCGCGATGCGCGGATAATCGAGGTCAAGCGAGTACCACAGCCCGCCGCCGTAGTAGGTTTTCGCTTGCACCAAGACGGTTTCCGGAGCCATCATCTCCAGGCGGTCGTAGGGGTCTTCGAGGAAATTGCCCGTGTCGAGCGTCACCCGCAGCCACGGGGAATTGAGTTTCTTGACGATCCGCAACACGCCCTCGGGTGTGCGTCCAAGACCCCAATGATTTTCCAGACCCATGAGAATGCCGCACTTTTCGGCGGTGGGCAGCAGCTTGGCGATCGACTCCTCGACCCAGCCGAAGCCCTGGTCTTCGGTCACACCCGGCGGCGGATCTTCGATGCCGCGTTTTTTCATCAGGTCGTCGAAGTCTTTGCTCGTCCCCCATGTGCCCGTGTTGATCCGCATCGTCGGAATGCCGAGTGCGTACGCCAGTTCCATGCAGTGAATCGTGTGGTCGATTTGCTTCTGCCGCTTCTCGGGATCGGGCGAGAGAAAACCCTGATGCGTGGAGAAGCCGCAGAGATCGAGCCCGAGTGTGAAGGCGCGTTTTTTCAGGTTCTGCAGCGTTGCATTGGACTCGTCTTGCATCTGGCGATGCAAGATTTCGACGCCATCAAAGCCCCATTCAGCGGCGGCTTCGAAACACTTGTTCAAATCGCGCCAGTTCTCATGCTTGAACTGCCAGAAGGAGTAGCTTGAGACGGCGATGCGCTGGCGGCGTTTGGGTTTTGCCTCGGGTTCCGCGGCTTGCGCAGCAGAATGCAGCGAACCGACGGCAAGAATTCCGGCAGTGGCGGCAAGTGCTTGGCGACGAGTGGGCAGAAAATGACTCTGTGAATTCACAAAATTAACCGTTATTGAAGTATTCTTCAGGCAACGCTGTTCAGCCGAAAACTCGACATGCCAGCCTAAGAATTGTAAGTTAGCGGAACTCAAACGGAAAGTATATTGAATTTCAATGGTTAATCCGTGACACTTCCCAATTCCGCGAACGCGGTTGTCGAGCCAAGCAAAATTGCCAATTACCTATTGGCGTTTGATCATCCCGAAGGCGCAAGCAAAGCGGAATTCTTCACGCTATTCGGGTTTACCCAGGAGAATCCCGTATTGTTGTGCGCGGCATTACTCGCCCACGCGAATACCCAGCCAGTGATTGAAATCACGAAATCCGCTTACGGCACAAAGTATCGCATCGAAGGGCCGCTGAGTTGTCCGGATGGGCGTACTCCCCGAATTCGTTCCATTTGGATTCTCGATATCGGAAGTGAGATTCCTCGACTGGTCACGGCATATCCCTTGGAATAGACTAAAACTTATGATCAAAGAACATGACCGAGTCGTGCTTACCGTCCCGTATCCCGCAGAGCGTCTTGAAGCCGGGGATATCGGCGCAGTGGTTCACGTTTATCCACGCGATGAAGCTTACGAAGTCGAATTCGTAACGCTGACCGGCACTACGGCAGCAGTGTTGACGGTTATTGCTGCTCACATTCGACCCGTTAGCAGCGGCGAGATTCCTCATGCGCGGGAACTTGCGCATCTTTGAGTAAACTGCTCAATCCTTCCCCGGCAAAGCCGCGGCCGCCTTCTGCTCGCCTAGCAGCACCCGCCCCATTTGGCGAATCGCCTGGCGCAGGCGTTGCTCTTTTTCGACAAGCGCCAAGCGCAGCCAACCTTCGCCGGCGGGGCCGAACCCGCTGCCGGGACTGACGGCGACGTGGGCTTCGTCGAGCATCTTGTCGGCGAATTCCATCGTGTTCATTTGCGAGCCCCACGGTTCTGGCACCTTGGCCCAGACGAACATGCCGGCACGCGGCGGCGAAACATCCCAGCCGATGCGTTGCAGGCACTCGACCATGACATCGCGGCGAGCTTGATAGATGACCGATTGTTTTTCAACGGCCGCGTCCGTGTGCCGCAGCGCCATGATGGCGGCGATTTGCACCGCGGTAAACATGCCGTAATCGTAGTAGGTCTTGATCGTCCCGAGCGCGCGGACCATTTCGGCGTTACCGCTGCAGAACCCCACACGCCAGCCGGCCATGTTGTAGCCCTTGCTCATCGTCGTGAACTCGACGCCGACATCCTTCGCGCCGGGTGCGCTCAAGAAACTCGGCGGCAAGTACCCATCGAACGCGACGTCAGCGTACGCAAAATCGCTGATCACCATGAAGCCATACTTCTTGGCGAGCTTGACGATCTCGACAAAGAATGGCGGATCGACCGTCACCGACGACGGATTGTGCGGATAGTTAATGACGAGCAGCTTGGGCTTCGGATACAAGTGCTCGCAGGTGTACGCGATGTTCGAGAGGAACTTGTCGCTGTCGGCGACTTCGAGCGTGATGGCATGTGCGCCGGCGAGGTTTACGCCGTGAACATGCACGGGAAAGAAAGGCGCTGGCACAATCGCCGTGTCGCCCGGTCCGAGCAGGGCGAGCAGCATGTGGCTGAAGCCTTCTTTGCTGCCAAGGCAGACGACCGTTTCGCTTTCGGGGTCGAGCCGGACGCCATACTTGCGCTGATACTTGGCGGCGACTTCACGGCGCAGGTTCTGAATCCCGAGCGCTTTGCTGTAACCATGATTCTTCGGATCGCGAGCCGCTTCGGCTAACTTCTCAACGACCAAATCCTCTGGCGGATCGCTGGGGTTGCCCATGCCTAGATCGATGACATCGATATTGTCGCGGCGCATCTGATACTTTTTGGCATTGATGCGGGCGAACAAGTAGGGCGGCAGGCGCTTGACGCGGTCCGAGACCTCGATTTTGAAGGGGCGAACATCGTCACGCGGATTGTCGGTTGGCTGGCTCATCGGGGACTCGTAAGGGATGACCGTTTCCGGGAAAAGATTGGCATAAAAGGCCGGAAAACCGCAGCAATCAAGATACCGCATTCCCGGCAGGATGGGAATGACAACGAGCATGAGCGGTAGGTTCAGGCTGGAGCGGTCTATAAGCTCGCAATACAATGCGGTTTATGCGAATTTATTTGGATAATTGTTGCTTGCAGCGGATCTGGGACGATCAATCGCAAGCTCGAGTGCAATTAGAGACTGAAGCTGTTCAAATCATACTTTTTCACATCGAAGCAGGCTATTTAGAATTGGTCAACTCCGTAGCTCTGGAGCATGAAGTCAGCCAAGTTCCAGACGATACACATCGCCAATTGTCACAATCGATCATCTCCCAGGCCAAAGTTTTTGTTGCCTTGGATGATATAATTGAGAAGCGAGTGAATGAGTTAAAGAATCTCGGCTTCAAAGGCTGGGATACCTTTCATGCAGCTATTGCTGAATTGCAAACCGCGAAATTAATTACTACGGATGATCGATTGCTGAAAAAACTGAAAACCATCACTTGGAATTCCGAAGCATTTAATCCAGTCAACTTCGTTCAGGAGAAACCCCGTGATCGCTGAACCACTCACGCCGCAAGAAATTACAAATCGCGGTCTCGCTGTTTTGCTTCGTGAATTGGGCCCTGCCAAGACGTGGAGCTTTCTTCGTCAATTCACCGCAGGCTCCGGGGATTACACCGCAGAACGTCAAAACAAACCGGACGATCTAACCGTCGATGAATTGCTGAAATTGCTTCGCGAGACTCCCGCAAAACCGCAGAACTAATCTCTCGGTTTATTTCGCAGCATTCGGGGCAATGGAAATCGCACTCACGCTCGTAAGTCGGCCGCGATCTTCCTGCTTGCCGTGAATGCCGATAATCAACTGGCCATCCCCGCCGAACGTTTCTTCGCGCGCTCCTTTTTTCCCCACGAGAGGCCCATCGTAAGTGTCCTTGGGGTCCAAGCCTTGATCTTTGATTTTCATGTAAATCGGTTTCACCCCATCGAGCCAGCCGAGGCTTCCTATGTAAATGCCGCCGACCGCATAACCGGGTTTGGCTTTGGTGGTCACCGCCACATCTCCTGGCTGCGCTAAGCCATAGGCTTTTCCAGCGACTTCCCCTTGCGCCGTGAGGTAGATCGGCTGGATAATGCTGGGCGCTTTCCCCGGACTCGCCATGAAGTTGAAGCCGATTAAGATGGCCGGTTTTTCCGGCGCATCTTCGAAGGTGCGATTGCCAAAGGCCCCGAAGCCGGTGTTCCATTTCTTGATCTGCTTGCTATCGAGTGCTTTGGAAATGGCAACCCAGAGTTTGGCTGAGCGAGCATCCTTGAGGCTGGCGAGTTCCGCCAAGCGCTTGGTCACCTTGACCTTGTCCAAGCCGGTGATCGTCGGTTCGGCCGCGGTGTACCAAAAGAGCGCGCGGGCTTGGATCGCCGGTTTAAGGGCAGGGTCAGAGCTCGAGAGCAGATCGTACCAAGCATCAGCGGCGACCAGCATGTCATTCACCGTTCCGCCACCCGCTTGCAGATCTTTTTTCGCAGCCGTTTTGAGCTTCTCGTCGGAACCCTTCATCAGCATGGCGGTGCCGTTGAGCCAATCACCGCGGAGCAAGCAATAGAATCTCCCGGCACCCAAGTTGGCCGCAGGATCCTCCGGATTTTGCTTGAGCGCGGCAAGGTAATCTTTGAGCTTCGCGGACTCGGCCTTGTAATAGACGGCTTGCTTCAACCGTGCTTGCGCCGAGACGAGAATCGGCGGGTTTTGTGCTTTGCGAGCGACCAATTCGCCCGCTTTGTAAAAGGCCAACGCCGCTTCCCAATCGTCGGCGGCTTTTACCGTATCGCCCATGCTGATCAACGTATCCGCCGTCTGCGCCGCAGCCGTGGGAGTGGAGGGAGCCACGGCCAGCAGTTCGGCAACAGCCGTGCGCGTTTCATTTCCGACAGCGAAGGCCGCGATCATTTCATCGGCCGCTTTGAACGCCAATTCCGCGTCACCTGCCTTCGCCGAAACATCGCGTGCTTCGCGCAGCAGCACATATCGCGCGGCGGGATCGTTGGCCGATTCTTTGGCCAAGCCGTAGAGCTTGGTCGCCAAGGCCAAGCGGTCGGCCGATTTGGTTTTTAGATAGTCCGTCTTGAAGAGATCTTTGAGCTGCGCTTCGGCCTTGGTCACTTCGGGTCCCATCGGGACCGGCAAGCGCTCCTGAGCAAACGCGTTTGTTGACAACACCAGCCACGAGACCGCCCACAAGATGCGCATGGAATACTCTCTCTCAGAATTGGGAGGTGATACCACCTCATAATGTATCGCATCCTTACGAAGATTCAACAATTCGATGCGTTTCGAGCAACTTCACAAAGCATCTTAACAATTACACTTCGTCAGCCTCAGAACCAAGCAAACGAATTATTTTCTTTGCCAGGTATTCTTTGATTTCTCGGTGACGTGGAACTGGCTGACACATGCCCGTCTGCTTATTCTGATACCAATCGTGTCTCGCTCCATGCCGAATCAACTCGCAGTCTTGCTCGAGCAATATCTTGATCAAGTCGATTCGCTTCATGGCAGCACTAGCTCGCCAACTTTTCTGACACTCGGAATGGCCCCGCTAGTCAACTCAAGGTAAAGATCCTTGAGATGCTCGATCAAATCCTCAAACGACTCTCCCTGAGTCCAATAATCCGGATAATCCTGCAAATAACCTAGCCAGGCATCGCCATCTTGCCAGTGAATGTATTTGATCGACTGCATGAATATTCTCGAGTGCACAAAATACAACTTTCATCATCATGCCCGCTATCAAGCGTGTCAAGTTTCTTTCGCCGCGTAGCAAAAAGCCCCGGCAAGAATGCCGGGGCTCGTCAGCTCGTGTATTTCACTTCATGGGAAGCAACTATTTCCCCTGGCGGGCATTTGGCTTCATCGCCGCATCGACCGAGGACTTGTAATCGACCCGGCGATTCGGAGTTTGCATCGTGCCGGCGAGCCAGTTGTCGATCCTCGCCCGGTCCTTGAGTTCTTCGAACTTGCGGGCCATCGCGAACCGTTGCTTCTTCTCGCGGACATCGTCTTCGATCAATTGTCGCACATCCTCGAAAGTCACTTTCACCGGCTCCGTGTAGCCTTCGCAGAAGAGAATCACATAAGTTTCTGCGCCCACGGAAACAATGCTCGAGATTTCGCCCGGCTTGAGCTTAAAGGCTTCTTCCTGGATTAACGGTTGGCTGCCGTGGCGTTGGATCGGCGGAACCTGGCCTTTGAGCGCGCGGCTCGATGCTTCGATCGAATATTGTTCGGCCAGTTTTCCAAACTCTTCGATCGTCGGATTCGCCCGGGCCATTTCGAAGACTTCTTGGGCTTTCCGCAGATTGTTGCAAACGATCGCGCGGGCCCGAACGCGGGTACCGTAATTGGCTTCGAAGCCCCGTTGCAGGTCTTCGGGCTCAACGGCGACCTTGTCGCAAAGTTTTTTCAGTGCGGCCGAGGGCCAGACGGAATCTTCCAGGTACGCCGTCCAGTTCATGCCATTCTCGACCGTGACCATGTGCAGCCAGGCCTTGCGATCCGGCTTGCCGTTGGCATCGACCTTGCCCATCAAGATGGCCGCGTGGGCAATTTCAGTCTCGAGCTCGTCTTCAGTCACGGCGAGATTCCGCTCCTTGAGTGCTTGGGCCAGGATGCGGCGATAAATGACGCTTTCGAGCACTTCGGTTCCGTGCCGTTTCACACAGACTTCGCTGAGTTGAGCGATGGTGATCTGGTGTTGATAAACCGTTGCTGCAACACCGGGATATTGCGCACGCAGCTTGGGATCGTTGTAAACATTGACGATCGCATTTGCGGCTTTCGCTTGCTTTTCAATTTCAGCGAAGATGCGCGTTGCTTCTTTTTGCAGTTTCTTTTCGACGAGCGAATCGCTGAGCGTTTTTTCGAGTTGCTTGCGATGCGCCGGCTGAATGTCCTGAGCAGGAAGCCGGCCCTCGCACTTCAGAATCGCATATTGCAGCGCGCCTGGGGAGCCGGGCTGCGCTCCGGGCATTTGTAAGGTGATGACTTGGGAAACAGCGCCGTTGGGAAGTGAAAAGGCAGCCTGCTCCAAGTTCTTGTCACCAACGTAGCGGCGAATCGGTTGGATCAAGCCGCTCAAACTGGCGCTGGGATCTTGCGAATGTTGGCGAGCGAGCGTGCCAAAATCATCGGGCCGCGCGGCGGCCGCGGCTTGCAATTCGCGGGCTTTTGCGGCATCCGGATGCAGGATGATCCGCACCTTGACTGATTCGCCGTACTTCGATTCGTACGCTTGCGCGACTTCTTCGGGCGCCGGGGTAATTTCTTTGGCGGCGAGTGACTTGAGCGCCAACATCGGCCAAATGATTTCATTGGCGTATTGATCGGCGTTGATCCCGCGCTCGGTCTTGAGCATGCCCAGGTATTCGTCGTACGACATCCCGAATTTGCGCGCGAGTTGGTCAATTTCCTTGCGGACCTCGGCCTCGCCGACTTGAATTTGATTCGCCGCACATTGCTGCGAGATCAGCGACTTGTTGATCAGGCTTTCGATCACGGGCTTGCCAAAACGCGTCATGCATTCGCGGGCCAGCTCTTCGCGCGAGACTTCTTCGCCGTTGATGTTGGCCACGACCTTGGCGTCTGGATTCGCGTTGATGGGGCCGGCGGGTGGGAGCGGTTTTGCGGCCCCGGGGTTGACCTGGCCCGGGGCTTGTTGGGCAGCGCCCGGTTGGGGCCCCGCGGCGTCAGCATCGGGACGCGTGAACTCGCGGAACGCAATCGCCGCGGCGACGATCGCCAGCGGACTTCCCCAAACGAGTAAACGGCGCTTCCAGGTCGTGGTACGAGTCGTGCGGGCTTCCTGCCGAGGCATGGTGGGATCTCCTTATCCACTGTGTCGATTGCCAGATCCAATGGCGCGGATTGCGGGTCCGCCGCGTCATCCCGACGCGTCTGCTCATTGGTCGTTTTTTACAAACGGTGCGGCAAGATAGAGAAGTTTTGAAACTGGGTCAAGGGCAGTCTAAGCTATGGATTTCGCTGCAATTATCAGAAAGTGTTATACGCAAGGTCATGCTAGCACTTTCAGCTCGGCCAAGTTTCTTTACGTTCACTTACGATTGAATTGTCTTGTCTGCCATGCAAAACGGCTAGAACGCGAATTTCGGTTTTCATGATGACAAAGTAAATCACATACGGAAAGCGATGCAAGAGATTAAATCGAATGTCTGCTGAAAAGCGGAAAGCGTGGGAGAGGGGAGCTTGCTGAATTCGTGCAAATGATGCGAGCAATTCGTTCTTGAATTCTTGTTCAAGCCCAATGCGCTGCGAGCGATACCAGAGCATTGGTTTCTTGCGATCCTCTCGTATCAGACGATGAAATCGTTGGCGATATTTCATGGCTCATCATCTTGCATCATTTGCTCAAGCGTCAACCATTCATCTTCCTTAACGGAATTCAAACGGTCCATCACTACGCCTTTATGCCAGGCGGGCAAATCGGAAACCTCCGGCGGATCAGGAATCGTATCCCAAATGTCGCCGATGAGTTGCAAGCGTTCTTTGACCGTCAGGCGATCAATCCCAAGACTATGCACATCAGGAACCATGGCATGTTCTCCAACAATGTTGCTGTACTGAATTAACTCCCCATCACTTCGGCTTCTTTTCCCTCGGCCAGCGCATTGACCGTATCTTCATAACTCTTGGTCAGATCCTGAACCTCTTCCTTGAGCTTCTTGCAATCGTCTTCGGTCAGGACTTTTTCTTTTTGTTCGGTGTCGGCCGCCTTGTTGGCGTCGCGGCGGACGTTGCGAATCGAGACGCGGGCTTCTTCGGCGAGTTCCTTGATCCGCGAGACCATCTTCTTGCGCACATCCGTCGAGAGCGGCGGGACATTCAGGCGAATTACCCGGCCGTCGCTTTGCGGGTTCATGCCCAGATCGCTGTTGCGGATCGCCTTTTCGATGTCCTTGATCGTCGAAGGATCGAACGGGCGAATGACGATCTGCGTCGGCTCCGGCGCGCCGACTTGGGCGAGGCCCTTCAGCGGCGTCGTCGTGCCATAAGCTTCGACGCGCAGCGTATCGACCAAGCCCGGGTTGGCGCGGCCGGTGCGAATGCCGAGCAAGGAGTGCTTCAAGTGCTCGACCGCCTTGACCATGCGGTCTTCGCTATCCAAAAGAATTTCGTCCGAGGGCATAAAACTTACCAAGTTTGGGCGGCAAAACTGTGAAAAACAAAGCCCAGGGGTTCACCCCCTGGGATCTTTACGTTAGCACGAAAATGAGCGTAAGACTAGCCGCCGATTAGGTCAGCAAATCGACGCGCCAATGTTCACTGGGAACGATCAAGGATTGAACTTCCAGCAGAGTTTGGCTGCCCTCGGCTTTCACCTGGAAGCGGAGTTGAAGCACTTGGCTCTCGCACGACAAACCATTCTCGGAGTTGAGCTTGGCGACCAAATCCATCTGGTCCCCGTTCAGGCGATACAACTCGACGCACTTCTCCTCGCTATCGATATAAAGACATTCACGCGTTTTGATTTTGCCGTAGAACGGCAACTTTTCGTGGGCATGATCGTGCGGTGAAATGATTTCGACGGCAAAATCCGGTCCTCCGACAAGAACAGTGTTCAAGTTTCTTGCAGGGTTCTGCGGAAAGAGCACAACGACATCAGGACAGCGGTAATTCTGTTCCCAACCTTTGGCACGATCCGACACATTACCCCCAGGATAAGCTTTGCCACCAAGTGGTTTCACCACTTGAGTGAAAATAGCACACAGTTCAAAAGCAATCAGATTGTGATTAAACGTCGGATCTGGCGACATCATATACGTTCCATTCCAAACTTCGTCCTTGCGGTCCTGCCCTAACCGACGACGTTCAGCCAACAAATGCTCCGCCGCAGCTGGGTCAAGCACCATCAGCGGGATCACCTCTTGAGCTGACTCTGTTTCGACAACGGATGCCATATCACCGCCTTAGACATTCACCGAGTTCGACGCGCTCGAGATAATCGTGCCGACGCGTTCGCCGCTGACGGCTCGTTCGATGTTCCCTTCGCGCTTGTAGTTGAAAACGAGAATCGGCAGATCGTGTTCCATGCACTGCGCGATCGCCGTCGCGTCCATCACGCGTAGGTTCTTTTCACGCAGCGTGTTGTAGTGCAGTTCGGGATAAAGAACGGCGTGCGGATTCTTCTCGGGGTCTTCGCTGTAGACGCCGTCGACTTTGGTCGCCTTGAGCAAGATGTTGGCTTCGAGTTCAAGCGCCCGTTGCGCTGCCGCCGTATCCGTCGTGACATACGGACTGCCGGTGCCGCCGGCGAGGATCACGATGCGGCCTTTTTCCAAGTGCCGGCGAGCGCGGCGGCGGATGTATGGTTCGGCGACGCCTTCCATGCGGATCGCGGTCATCAAGCGGCATTGCGCGCCGGTCGATTCGATCGCATCTTGCAAGGCCAAGCCATTCAGCACGGTCGCCAACATGCCCATGTAGTGGGCCGTGGCTTCGTGGATGCTGGAGCTGCCGGCGGCGAATTGCGAACCGCGGAGGATATTGCCGCCGCCGATGACGATGGCGATCTCGGTTCCTTGCTGCTTGGCTTGGACGACCTGGTTCGCGATATGCGAGACTTCGATCATGCTAATGCCGCGCTCACCCACGCGGCAGAAACTTTCGCCGGAAAGCTTCAAGAGCACCCGCCGATGCTTGCCCGCCGCCTGTTGCGCATAAGAATCCATACAAAACCGCTCCGGTGGAATACGCTGATCAGAGAAGCCGGATACCGCCATGCCCGGACACTAGAATTATAGCATAACTCGTCTGAGTGAGTTTCGTGAAGGCGAGACGCCAAGAAAGCTCCAAGATTGCGGAGAATCTGGCGTTATTCGTCGGGAATTAAGTTGGCGACGGGAAACTCGAATCCTGATAGCGCCAATTCGACCGTGGCGATTTGATCTTGAGTAAAGACTTGCGGCGACTCTGGCTGAACGTGGCGATACGAACGGATTGTATAACCATGCAGCACATCGACGTCCCAAACAACAAGCGTTCCCGCCGCGAAATAATCGGCTCGCTTCTGCGACATTTTACGTTCGGCAGCCGGTCCGTAATCATGCTCGCTGCGGACTTCGACAGCGAAGATCGGTGCGCCATCAACAAACTTCGCACTCAATTTGCGGATCGAGTGGTACGACGCATCCGGACTAAAAGACTGGCGATGCGGCAGATCGACCACATAAGCCTGTTTTGAAGCAAAAGCCCTGCCGCTTTTCGTCAACTTTTCGTATTCCGCTAAAGCTGATGAAACCCGGCCTGTTGCATATCCAGCCAGCCCTCCTTGCAGTGGCAATTCCACGATGCGGCCCTGAATCAATTCGGCTCGACCTTCGCACTGATAGCGATCATCGATCGTGGCATGTTCCTCGTGCATTACCTCATCTTTGGATCGTTTAAGCCGAGAGTCAAGATTGGCTGGCTGGTTGACAGATTACGGGTTCCTCTTCTCTGATCTTTAGGCCAAGCTCGAAAATGGCTTCGCGGTTTTTTGCAGCCCGTAGCGTAAGCGAGGGCGACAAAAACCGCTGTAGCCAAGGTCGTGAGACTTTGGACGAGAATGGCGAACAAGACGATCCAAGCTCTCACGAGCTTGGCTACGATCAATAAAAGCCCGCGTGTAGATAAGTGAAACTCGACACACTCCCTCGCTTACGCGTCGGGCTGCTAAAGACAGAGCCGTTTGTGTACGGCAAACAGAGAAGAGGAACCCGTCTCCTGCTTTGTGCGTTATGTCACGGATTACACAATAAAAAAAACGGCTCGGCAGTTTCCTGCCGAGCCGTTGTCGAAATCAAAAATTGCGCGACAGCCTTACTCCTTGCCCATCACCCACGATTCAAACCGCTTGACCTTGATGCCCGCCTTTTGGGCGAATTGGCCGACGGTTTGTTTGTCGTCCTTGATGAACGGCTGTTCGTTGAGAACCTTCTCCGCGTAGAAGTTCTTCAGGCGGCCTTCGATCATCTTGACGATGATGTTGTCCGGCTTCCCTTCCTTGCGCGCGGCTTCGGTCAGGATTTCGCGTTCGGCATCGACGACCGCGGGGTCAAGGTCTTCCTTGTTGACGACCAGCGGCTTTTGCGCGACGACGTGCATCGCGATTTCCTTGGCCGCGTCGAGGTTCGTCCCTTCGACTTCGACCAACGCGCCAAACGAACCGTCGTGGTGGGCGTAGACACCGCACGCGCCATTGACGCGAACCATCCGGCCGACGGTCATCACTTCGCGCATCTTGTTCAACAGGTCAAGCTTGACCTCGCCAAGAGTTTGGCCGGCGATCGAAGGACTTGGTTGAGCCAGCAGTTCCTCTTCGGTCTTCGCGCCAGGGCCCGTGGCCAAGACTTTGACCAGGTCCGCCGCAAGTGCCTTGAATTCATCGTGGTTGGCGACCGGAGCGCTTTCGCACTTGAACTCGACCATGGCGGCCACGTTCTTCGCAGGGTCGGCAAAAACGGTGATGCGGCCCGCTGATGTGTCCCGGCCAAGTCCCGTTGCTGCATACTTGATCCCGCGTTCACGCAGGCTGCGAATGGCACCATCAATGTCGCCATTCGAGGCCGTCAGAGCCTTCTTGCAATCCATCATCGGCAAACCAGTTTTATCACGCAGGGCTTTGACAGCGGCGGCGGTAATTTCAGCCATTTGATTGACTCCAAAATTCAAAATCGGTGTGTGTTAAAAGTTCGAAATGCAGTGTTTGCCAGCGAAATCTACGATTCGAATCGTCCATTACTGACACGCATCCGAACCGAGATGTTCGGGGAACAGAGATTTCCTCGCGGCCTGATTCGGCCGCGAGGTTCTCAATAGTTATTGAAGGCAGCCCGCATTTTGTCGCCCTCGCTAACGCTACGGGCTACAAAAATACAGAAGCTTGCAGCCTTAGCGAGCGCCGACAGTTTCCAACTGCTTGGTGCTGGCTTCCGTCTTGCCGTCAACCACGGCGTCGGCCAGTTGTTGGATGATCAACTCGATCGAGCGGATGCTATCGTCGTTGCCTGGGATCGGCAGATCGACCACGTCCGGATCGCAATCCGTATCGATCAACGCCACCACGGTGACGCCGAGCTTGCGTGCTTCACGGATGCAGTTCTTTTCCTTCTTCGGGTCGATGACGACCATCACTTCCGGCACGCGGTTCATCGTGCGGATACCGTTCAGGTTGCGGAACATCTTGCGATATTCGCGCTTCAGCGCCGATTGTGCCTTCTTCGAATAAGCATTGAACTCTTCGGAGTTCATGATCTTTTCAACTTCTTCGAGCCGAGTCAGACGGCTGCGGATCGTGCGAAAGTTGGTGAGCGTCCCGCCCAGCCAACGTTCGGCGGCGAACGGCATGCCGGCGCGGACGCATTCGCGGTTCAGCGTTTCTTGGGCTTGGCGCTTCGTGCCGACGAACAGGATCAAGCTCCCGTTGGCGGCGACTTGCTTGAGATACTTCTTCGCCCGGAGCAACCCGCGGAGGGTTTCCTTGACGTCGATGATGTGGATCAGATTTTTGCGGCCGTGGATGTACGGACGCATCTTGGGATTCCAGCGGCTGGCGCGGTGGCCAAAATGGACGCCAGCTTCAATCAATTCCTTCGCGGTGACAGTAGCCACAGACAATACTCCTACGAATTGTGCGATCACACCAGCAGCGCAGAACTCGCTTCGCGTTGAAGTGAGGAGGCTGGCGTTCAAAAATCGGCGGTCGATGGCTCGCGGCAGCTCGCAATTGAAAGAACGAGCCACCCTCCCCACCGAGACCGTATCCGCTGGGGCGAGTCCCGAAATATAACAGAAACGGGCGGCACTCGGAAAGGGGCGAATCCCCCCATTTCGTCGGCCTGTTGTTGAAATATGTGCTGTTTAGAAGCCGTCAGCGAGGCTGAGGATCCCGTCGGATTTCTTGACCCAGCCTTTTTTTCCCGCATGCTCAATCATCACATGGGTGTCGTTTGAATCGAGCACTGTAAAGGTTTTTTGAAATAGCTTTGGGGTCGTCAGCGGCTTCGAGCCATCGTAGAGCTGAGCGTCGGAATTGATGATGAAGATTTTGGAGCCGCGTACGAATTCCGGCTGCAAGGCCGGAACCTGGGGAAGGACCGTGCTTTGGTTCGTAGTTTGTTCAATCCGCTGAACTTCTGCAAGAATTGCGGAGAGATCTTTGGTTGCCTGGTCACTGTTGGCCAGCGTGCCGAAGTCCAACAAGTCGTTCGCAGTTTGCTGCGAGTCAGGATTTAAAATTGCATTCGGGATTTCGTTCTCAGGCTCCGATTCCGCAACAGCCGACATCAATTCCCAACCAGCCGCTGAAACGGAAAAGTTGTAATTTGTTCCGGCGGCCAGAGTGTAACGAGTCTTCCCTTGCCCTCCGCCACGCGTGAATTCAATCACATACGTTGCTTTGGAGTCGTACGTAATTTCCATTCCCGGCTGCAATGTCACCGCTGTGCCATCGACGGTGAACTTGACTGGCCCGCGCGTGGCAGCGGGGTTCGTAATGGTGGTCGAACTCCCTTGAAACGGAATGGTGTTTTCTAAGTTCGTGGCGGGTGCTTCAAATACTGGCGTGCCAAAATCAATGGTTTGCGGGACCGTCGGAACGAATTGAGGCTGAATCACGGTAGCTGAACCGGATGCGTTTGCCGATGCTGCGTCTCCTGATTCGAACGAAGGAATTTCAAATTCCAAAGTCGGCGTCGTGGCTTGCGGTTGCGTGGTGACGATGGGCTTTGGCTGTTGACTTGGCAGGCGTCCTTGGGCATGCAATTTTTCGTAGAGCGCTTTGTCTTTGTTGTATTGCTGCATTTGCGGGCTCAAGCCGGAGCTCGACGAGGTATTCGGCGGGATGTAGATGTTCCCGTTCGACCCTTTGATCATTTGCCCGCCGGTGGCCGTTTTCTGCAATGTATGCGTCGTCCCTGTGGAGGGACTCTTCAAGATCGTATTCCCGCCCGCGGTTTTTTGCGGAACAAAGACTTGGGTCCTGCCCGTCGCGGGATTCTGGACAGCGATGTTTCCTCTGGCGGTGTTATTCGCCGTGGGTGGCTTAGCGAAAGGATTTGGAGCGTTGTAATTCGGTTTGGGCGCGAGCCCCGATTTGGCTGCGGCGTTGCGTGCCGACGAGGAGCCAAGGTTGTTTGATTTCTTGGCCTGCGCCGAGGCATTGGCGGCAAGACCGAGAACAACGAAACCAACGATCGAAGCGGTAGAAAATCGCATGATGCCCTCTTGCTAATAACCGTGATTCAAACGAGCCAGCACAAACTCACCTGAATAAAAATTAAGCTACGGCATCTGACAAAACAAGCAGTTTTCACAGATAAATTGGTGCAAAAGCCAGTTCCGAGGAACGTCCAGGCGGTAGGCCAAACATTCTGGGTGAAATGCCACTCCTGAAGCTAAGCTGAATCCCGGCAAGAACTTCGATACGCCGGAAACAATCCGGGGTTATAACAATCGGCTAACAATCAAACGGTTGTTTGCCGCTTGTCCCTGCAAACTTTTCGCATGTCCGTAGGTACACCACATGGCTCGCCAACGTTTCGCTCTCTTGAGTCTCGCTGTCCTCTCGCTCTTGAGTATTCCTGCTTTGGCTCAACCACCGGGACCGCCTCCAGGCGGCTTTGGCCCACCCGGTGGATTCGGTCCAGGCGGCTTCGGACCTCCTCCGGGCATGGAATCGATGAACGATCCCATGCGGCTCCCCTTTCCGTTCGATGCGACGAATCTCGATTTCATGTTCGGCGGCATGCGCGGACCGGGTGGCTTCGGCGGACCGATGGGCGGACCTGAGCGCAAGCTTGTCGCTCAATTCGACAAAGACGGCGATAAACGACTGAATACCGAAGAGCGCAAAGCGGCCCGCGAATTCAACAAAACGAGCGGCGGCGGGGGACGCGGTTTTGGCCCGCCAGGCGGCTTCGGCGGCAGTCGCGAACCGGCGAAACCAGGCCCGAAATTGACCCCGGCTGATGTCACGCCGGTTGCGGAGAACATTCCGCTTTACGATGCGGCGACGTTGCGGACTCTGTTCTTGACATTTGATAGCCCGGACTGGGAAGCCGAACTGGCCGAGTTCAAAAACACCGACATCGATGTGCCGGCAACGCTGATCGTCGATGGCAAAACCTATCCCAACGTCGGGGTGAGCTTCCGCGGCGCGTCGTCGTTCGGGATGGTGCCAGCGGGCTCGAAGCGGTCGCTGAATCTGAGCATGGATTTCGCGGATAGTAAACAGCGTTTGCTCGGCTACAAGACGCTCAACCTGCTGAACAGCAACGGCGATCCGACATTCCTCAGCAGTGTACTCTATTCGCTGATCGCGCGGCGGCACTTGCCGTCGCCTAAGGCGAATCTCGTCAAGGTCATCATCAACGGCGAAAGCTGGGGCATCTACGCCAACGTGCAGCAATTCAACAAGGATTTCCTCGCCGAGAACTATCCGACAACCAAAGGAACGCGCTGGAAGGTTCCCGGTTCGCCCGGCGGACGAGGCGGCTTGGAATATACGGGCGACGACCTCGAATCGTACAAGCAAAAATTCGAGATGAAAACCGATGATGGCGACAAAGCGTGGAAGGCGCTCGTCGAACTCTGCAAGGTCCTCAACGAAACGCCCGCGGATCAACTCGAAGCCAAGCTAAAACCGATCCTCGACATCGACGGCGTGCTGTGGTTTCTCGCCCTCGATGTCACGCTCCTCAATAGCGATGGCTACTGGACGCGCGCGAGTGATTACTCGATCTATCGCGACGACAAGGGCGTGTTCCATATCTTGCCGCACGACATGAACGAAAGCTTTGCCTTGGCCGGCGGCGGACCTCCGGGTGGCTTCGGCGGCGGACGCGGACCTGGCGGTGGTGGCCCCGGCGGTCCAGGCG
>JBGSSS010000174.1:0-2803 GCA_041736895.1 Pirellulales bacterium
TGCTGCTGCCGCTGCCAGACCAGCAGCACTTCCGCGTGCAGATCCGGAATGTACCGCGCCGCCGCTGCGCCATCGAACTGGCCCACTTCCGCCAGCAGATTCTCGATGCTCGCTTGGGCTGCGGCGGGTGGGATGCGGCCCAGCGCTTCGGCCGCGGCGCGGCGCGTCGAGATTTTTAGCCGGGGCTCGCGGACCGCTGCCAGCAACGGCGCGAGACTCTGCTGATCACCCAACTTCGCCAACGCAATCGCCGCCTGCGCACGCGCCGCCGCGTCTTTGTCAGCCAAATACTTGCTCCAGGCCGGCTGCTCCCCGCGCGGGAGTTCCAGCATCGCTTCGAGCGCCGGATGCCGCCAATGCTCGCGCAGCTCTGTCTCGGAATTCGGATCCTCGGGGGCCAAAACCCACGCCTCGCTCACCCAGGATGTCGCCGAAGCGTTCGACGGAGGCAAACTTTTTTGCTCCAACCGATTGTTCAAACTCCCCGTGGGGTCGGGTACTCGCTCGGAAACTTGGACCGTGTTGCCAGGCTTCTCGATTGAGGTCAAACGCTTGGGATTCTCACTCGGCGTCTTCGCCGCTGGCTCGTCCGAAACGGCAACTTCGCTTTTCGCCGCGGGAGCCGACTCGGGTTGATCGAAGCCAATCCCGCGCCACTGCGGTTGCTGGCAACCGACGAACGTACACCAACAGAACGTGAATAAACAAGCCAATGGCAAACGCCATCGTTGGGCGCAAGATTCGATCCGTCGCATTGCCAACACTCCAGCCATCCTTGGCCAGGGAAAGTTCTAGTTTACTGTCACAGCTTGGATTTCCGTGCCACTGGCTCGGCCAGTGGTATTTCTGAATCAGAGGAGACACTGGCGGAGCCAGTGACACTTGATCCTACCTGTCCCCTTCGCCGCCAAAACCGCCGCCGCCATGCATCCGCGCACCGCCGGGAATCTGGGCATTGTCAGCGCCGGTGAACCCCATGGGAATTTTGACGAAATTCGGCAGCAAGGCCGATGTGGCCTTGCCGGTCAGATGCATATCCAGGGCCGCGGCCGATTTTTGGATGGCCTTGTACATGGCGTCGGGATCCTGCACATCTTCCCAGCGAGTATCACAAGCCGCGAGCAAATCGGCCGTTTTTTCTTGGAGCGAAGCGATCGCCGGGGTGCGCTGCTTCATGACGTCCAATGATTGGTGCAACAACGTCAAATCATGCTTCAGCGGCTTCGCCACATCCGGAGGGACCGGTTGAGTCTTGATCGAGTGCAATTGCAGTTTTGCCGAAGCCAAGGCGATCGAGCCGGCGGCTTTGCCTAGGTCTTCGTCTTTGATCCCCGCCGGCGGATCCTTGAAACTCGTCAACGTATTCAAGGCCAACAGCCGCAGACTGATCCCGGCGTTTTCATCGGCCGCAATCGCGGCCAGCAATTGCGGCAAATTTGCCACCGCCAGCTTCGCGGGGTTGCTGCTCTTGGCATTCAACTCCAACGCGAGTTCCAGCGCGCGGCGGCGAATCCAATCGAGCCCCTCCTGGGTCAATCCGCCTGTCGGCGCGGTCTGCGTGAGCCACGGCAGAATCACATCGTTGACCAGCAACGGCACGATCCGGGCTTCGTCGATTTTGTAGGCTTGCGAATGCTGTTGAATTCCCTTGAGAGCGACGACGCGCACCGATTCTGGAACATTGGGAGTCTTTTTCGAAGCAGCCAGCATGTACAGATTTCCCAAGGCCGGTGCGTAGGGCAATTGCTTGCCCGGATTTTCGTTGTTCAGTTCGCTCAGAAACAACGCGGCATGAAACCGTACCAAGGGATGATAATTTCGCGGCGTCCCTTCGGCGGTTTGGTTATTCACAATCTGAAAGAGCCGCAAGTTGAGCATTTTGTTCAATTGCTCGCGGGACTTGTTGGCTTCGTCATTGTCGACGATGCTATTTGTATTGAAATACAGTCTACGAAAATCGGAGCGCATCTTCGGCAGCACCGCGCTCGTCTTCTTTGTCCTCGTGTCAACGATCACGACTCCTGTCGCGTTCGCGATTCGGGTAAAGTGCGGAAAGACATCCTTTTTGAAATAGGTATCCATCTTGCCGACTTCGAGCGGCTGATTCCCGACCAACATCCCCAAGATTTCATTGTCTCGGGTGTTACTTGTGACCCGCTTCCAGTCACTGGCGCGGGGATCGAGCGGATCTTCCTCATACTGCGGCACAGGTTGCTGAGCCTGCACAAGACTTAATCCCAACAGGATCAAGCTCCCCAGGCTCAACAAAATCGCGCGCGGCAACAGTCGATAAGTGGTCAAGGTATTCATCGCCATGAGACCCCTGGGCAGGGATGGTAGTAATAATGACAGAAAAGTGTTGACGAGCGGAACTCGCCGCGGGACATCCGTGCCCAAAAGTGATGAGACAATCCAATATCCCATTTTATCTAGGCCATGCTGTTAAAAGCAATTGCGATCTGCGCGATAGCACCGCCGGATAAACGGAATTTTCGCTCGTTTTGGGAAATTTGGCAACGATTTTGTATGATTTGAACTACAAACTCGATCGCTCCGCTTCGCGTCGCCGCTAAACGGCATTAACAATGACTCTATTATATTCCTCGCCGCGAATGCTCGACCACGACACGGGCCAGCACCCCGAGCGAGCGGATCGCTTGCGGCAGGTCGTGCGGCATCTGGAGCGCGTCGAACTCGATACGCAATGCCAGCGGCCCGAGTGGCAGCCGGCATCGGCCGAGGCCCTGCTCCGCTGCCACACGAGGGAGCATCTCGCGGCGCTCGAGCAATTCGCCGCCAACGG
>JBGSSS010000052.1:0-37603 GCA_041736895.1 Pirellulales bacterium
CGCTTGCCGCGTCTCGGGGGTTCCTTGCAATTCATTGATCGGCTTGTCGCTGACGATGCGCCAAAAATCGTCACCGCTATCGATCGTTTGCAAGCGCGAAATCAACCCGCCCATGCTGTGGCCGACGAGCACCATCTGGTCGAGTGTGGCGGACCGTTTTTCCGGATCGAGCCGGGCGTGGAGCTCGGCAAGATCTTTGCGCATTTGCACCGCGCTCTCCCAGAACGGCTGGCCCGTCGGGTAGAGATAGAACCAAAATTGGTAGCGCTGCCGCAGCTCGGGCGAGCCTTGCAGATCGTTGAACATTTCCATCCAAGTCATTGGACTCGACCACAACCCGTGGACAAACACGACCGGAATTTTATTCGGGTTGTACGGTTCGAGCATGTACAGCCCCGTGATTTTCGCCGTTTCTTCGGGGTTGATCAGCCCCGCCGTCGGCAAGTCCCACTTGGTTAACTCGGGGTTGTTCAAAAAATATGCGAGTGGCGTACTCAGGTCCGTTTGTAACGGAACCAGGCGATCGTTGATCGGAATGTCGCAGCCCGTGAGCGGGTCATAGAACTCGAGAACCGCCCGATGTTTTTTGCAGGTCGTGCCGGCTTGCGGCGTTTGATGCGCGTGCGAACCTTCTTCGTCCGGCATCAGGCGTAAAAACGCCGTCATCGGGAAGCTGAGATTCGGCGGATGATATTTTTCACTCGCTCGCAACGGCTCGATCGGTTTGCGGTTGACGATCAACGGCACGCCAAGGCCAAAGGTCCGGTACTTGTTCGGCAAACCTTTGACTTCGTAATCGCTGCAGAACTCGATACCTTGGATTTCTTCAACCTCCCAGGGCCCGTTCTTCACTTCGATCTTCAACTCCAGCGTGTGATCGCCAATGACAAATGTCTCGGCGCACGTCGCATGGATCTTTTTATCCTTCTTCATCAGCCGTAAGCAACTCTCGAGCGACTGATTGTAAATGTCACAGACTTGTCGGAATTGCGGATCGTAGGGATTGCGAAATTGCGAGAACCGCGGATCAAACAAATAGTAATACGAGTGAGTTACCGCCGCCCCGAAGAGATTCAGCGCTTCTTTCGGATTCGAATCCTGAACTTTCAAACCGCCAAGATAGGCGATCTCGGAAAACGCTTCACAGGCATCGGGCGACGGATCGCGCGCGAGGTTGTCCTGAAGTTTTTTGAGCGTCTCCTGCGTCTTCGTTTCCTCGGACAAGACAATGTCGTAGCGGCGAAGGTACTGCTCGGTGCGCGGCGTGACTTTGGGACCATTCTTGTCCATCAAGTTCAGCGTATTCGCCAGCGCGTTGCTGGGCGTTGGACGAACCGAGACATACTCCGTGGTCGCGCAGCCAGTCAGCCCGAAAAGCAACGCGAGGCCCAGCAGTCTCAGCCAACACTCAAAAATATTTCCCGAATTTCTAGCCCGTAGCGTTAGCGAGGGCGTATCAAGTTTTTTGTCGCCCTCGCTAACGCTACGGGCTACAAAAAACCGCTTGCCCGCAAATCGGGAAATCATTCTCGAGTTGTTCCATCGCGCGCGGAAATTTACTGCCGCAGACAAGCAGCAGCGCAAACGCGTAAGAGCGAGGGAATGAATCATGGCATCCATGCCGGGCAACGATTCTCGGGGCAACAGCGGCGAAGGCACGCTCAACGTCGAGAAATCCGAGGCCAAACAGTAACAATCGCCATCAAACGGGACAAGATGGACAACTTGTCGGGACTCGTGACGCTGAACCATGCTGGCAGATTCTTTTGATCCCTCTCGTGGGATCGTATCAAGAAGATTATCCTTAAATGGCCCTTTGGCATGCGTGCTAGCAGAGGCTTGCGTAAAAACTAGTTTTCAGGATTTGATGGGTTTGAAGCAATTCATGATGGCACCCGCTTTTGATAAACCACTGAATTTGCCTCTGCACGAAGAGACCAAGCTGACCATCGATCGGTTGGTCATTTGCCCGCCCGAGGATGGCCACATTGGCCCGCTCTTCGCCGCGGTCGAGGAATCGCTGGCCGAGATTCGGCCCTGGCTGGCTTGGTACTATCCCGGCTACTCGTGGGATGATACGGCGTTGTGGATCAACAACGTGCCGGTCGCCTGGCGCGAAGATCGCGAATATAGCTTCGTGATCCTCGATCGTGACAACGGGCAATTGCTCGGCACCATCGGGATCAACCAACTCGACCGCCGTAATCGCCGCGCGAATCTCGGCTATTTTGTGCGCACCAGCGCGACCAATCGGGGCATCGCCACCGCGGCGACGAAACTCGTGGCGCGTTTCGGCTTCGAGCAGGTCGGCCTGAAGCGGATCGAAATCGTCGCGGCCGTCGGCAACGCCGCCAGCCAAAAAGTCGCGCACAAAATCGGTGCCACGCGCGAGGGCATTGCCCGCCGCCGTTCGAACGTCGGCGGGCAGCAGCTCGACACGGTCATGTTTTCGCTGGTGGCCGAAGAACTCGAACGGTGGATACAGCGGGTAGGGTGACGCAGTATCGTACGACGGACTTCCAGTCCGTCGCATCATCGACCTGGGCGACGGACTAGAAGTCCGTCGTACGAATCTCGAATAGGCACGTTCAGCAACGCTGAAATAATCTCCAAGATTTTTGTCGAACTTGCCGCCGTGATTGCGACTAACTTGCAGAACACATCTTTTACCTGGAGATAAACCATGTTTGCCAAACCCACCGCGGAACATCAATGGCTCGACAAACTCCTCGGCGAGTGGGTTTGTGAGGGCGAATGCGATATGGGGCCCGACCAGCCCAAGATGAAACACGAAGCCAAAGTCTCGGGCCGCACCCTCGGCGGACTCTGGCTAGTCATGGAGATGACGATGCCCGGGCCCGAGGGAGGCGACGCGATCGTTAATTACATGAACCTCGGCTATGACCCCGAGCAGAAAAAGTACATCGGTTCGTTCTTTGGCTCGTGCATGGCGAATCAGTGGATCTATGCCGGCACGGTCGATGCCAGCGGCAAGAAGCTGACGCTCGACACGCGCGGTCCAAAGTTCGACGGCAGCGGCCAGACCGACTATCAAGACATGATCGAATGGACGGCCGAAAACGAGTGGACGTTAACGTCGCAGTACAAGCAGGACGACGGAAGCTGGAAGCATTTCATGACGGCGACGCACAAGAGGGCGTAACTCGGTTTGTCGAATCTGTTAAACTAAAGCACCTGCCACCTCACGGCGGGTGCTTTCTTTTTTCACGGCGAGGCTCTGATGTCGCGTTACTGCTTGCTAGTTGGACTGCTCGCCGCGCTGCTTTTCAATGACAGCAACATTAAGGCCGAGGAGCCGACGTTTCCCGGCCTTCTCAAACGCGAGTTCATCTACGACAAGGCGCCGTTTCCGCAGTGTCATGCGAGTACGATTTGTGCGGCGCGGGATCTTGCCGATGACTCGCCAAAAGCCCCAACGACCCTCGTCGCGGCTTGGTTTGGCGGGACGAAAGAGAAGCATCCCGATGTGGGGATATGGGTCTCGCGCCTCGAAGGCGATAAATGGACGGAACCGGTCGAAGTGGCCAATGGGGTGCAGCCGGATGGAACGCGGCATCCGACGTGGAACCCTGTGCTCTTTCAAAATGCTTTCGGCCAGGCGCCTTTGATGTTGTTTTACAAAGTCGGCCCTGATCCCAAAACGTGGTGGGGCATGATGGTGACGTCCAACGATCGGGGTAAAACCTGGAGCAAGCCAGTGCCGTTGCCTAAAGGAATCGTTGGTCCCATCAAGAACAAGCCGGTGCAACTCAGCGACCGAGGGATCGTCAGCCCATCAAGCAGCGAAGACAACGGCTGGCGAGTCCATTTTGAAATAGGAGATTGTGAGTTTGAGAAGCCTTTGTACTATGCCTGGAAGGCGATTCCCCCAATCAACACGGGCAAAGATTTCGGCGCAATCCAACCGACGATCTTGGTTCATCGAAGTAGTGCACTGCAAGCACTCTGCCGCACACAAAACGGCGTGATCGCAGAAACCTGGAGCGAAGACGGCGGCAAGACCTGGTCGGAACTCAAGGCCACGAAACTCCCCAACGCCAACTCCGGCATCGATGCGGTGACACTCAAAGATGGCCGGCATCTGCTGATTTACAACCACGTCGATCCGGGCAATATCCCGAAGGGCTGGGGCAAACGCTCTCCATTGAATCTGGCGATCTCCAAGGATGGCAAGGAATGGCAAGCCGTCGGCGTGCTAGAGGACACCAAAGGCAAAGAATACAGCTATCCGGCAATCATCCAAACCGAAGATGGGCTAGTGCATATCACGTACACCTGGCAGCGGACCAAGGTTCGGCATGTCGTCCTCGATCCGGCGAAGTTGGTCGCGACGCCGATGCTCGAAGGGAAGTGGCCTGAGAAGTTGAATCAATAAAAGCCCGCGGCGTAAGTTTTGAAGTTTCGCTTTTTGGGACGCTCTGTTTACAGCAACAGACCCACCCAACCAATAAACCGTTTGGCTCCCTCCCCCTTGCGGGGAGGGTTGGGGAGGGGGTGTTGCCGCGAGTTAAAAGACGTTTTGCATACCCATTGTCTTCGTGCGTAGTATTTTCTGAATGGTAAGCCTTGCGTTTTTCCATCACCCCTCCCCAGCCCTCCCCGTTCAGGGGAGGGAGCCAAACCAGAATTAATCTAAGTCACTAGCTCGCCTGCGATCATTCCGTGAACGATCACCACAGTTTATGATAGAGCGATGCAGCCTAATTCGACATCTCGACGCCCGCGTATCGCCATCACGATGGGCGACCCCGCGGGCGTAGGGCCAGAGCTTTGCTTGAAGCTCCTGAACGAGCCGGCAATCTTGCAGATTTGCACGCCACTCGTGTTCGGTGACGCGGCGGTGCTCGTGGCTTGTGCGCAGAAGTTGGGAATCGCTCTCAAGGCAAAAACTGTTGTCGCCAACGCTGATTTTGCTGCGTTCGGCGACTTAGATGAGCCAACGGTGATCGATTTCCGCGCCATTGCACTCGATCAATTCACGCCCGGCGTGATTAACGCGGCGACCGGTGCGGCGAGTTATCTCTACATCAACCGTGCGATCGATGCGGCACTCGCCGGACATATCGCGGCCGTCACGACACTGCCGATCAACAAAGAAGCCCTCTCGCTTGCGGGGATCAACTTTCCCGGCCATACCGAGATTTTCGCCTCGCGCACGAACGCCGAGCGTTCGTGCATGATGCAGTACTCCGACGAGATCACCTGCACATTCGTGACGACGCACGTCGGTTATCACGAGGTACCGAAGCTCCTGACGCGCGAGCGAATCCTCGACGTGATTCGCCTCACGCACGACGCGTTGCTCCGCATTCGCGGCCGCCGGCCGAAGCTCTTAGTCTGCGGCCTGAACCCGCATGCCGGCGAGCATGGGTTGTTCGGCGAGCGCGAGGAGGAGCGCATCATCGCGCCGGCGATCGACGCCGCGCGGGCCGAGGGGATCGATCTCGAGGGGCCGCTCCCCCCCGACACGGCGTTCATCGCGTCGAAGCGCAAAACGACTGATGCCGTGGTCTGCATGTACCACGACCAGGGGCATATCCCGGTCAAAGCCCTGGCGTTCGACTCGGCGGTGAACACGACGCTCGGCTTGCCGATCATCCGCACGAGCGTCGATCACGGCACGGCGCTCGATATCGCCTGGCGCGGCGAAGCCAGCTCGGGGAGTCTCTACGCCGCCGTGCGGCTGGCCGTGAAGTTGGCGAGCGATGCTGGTTAAGCTTGTTTCTCTTTGAGCAGGTCGCGGATTTCGGTCAGGAGTTTGACATCCGGCGGAGCTTCTGGGGCTGCTTTGGGAGCGAGAGCCAATTTTTCTTCCAGGGTTTTCTTGGCTGTGTTCATTGCTTTGACAACCAAGAATACGCAAAAAGCGATGATCAAAAAATTGACAATTGTTTGTATGCAGTGACCTAGATTAATAACAGCTTCAGTATAGACGGGTTGGCCATCTTTCATGACAGCCGCGCCATCTTTCATGACTAATTCTTTTCCGAGATGGATTTTTAGTTGATCGAAATTTTGCCCTCCAATCAATTTGCCAATTGGAGGCATGATGATGTCGGTAACTAATGAATTGACGATTTTCGAAAATTCAGTGCCAATGATGACACCCACCGCGAGGTCAATCACGTTGCCCTTGAGGGCGAAATCTTTGAACTCTTGCAGCAAACCCATGGCGACTTCTCCAGCGAAAAAAATGAACAACAAGATGGTGCTGCGCATTATGCGCATCCGGCCATTTTTGAGTAGAGGAGTTTGAGTCTTTAGCAGCCCGACGGCTGCTGGCTTGTAGGCCCGGCTGTGCCGGGCAAAGAGTGGATCACCCAATACGAGTAAGCACGGCGGGCGGAAAGCGCTGACGAAGTCCAAACGGTGTCACAAGATTTTTCGCTTCGAACAGACCGCTGCGTTTGTGCGGCACAGCCGCACCTACGGCTTTAATTGCAGCGTCTGCTTCTTGCCGCCACGTAAAATCTCGACCGGAATCTTGCCGCCGGGCTTTTGCTCGTTCAAGATCCATGCGATCAACTCCGTCTCGCTCTTTTTGTCGTGCTGCCCGCCCCAATCGACGATGATGTCGTCCTTGAGGAATCCCGCCTGCTTCGCGCGGGCATGCTCGCCGAACTGGCCGACGTGCTTCACGAGCAGGGCCATCTGATCGAGCTGCAAGTTTCGCTTCTCGCGTTCTTCGGCCGAGAGATTCTCCACCGACATTCCGCCGAACGCCTGCCGGCGCAAGTCCCACGTCGTCGCACGCCACGAAATCTCGCTCGCTTTGCGCCAGTCGGGTTGCAGCACGAGCTTCGCCTCTTCGGTTTTGCCGTCGCGCTCGTAGCGCACTTGCAGGGTGTCACTGTTGCGAGCCTGATGCAGTACCCATTGGACATCGGCGATCGAGACGAGCGGTTGATTGTTGATGGTCAGAAGTTTGTCCTTGGCTTTCAAACCCGCGGTCCTGGCGTCGCTCCCGGGTAACACCGCTTTCAAAGTCGCACATTCAACCGGATCAAAAATTAATCCAACGACATTCGGCGCGGGGTACGGATAGAGCAATTGCTCGTCGAGCGGTTGGCCGTTCGCGCGGGCATAGGACCGTTCGGCTTCGCGGATGTTGTGGCAATGGATGCAGCTCTTGGCTACCGCGCCTTCGTAGTCGAGCTTGTCGGTGAACTTTGGTTTGAGCGTCGGAAATTGCTCGGGCGTCGCGACTTTGACCGGCAGCGATTGCTTGCCCGCGAGGCTGGGCTTGACCTTGTCGTAATCTTTGTAAAGTTCCAGTGTCTTCTCCATCGCCCGCGCGAAGCCGGCGATGTTCATGTCCTGGTCCTCGTTGTCGCGGCCGGTCCGTGTGGCGTAGCGGCCAAGGATCGTGCCGTCGGCGTGCAAGAAAAACACGGCCAGCGACATATCGTAGTCGAACTGAAAACGATTCAGGTCCATGCCGTTGGCTTGCGGCACGCGCACGCAGATGAATTGATCCATGAGCGCGGCGATGCGCGGATCGCGCTGCACCATCTGCTCGTCGAACTTGCTGCAGGCCTCGCACGGAATGCAGCGGAAGACCAAGAGGATCGGCTTGTTCTCGGACTTGGCTTGGCCCGTCGCTTTGTCCGGATCGTTGTAAATCCAGCGTTCGTCGGCCGAGACGTTTTTCTTGTCGTTGCGGACTTTTTCATCGCGCGGCGTCTGCGCTAGTCTCAGCGTCGGCAGCAAAGCGAGCAGGAGAAACCCGAATTGCATCTTGATTTTCATGTCTCTCATGGCGACCCTCCGAATGTGTGGGGCGAAAGCTTGGTTCATCGTAGCTCTTCATGGCGAATCGTACAAATTCATGATCCCGTTCGAATAAATGACGCCTTCGATCGTCATTTGTTTGAATCCGTTTCTTGAGCGCCTGACGTGTCCTAAAGCGAGGGTTGGATTTTCTGAGGTATGACTCCGATGTCCAAAGTTTTTGATCGGCATTTTGCGCATCCAACCTGCTTTTTTGGTTCTTCTCCCAATTATGTGGGTTGAGTAGATGCAGTCAGCATTGCGGCTAACGGGTTCCTCTTCTCTGCTTTGCGTTTGTTGCGCATGGAACTTGCGAACGATCAACACCGCGTATTTTTCTAGTGCTTGAGTCGATTGCCGTGTATTTATCGTACGAACAGTGGGTGAACGCCAAGATACTGAGACCGCGAGTTCGACAAAAATCAGAGAAGAGGAACCCGTTTTTTGCAAATCAGCCGGCCAAGCTTTACCCACAGACATCGGCGAAGAGCCACTTTTTTATCGAAGCGAAGAAATGGAAACAGGTTCTGCGGCGACGCAAACTGACAAGGAATGCTTGGTCTTCGGCTGCGCCTTCGGAGCATCTGACCGCTTATTGAATATGCCGCGTTTGCCTGTGCATTCCAGGCTTTGGACATCGGAGTCATGCCTTCCAAAATCCATTATTTGAAGTCGTCTCCGTGTCCTGCAGTAAGTGGCGCGCTGCAGTTGGATCAACCATTTATTTGACAAGCGCCCTATCTTTTGACCACGATGACGAGGTCGCCCAACGACTCTCGCCCCCACACCTACCTAACAATCGAGCTCCGCAATGCGCTGCCCACCATTGTTGTTTCTGTTCTTGAGTCTCATCGCCAGCCATGGTTGGGCTGATACGCCCACGCCGCGGCCCAATGTCGTCCTCATCATGGCCGACGACCAAGGTTGGGGCGACGTCGGCTTTCACGGCCATCCCGAGCTCAAGACGCCGCAACTCGACAAGCTCGCCGCCGCCGGGTTGCGGCTCGATCATTTTTACACGGCGCACTTCAATTGCTCGCCGACGCGCGCGAGCGTCATGACGGGCCGCCATCCGGCGCGGATGGGAACCTTTAGTCCCGGCGCGCCGATTCGTGCGCAAGAGCTGACTGTTGCCAAGGTCTTGCAATCCTCCGGCTACGCGACGGGCCATTTCGGCAAGTGGCATCTCAACGGCAAAAACGGCGATAAGAACACCAAGGAGCTTCCGGGCCGCGGCATCCTCGCCGACGATCCGCTCTCGCCCGGCAAGATGGGCTTCGACGAATGGGTCTCGGCGGACAACTTTTTCGATCTCGATCCTGTGCTGGGCCGTCAAGGCGTGCCGGAAAAGTTTCACGGTGATAGCTCGGACGTAACGACGGACTTAGCGCTCAAGTTTATCCGCAAGCAAGCGGCCGCCGGTAAGCCATTCTTGAGCGTCGTTTGGTTCGGCTCGCCGCATGTGCCGCACGAAGCATTGCCCGCCGACAAGGCGGCGTATGCCTCGCTGCCCGAGAAAGATCAGAATTATTACGGCGAAATCACGGCCGTGGACCGCAGCGTCGGCCGCTTGCGCGATGCGTTGCGCGAACTCAAGATCGCCGACAACACGCTCGTCTGGTATTGCAGCGACAACGGCGGAGCCAACGGACCGAAATCGACGGGCAATCTACGCGGCAACAAAGGGACGCTGTGGGACGGCGGCTTGCGCGTGCCGTGCATCGTCGAGTGGCCCGCGCGGATGGCGAAGCCCGCGGTGAGCGACTTCCCTTGCTCGACGCTCGACATCTATCCGACGCTGATCGCGGCGACTGGCTCCACGGCGAAAGATCAGATTCAACCCCTCGACGGCATCAATCTTTTGCCGCTCTTCGACGGCAAACTGACCGAACGCGGCAAGGCGATTCCGTTTTGGGCACACGAGCAGAACGGTGCCGGCCACGCGGCCTTGATCGCTTGGCCTTACAAGCTGCACTTGAATGCCAAAGCCGGCAAGAAAAAAGACGCCGACGAAAAAGAACCCGCGCCGGTGTTGCTCTACGATCTGTCGAAGGACGAAAAAGAGACGACGGACCTCGCCGCGCAGCAATCGGAACGCGTCGCGAAGATGACGACCGAATTAAAGGCCTGGCAAGCCTCGGTCGACAAGAGCCTTGCCGGTGCGGATTATACCGGAGGCGCAAGCAAGAGTCTTCCGCCGCTCAAGGGGAAGAAAAAAGCGGCCAAGGCTGCGGAGTAATTTTGCGATTTTGAGTCATCCGAGAAAAGCGACTCAATCGAATTTAGGTCCGGAGGACCGACATGATTAAGCCCAGGCCGTGAGGCCTGGGTCAGCTTCGTCTCGAAATATGAAGGTCCGGAGGACCGGCACCAGTGTCGGCCTTCCAGGCCTTTGAATTTCAATTTGACCAACCCCAGGCCTCACGGCCTGGGCTTAAATATTCCGGTCCTCCGGACCTTATCATCAAGGTTCGATTCATTTTTATTCAACATTCAATGACGAAAACGCTTCCTCTTGCCACGCTCCTCGGATTGATCTTGCTTCCAACGCTGGCTCGCGCTGTGGAGACACCTGACCTTAAGACAATCGATCTCTCCGGCGACAAGGCTCGCCAAACGGTCGTCGCCGCCGGTACCGCAGAAACCTATCAAGGTCACCCGACGACGGTGCTCATGCCCGATGGGAAAACCATTTTTTGCGTCTGGTGCATCAATCACGGCGGCGCGGCGGGGCCGATGGCGCGCAGCGACGATGGCGGCGTGACTTGGACGCGGCTGGACAAGGAACTGCCGCCGGGTTTCGCCACGCACCAGAACTGCCCCAGCATTTACCGACTCGTCGATCCGCAAGGAGTGGAACGGCTCTTCGTCTGGTCCGCAGCCCTCGGCAAGCGCGGCGGCCCTGGCATGCCGAGCATCATGAGCGAAGACGGGGGCAAGACCTGGATCGAGCGTCCGCCGCTAGTGTTCCCGTGCGTCATGACGTTCAGCAGCATCGTCCGCTTGAAGGATGGCAAGTATCTCGGCCTCTATCACAATGGTGAAGCGAATCAAGACAAGGGAGAATTGAAGGTCCTGCAAACAATCACCGCCGATGGCGGGTTGACCTGGAGCGAGCCACGCGTCGTCGCGGCTGTCGCCGGAAAGAAACCGTGCGAGCCGTGGGTCTTTCGTTCGCCCGACGGCACGGAGTTGTGCTGCATCATGCGCGAGCAAACGCACAAAGGCCGCAGCCTGGTTATGTACAGCGGCGATGAAGGGGCGACTTGGAGCACGCCCATCGACACGCCGTGGGGACTGACGGGCGATCGCCACAATGGTGTCTTCACCAAGGACGGCCGGATGGTCGTCGCGTTCCGCGATCAGGCCATCGGCAGCACAACGCACGGGCACTTCGTCGCCTGGGTCGGGACATACGACGACTTGAAACAGAACAAGCCGGGTCAATACCGAATCAAGCTGCTCCACAGCCACGCCAAAAAGGTCGGCGACTGCGGCTACCCTGGGATGGAACTTCTACCCAACGGGACGATCGTCGCGACGACTTATATCAAGTACACCGATGGCCCGGAAAAACACTCGGTGGTGAGCGTCAGGTTCAAGCTGGACGAAGCGGATAAGAACGCGAAGGAGTAACGCCGGCTCGTCTCAAGTTGAATGAGCAAAGCCAGCATCATCACATATTCGTCAAATCATCGGTCCGGCTCGAGCCGATCAGTTGATCGAGCGCGGCGGTGATCGCGGCCGAATGATCTAGCGTCTCGGCATAGACTCGGCAGATGCGCTGGCTCAGCGGCAGCGTGCGGAACAATTGTTCCACCGTCAATTGCCGCGGCTGTTCATACGCCGGATCGTAAAGATAATTCTGCCCGCCGGCCGGACCTCGCGTGTCGGGACGGAACAACGCTCGGGCGACATCGACGCGCATGGGAATGTCGCGCAGTTCCGCCGGCAACTTCTGCCGCAGCGCTGTCTCGACCAAATCGCGCTGCGCAAAGATGCTTGACGCTTCGGCGTCATTCGGCCCGAAGAGCAGCGTGCGCTGGCAGACAGTTTTCCAGCGAATCCGACGTTGGAGCAGGTCCTGCCACTGCTTGCCAAGCTGCCGGACGCTGATGTCTTTGTGATCTTTCCAGCGCGCGACATCGACCAAGAGCGACCATTCGGTTAGGCCCTGGTACTTGTCCAACTGCTCGGCCGGATTGCCGGGGAGCAAGTACGGACGGCTGGCGCGGAAGAGGTCGATCAATTGCATGTCGATCGCGCGGACGGTGCGATGGAAGTAGATGGTGCGAAAGAGTTCCGCGCGCACGGTCATGAACCGCACCAGGGCGTCGATCCCTTTGACATGAATCGTCAGCCCGGCTTTGCTGAAAAAGCTGTAGCGGATCAACCGTTCGACATCGAATGCCTCGGTCGAGTACCCCGACATCGTCGCATCGCGGAGGACAAAGTCCATGTTATCCACGGTGTAGATGCCGCAGAAGAGCGAACGCAGCAGCTTGAGCCACAGCGGAATCGCCGGGTCGTCTTGCTTCGCGGGGCGAGTGATTAGGTAACAAATTTGCGCCGGGTCGAGTGTTTCGCCGGGGGCGAGTTCGCTGTTGGGATTGCGGCGAATGCCGGTGATCCAAGGAGCGAGATCCGTCTGAATAATCTTGCAACCCAGCGTCTCGTGCGTCTCGCCGTAGTCGCGCAGGCAGTGCTCGTCAAAGAAATGCCCGAATGGTCCATGGCCGACATCATGCAGCAAGCCGGCCAAGCGGGCGAGTGATTCGACGTAGCCGCGGCTCGGAACATCGGGTGCTGCCTTTTGCAAACTCGGATAGAGCACTCCGATCATCCGGCTGGCGAGGTGCATCACGCCGAGCACATGCTGAAACCGTGTATGTTCCGCGGCGGGAAAAACCCACCATGCCGTTTGGAGCTGATGAATCTGCCGCAACCGCTGCACCCAGGGATGGTCGATCAGCTCACGTTCGGTTTTTTCATCCGCCCAATCAGCGTGCGGCGCGACAAACGGGATGTACCCGTGGATTGGATCGTAGCTAAGGTTCTGGCCCTGGATGATCATGAGACAAGCGTGTTGAAGTAGGAATCGCGATAAAAAGCGGAGCGATATTTCAGAAAAGTTGATCAAAGCAATTTGCCCGATCACTGGTCTGTTGTTAATGTCAAAGCTGACTTGCTGAGAAAATAACAGTTCGAACTTGGTCTGTCAGTTGCTCGGGATTGAAAAAAGGCAGAGGACGCCTCCGTTACCAGGCTTTTGAAACATTTGATCTCAAACAAGTCATGGAACCGCGCCTTGATTTCGATTGAAACGGGGGCGATTTGTTAAGATGGGTGGAATGCGCAAATTGTTGCATCGTTGAAGCACGTTTGCTTACATTTAAGACTGCAAAGAATTGACAACTCTGATGGAAGCCTTGTGAAAAATCTTCCGATAAGCATTGTATGCGCTTTCAGAAACATGCTTGGCGGGCGACCCTTCCCCGGGGTGCGACAAGACCTTGAAACGCTGGTGAAGTAGCAAAGCTGAAATCGCGTTTTTGCCCAACGCGATAACTCGTGTCGATTTCACGTCCGAAGGAGTTTCCACTGTGAGTTTTTCCCCAGTGAATTTCATGCCAGCGAGTTGTTCCCCACACCAACTGGGCACCACGGGCTTTCGTTTCATGAGTTTGCGTATGAATTGTCGGACTATAGTTCTAGCTTTGGTCTTCTCTATTGTGCCGCAGTTGGCGGTTGCCGCGACTCCCGCGGACCAATTGCTGCCCGATAGCACCAAAGCGGCCCTGCTGATTCCCAACTGGGACAAACTCGAAACGGCTTTTGACGCGACTCAATTGGGTCAGTTGTTGCAAGACCCGGTGATGAAGCCATTTTATGAAGACCTGAAAGCCCAATTTCGGAACCAGGGAACCCATCGGCTTGATAAGCTCGGTGTCTCGTTAGAAGAACTGCGCGGCATCACCGGGGGCGAAATCGCGATGGCGTTGACGCTGCCCAAGCCGAACATCGCCTCGACGGTCCTGATTGTCGATGTCACGGGTCACGAAGCCGAAGCGATTGCATTGCGTGAAAAGGCCACGAAGAATCTGCTGGCCCAAGGAGGTCAAGCTGCGCCTGCCAGAAATGGAATCAACATCATCCGCTTGGCGCGCAACCAAGGCGATGCCAAGGACCGGTACGCGATCAATTTTCTAAAGAAGCAGACGTTGGTTCTGACCGATGATCTGGCCACGGCCGATTTGATCTCGGCGGCGCTCGACCAGCCGCGTGTTGATTGCCTGAAAAATCAAGCGGCCTATCAAGCGGTTGGCAAGAAGCTCTCTGTGGCTGCGGGCGAACTCCAGCCGCATATTCGTTGGTACGTCGATCCGTTTGGTTATGCCGAAGCGATGCGCGTACTCAATCCGCCGGATGCCAAGGCGCAGGGTAACGCCGATCTGCTCAAAATCCTTCGCAACCAGGGTTTTGCTGCGATTCAAGCCATCGGCGGGAATGTAAACTTCTCGACCGGGCAACAGGAGATGTTGCACCGCACCTTTATCTATGCTCCGGGCAACACGGCGGCCGGGGCGGAGCGTTTTAATTTGGGAGCACGCTTGCTGGATCTCCCCGCGACACGGGATCTCCATGTGCAGCCTTGGATTCCGCGCGAGATCGCGACTTATGCGACATTCAACTGGAAGCTCCGTGAACGTTTTCCCGCGATGGAAACCTTCTTTGATGAATACGCCGGCGGCAAGGGAACGTTCCGCGATGTGCTCGATAGCCTGGCTAACGAACCCGGCGGACCTAAGGTCGATGTTGAAAAAGAAATCATCGCCAACCTGAGCCAGCGCTTCACGCTGATGACCGATTATCAGTTGCCCATCACTCAAAAGAGCGAACGGCTGTTGCTAAGTGTGGAAATCGATCTTCAGAAAAACAACCAGCCGGAGCAAACCGTCTCGAATGCGATCAAGCGGATGATGCAAAACGACACTCGCATCCGCGCCGTGCAGCATAACGGCATCACGATCTGGGAAAGCGTTCACGAAAAAACCAACGCCGTGCCGGAAATGCAAATCAGCGTCCCGAGCGGAGTTATTCGACACGAGGGTCTCCAGCCAACGGCCTTCCAAGCGCCAAAGGCCGCGGCCAGCAAGCGTCTGCGTCCTGGTCAGAAGAACCCGAACAACAAGCAACCGCCCAAAGAATTGCCGAACACGGCGGTGGCCGTGGCCAACGGGCATTTGTACATCGCCACGCATGTCGATATCTTGGTCAAGGTCATCAACCACGCGTCGCAGATCAAAGCTCAATCCGGCGGCATCATCGCGGTGGGCAAGACGAGCCCTAGTCTCGACAGCAGTTCGGATCTCAATATGGTGTTGTTGGAGATGGAACAAGGGTTCCATGCCCAAGAGATTTGCTACCGCCATTTCAGCCGCACGGACGAAGAATACCGTCCGACGTACGAGCTGATGCGCAACGGCCAAATGGCGACGGGCGAAACGCTCTTTGCCAAGTTGGTCAACGCCATCGTGGGCGAAAAGAAAGCGGATGCCAATGGGGCCGTCTCGCCGCGAGCCCAGAAGATTGATGCGCATCTGCTGCCGGAGTTCGATGTGGTTCGGCGTTACCTTGGTCCCGCTGGTGCATTTATGTCGGTGGAACAAGACGGATGGCTGCTGACGGGGTTCACGCTTCGTAAAACGCTGACCGCGGCGGAAGCGAAAATGGGCGCGGTGCGGTAGATCGCCGCAAACAATTGATAGACACAAAACCGAGTCGCAAGACTCGGTTTTTTTATGCAGCGAGCGATCAGCGAAGCTTCAATCGCTCGCGTGCCTCTAAAGCCAGTTTCGCGGCCTGCTCCGCGGTCACACCCAGCGCCGTGAGGTGCCCCATCTTGCGGCCGCGGCGCGGTTCTTCTTTGCCGTAAAGGTGCAGCGAAACACCGGGCAACGCCAGCGCCGCGGACCAATTCGGTTCGCCGCCTTCCCAGCGCTCGCCGAGCAGATTTACCATCGCCGTCGGCTGTCGCAGCGCAGTTGACCCGAGCGGCAGACCCGCGGTGATGCGGGCTTGCTGCTCGAATTGGCTGGTGACGCAGCCTTCGATGGTGAGATGCCCCGAGTTGTGCGGACGCGGGGCCATTTCGTTGACGATCAGCTCATTGCCGCGTGTGACAAACATCTCGACGCAGAGCAACCCGACGAGTTCCAGCGATTCGGCCACGCGTACTGCTAGCTGCCGAGCCTGTTGCTGCAATTCATCGGGAATCGAGGCGGGGCAGATGCTTAAATCCAGAATCCCGCCGACGTGCCGATTTTCAAAGGGATCCCAAGTGACCGCTGCACCATGCGCATCGCGCGCGACGAGGACCGAAATCTCGCGAGTAAAGTCGATCCAACCTTCGAGGACGCACTCTGTGACATTGACCGTTTCCCACGCGGCGGCGATTTGTTCGGGCGCGGTGATGCGCGCTTGCCCTTTGCCGTCGTAACCGAAGCCGGCGGACTTGAGTATGCACGGCAAGCCAAGTTCCTGCGCCGCCGTTGTTAGTTCGTCGAGCGAATGGACCACTCGAAACGGCGCGACGGGAATGCCATGCGAGTTCAGGAATTCTTTTTCACGGCGGCGATGCTGGGCGATGTAAAGCGGCAACTCGCCCGGACGCAGCGGCGCGATCTCGGCTACCGCACTGACGGTTTCGACCGGGATGTTTTCGAATTCGAGCGTGACCGCGGAGACTTGCCGCGCGAAATCGCGCACGCGATCCAAATCTTCGTAGGGAGCCGCAAAATCACGGGCGCAGACACGGCCCGCGGGGCTATCGACTTCGGGTCCGTAGCACCAGACGCGATATCCCAGCCGCGCCGCGGCCAGCGCGAACATTCGGCCGAGTTGGCCGTTGCCGAGCACGCCGATGATGCCGCCGGGCGAGATCACGCGAGTTTCTCCGTGCGCACGCGTTCGGTTTGCTCATCGCGGAAGCGCTGCAGCTTTTCGCGCAGGATCGGTTGCTCGAGCGCCAAGATCGAGATCGCCAGGAGCGCGGCATTGGTCGCGCCGGCTTTGCCGATCGCCAGCGTGCCGACGGGGATGCCCGAAGGCATTTGCACGATCGACAAGAGCGAATCGACGCCGTGGAGAATGGAACTCTCGACGGGGACGCCCAACACGGGCAAGATTGTTTGCGCAGCGGTCATGCCGGGGAGATGCGCCGCGCCGCCGGCGCCGGCGATGATCACTTGAATCCCGCGGTCTTCTGCCGTGTTGGCGAACTCCGCGAGCCAATCCGGCGTTCGATGCGCCGACACGATCAGCGATTCGTGAGGGACCAGGAATTGATCCAGCACCTCGCTCGCATGCCGCATCGTTTCCCAATCCGACTTGCTCCCCATGATGACGGAAACCAATGGCGCGGGCGTGGTCATATGCAGATCGGGAATGCGGAAAAGACCCTGACAGAAAAACCGGGCAAGGCTCAGTTTCCGTTCCCGGCGGAACTTTGACAAGAGGGGACGGCTTCTTTAGCAGCCCGACGCGTCAGCGAGGGAGAATCGCGTGTTTTTCTCTCCCTTGCTTACGCTGCGGGCTACTAATGAAATAGGTTCCTAAACTGAAGCCAACGGTTCGTGCCAAACGGTCGAAGCCCGGCGCAGGCGATCACGGATGGCCAGCCAATGCTCTTCGTCCGGCGGCAAATCCAGAACGATGTGCGTCACGTTGGCTTCGTCCATGTCGTGGAGCTTGGCGTAGAGACAACTGCCATAGGCCAGGGAATCCGCCGGCATGTCGAATACCTTGAGCCGCGAATGGCGCAAGTTGGTCTGATGGCCCCAACGCAGCCAACCGACCGATGCTCCTTCGCTGAGCAATTCTTGAACGCGCCGCCATCCTTCGGGCGACCAACATTCCAGCTTCGCTCGTGGAGAATAGTGCTTCGACATGAGGCCGGGAGAGATCAGCGGAGTGGAAGATTGCTCGTCACGAACGGCCGTAGAATTTTGTTTTGATTCCTTGTTGCTATCCGCAGCATTGCTGTGAAGATGGGCCGCCAATTGCAGGTCGGGCAATACTAACCGCAGATCGTGGGGTGAAATCAATCCGGGGCGCAGCAATGTTGGCACATTGCCGCTCAGGTCGATGACCGTCGATTCCAAGCCGCCGGGAGTTGGCCCGCCATCGAGAATCATGTCGATTCTCCCGCCGAGGCTGTTCAAGACATGGTCGGCTTTTGTGGATGTTAGTTCGGTCGAGCGATTGGCGCTGGGCGCCGCGATGGGCAACTTGACCGCTCGCAACAAGGCCAATGCCACGGGGTGCTGCGGGATCCGCAGCGCGACGGTTGGTCCGCCGCCAGTCACTAAACCAGGGATGGTCTCCGATTTCGGCAAGATCAGCGTCAACGGACCCGGCCAAAAACGCTCGGCCAGAAGCTGCGCGCTTGCGGGCCAATTCGCGCATAATTCCCGAGCCGCTTCGCTCGAGGCAAGATGGACGATCAGCGGATTGTTCGACGGGCGGCCCTTGGCAGTAAAAATCCGCTGCACTGCCACGGGATCCAGTGCATTGGCCCCCAAGCCATAGACCGTTTCCGTGGGAAAGGCAACTAACCCGCCGCGGCGCAAGATTTCCGCAGCTCGTTCCACAATGATGTGTTGTGGCGAGTGCGGATGAACAGGCATTATCTCGGTGGTCATGAATGATCGCCGCAGTAACGTGCGAGGCATGTTTCAATGTGACGAAGCGAGGGCTTCGACTCACGATTGAATCAAGCCCCCGCACTCCCCCTGCTATATTCTGCGATCCCTGTTCCGCAGGCATCCCAGCGGCTGTGCTTCGACGTTTACTCTCGCTCTTACAAACTACCCCGGGTTGAAAAGTTTTGGGGGAGAACGAGTTGTTGAACCTTTAGAACTCGCATGATGTTCAATGCCAATTGCCTACGTCTAGCGAGTCACTCAAGATTCTAACATTTCCGAACGTTCTTTTTTGCTTAATACCAATTCTAAAATTGCATCGACATTTCGATGCGCTTCAATTGGATGCCGCAACGGCTTTTGTGAAATAATTGTGTAGAGATTCCGTCGCCCATTCTTGGAACGCTTCAAATATTCGTGGAGCACCAAGTCGGCAACAATGCGTTGCACCGCGCGTTCCGTGATTCCGACTAATTCGGAAATCGCCTTCATCGTGATTTCCGGATTACGTGCGATACACAACAAAACGTGAACGTGGTTGCTCAAAAAGGTCCACGTTGGCTCTTTATTCGTTTTGGTTTGGCGAGTTGAGACACTCATTCAGATTGCCTACACCATACCGACTTTATGCGACATAAGTGTCGTGAAATCAATGTGGCTCTAAAGGGAGAATTCGTCAATGACTTGGCGGAATTCAGTGGATTACAATTCTTTCAGCTTAGGAAATTTGCTCTTGATTGACAATTCCATCATGATTTTGCGATGTTTTGACGCGAAGACGAAGGTTCGCATTTCCCCAGGAATTTTATTATAATCAGAACTTCAATTCAGGGCGGAGGAAATTGACTGGAACGGGTGTTCGATGCAGGTCGTGGCTGTTGGACGAAACGAGGTCCCCCCCTGCCCCATGCCGGCGCGCTTCAAGACCGATATCGCGTATTTCATGGCAACGGAGTCTGGACCGGCGTTGCCGCGGCTGCCTGCTGGTGAGTACCGCATCGATCTGGCGTCGGCCGAACGTTGGCTGAGCGATGGCGTCGTCGAGGTGGTCTCGCCGTTGGACAGCTTGAACCATACGGAATTCGAAGTGACCGAAGAGCAAGAAGCTTGGCTCGCGTGGTTGGTCGCTCATCGAGTTCAGCATGTGCGTGTGCATGATTGAGCCGAACCGCACTCCTGGAAACATTTTGCTGGATGATTGGGCCATGAAACTGTTGCGCTGTTTTTCCATTGTTCTGATCTTGTTCGCAGCAGCGGCGGCTTGTTCCGCGGCGGTCCGGGTCGAACAATTGATCAATGATCTGGCGTCGGATTCTTTTTCCGCGCGCGAAGAAGCGACTCGGCTCTTTTTGGAGCAGGATCCGCAGGTCATCCCGCTGGTGCGCAACCTCGTACAGACAACAGAAGATGCCGAGGTCAAACAACGTGCCAAGCGTATCCTCATGGTCCTTGAAGAACGCGATCTCGATGCGCGGCTGCAAGCGTTCATGCGAGATTCCGATGAAAAGCAAGGCGTGACTCTGCCGGGCTGGAAGCAATTTCGCCAGGTTGCCGGCAACAGCCAAGCCGCGCGCGATCTATTTGTGGACATGCAGCGAGCCGAGAGCAAATTGTTGCTGCTTTTTGACACGTCGCCCGACAAAGTTCCTGATGCCATGGCTCAGAAAATCATTGAGCAAACCATGGCTCTGACCACGGCAAGCAGTGTCCGCACGCGAATTGTTCCTAAGCCGGGCTCCGTCGCGACCTATTGGTTTCTAGCCGGCGAGCCCAGCCTCAAAATTGGCGGCGAAGCGTCGACTGGAATTGTCCGCATGTATCACACGGCCGGGGTGAGTTCGCAATTGGCTTCGCAAGAGACCATGCGAACGCTCTTTGTGCGCTGGATTCTGCGCGATACCGAACCGATGGTCATGACGCAGAATTTGAGCTATGCGCAGACGCTGAACCTGCCCGAAGTCGGCGTGCTTGCCGAACGCGTGGTCACCAGCAACTTGCAGCCGTCGCTGCGCGTCAACGGCTTGAGCACACTGGTCAAAATCAAGAAGAAAGCCGCCTTGCCGATTCTGGAGAAAGCGCTGGCCGACGAGGGGATCACCTACCAGTTCTTTCCCAATGGCCTTCGCGGGAACGAACGTCCCAAGGAACCGTACAAAATCCAATTCCGCGATTTGGCCCTCGTCCAGATGATGGGGCTCTGCGAACAGAAACCGGCCGATTTTGGACTCTCGGTTCCGTTGCCAAAGGAAGAGAATCTGTACCAGATCGAATATCAAAAACTTATTCTCGCCTCGGACGAAGAGCGCGAAGCGCTCCATAAAAAATGGCGTGCCTGGTGGGATGAGCACAAGGCCGAACACCTGGCGGAACCGATGAAGCCGGCCAAATCTTGAGGCCCAGTTCAGCACAAGTTCGAAAAACAATACAACTCGCTGGCGAACGAAGGGGAGTCAGGCAAGAGAATGAGGGCAGAAGAATGTTTCTGATTCATTCTTCTGCCTACATTCTTTTGCCAATCTCCTACATGCGTGGAATTCGCTTTTCGTCGTTATCGGGATCAGTTCCGTGGCTGCATTTTAGCGCCGCCAGAACGTGGCCTCGCTAAGTTCAGAGCAAATCTTGCCTAGTTGCGCCTCTGGCGAAAGCCATGCGAACCTTCTATCTTCAAAGAGAGGGCATTTCGCGCCGTTTTCTTTTCTCGGCAACGCATGAACCAATCTTCTCCTGCCTCTGGCTCCGTCGATCATTCGAATGGCGCTCTCCTCGGCACTTCTCCCGCCAAAATCTCGCTCGCCAATAAGCTCACGCTCGCTTGGGTCGCGTTTTTGCTTTTGGCGATGGTCGTTGTCCGTACACCGCTGATCGAAGACACGGCAATCCCCAATCTGGTCACGATGGGGGCGTTGTTTTCGCTGACGCTGGTGGCGATGATCTACCCGCTGTTTCAAAAGTCGTGGAAGCCCATGCTGCGCTACGGTCCGGCCATCGGAATTGTCACGGCTTGTGCGCTCGTGATGGTGAAATATAAGTTTCGCTGGACGAACTCGATGGTTCCGATCCCTAGCGACCGCTGGGAAGTTCGGCCGGTCGCCTTGGAGAAAGATCTCAAAGCCAACGCCGACGGAGCCGTTGCCAAGGAAAACGAGCGCGATCCGCGCTTTGATTATCCGCAATTTCTCGGGATCGAGCGCCGGCAAGTCGTCCGCGATGTCCGGCTCGCGCGCGATTGGAAAAAGAACCCGCCGCGCGTCGTTTGGCGCAAAGATGAAAAAGAAATCGGCGACGCCTGGTCGGGATTCGCGGTCGCAGGTTGGCGCGCCGTCACCCTCGAGCAATTCGACGACAACGAGACGGTCACTTGTCGGGATCTGAAAACAGGCGAGCTCCTGTGGACACACTCGCATCCCGATGTCAAACACGAAGTTTTTCCCGGCGGCTTAGGCCCGCGTTCGACACCAACGATTCACGAGGGGCTTGTTTACACCCTCGGGGCGACGGGAATCCTCGATTGCCTCGATTTGAAAAGCGGCGAGTTGCGTTGGTCGGTCGATATTCTCGACGGCGATCCGGCATTGATTCCCAAATGGGGGAAAGCCTGTTCCCCGCTGATCGTTGGCGAGCGCGTGATCGTCAGCGCCGGCGCTGGCGAGGGGAAGTCGCTCCATGCATACAATAAGACCACGGGCAAGCTGCTCTGGACCGCAGGCGACAACTTCTCGTCGTATGCTTCACCCGAGCTGCACACGCTCGACGGCGTGCCGCAAATCCTGATCGTGAATGAGAACTATCTTGATTCTCACGATCCCGAGACGGGCAAGGTGCTTTGGAGTTTCGATTGGCCCGGCTCGAGCAGCAGCGACGCCAACACGGCGCAGGCCTTTGCGCTGGACAATTCACGCGTCTTTGTCAGCAAGCACTATGGCATCGGTGCCGCTGTCCTGAATGTCACGCGCAACGCGAATGGCGAATGGAAAGCCAGCAAAGAGGAAGCGAATGGCAAAGAAGGCTGGGCCAAAAATGTGCTCAAGAACAAGATCAACAACGTCAGTGTTCGAGATGGTTTCGCGTATGGCATCGACGATGTGCTGATGCAATGCGTCGATCTCGCGACGGGCAAGCAACGCTGGAAAGGGGGCCGACACGGCGCGGGGCAAATCATCTTGGTCGATGATTTGCTGCTGGTTCAGGGGGAGAAAGGCGATTTGCTCTTGGTCGAAGCGAATCCCGAGAAATATGTCGAAGTGGCCAAACTGCCAGGGGTCTTAAAAGAAGAACCGTGCTGGAACCCGCCGGCGTTTTCCGCGCCGTATTTGGTGATTCGGAGTTGCAAGGAGGCGGTTTGTTTGGAATTGCCGTTGGAAAAAGAGGTCGCGAAGTGAACGAAACGTCTTGCTATCAGCAAAGCCCCTAGCAAGTTTGCCTTGCCGCGATAGCCATGCCGCGATAGCCATGCCGCGATACGCTTCCTCCGTATTTCCCAATGGTCTGTTGAGAGAGCGGACAAACGACGGAGCATGCGGGCATGTTACAAACGCTGTTGCGAACATTACTGGCGGCGATGCTTTGTTGTCCTGCGCTGGGCTGTTTCGCCGTTTATAGCACGCGGCCGGTTGACGTTCTGGTAACTCGCACTGATACGAATGAACCCGCAGTTGGTGTTCGGGTCAACGCACGTTATCTGTTTATGCTGCTGCTCAATCCGCCGGAATATGCGAGCGGCGTGACAGATTCCGAGGGGCTTGTGACGCTCCCGCTTGCTGATTTCGATGGCTGTATTATGCAGGCGGGGACGACAAAATATGGAGTACCCGCGGATAAGGTCCGAGAAGGTGGTCATTTAGAGTACAAGCCTTCGGCGAACCCCGACGAGCCAGTTCCCGAGTATGCAATTCAGCTCATCCCGCGAAAACTGACGCTTGGTCAGCGGCTCTTTGGCTGGCAGGATTCGATGACGAACGAAACGAATGTTTCGCAGCCGTCATCAATCGAAGAGATTGCGAAGTGATGTGCTACAACGGAATGCAGCCATCCTAACGGATAGTCAAATTTTGCATCCGCCCGATTCCCCTAATCCCGCACATAAATCTCACTCAGATCCAACACAAACCCCGGCAGCACCGTTTCGCCGCTGACGGTTGGCGGGTTGTTCAGAATCTCGGGTTCGCGATCGGGGCGGTAGATGTGGACCTTCTTTTCATAGGGATCGATCAGCCAACCCAACCGCGCGCCGTTGGCAAGATACTCTTGCATTTTCTTTTGCAACGTTTTGACGCGATCTGAGGTCGAGCGTAATTCCAGCACAAAGTCGGGACAGAGCGGGGAGAAGGCTTCTTGTTCTTCTTTGCTAAGTGCATTCCAGCGAGTTAGCAACACCCAACTGGCATCGGGTGAGCGGGCCGAACCGTTTGGCAAGCGAAACTGGCCATTGGATTCAAACGCTTTGCCCGTGCCATCTTTTTTTGACCAGACACGAAGTTGCATGTTGATTTCAGAATTTCGGTCACTCGAACCCATGCCCGTTGGTGCCATGATGATGATCTCGCCCGTCGAAGATTGTTCTAACCGCAACTCGGGATTCGCCATGCAGAAATCGAAGTACGCGTCCGGTGTCATCCGTTGGCTTGGCGGAAAATGCAGGACCAATGGCTCCATGAAATCCGGGACGCCGGAAAGAGTTGACGGTGTCTCTGGAAATGAAGTTGACATAAACGATCGGTTCCGAAAAAGAAGCGGCGTCGAAACGTTCGGCAATTAATTGATACCTTGAAATCAATACTCCTGCAGCAATACACACTATCTTACAAGAGCATGCCAGACTTAAGCATCGCGACTCGTATGGTAAACGGCCCTGGCTAACGCCCGAGCTTTAATACTCTCCCACGGCGTCGCGGCATCGGGCCGCGCGATGCTGTCGGCGAGACGACGTTCTAACTCAGCGCGCTGAGTTGCAGAAAGCGGTGCTGAGAGGGTGTCCTGAACAACACTATCCCAAAGTGCTTCAGCGACGGCCAAACGATCTTCGGGTGGGAATTGATCCAATCCCAATTGTTGCAGTGTAGGAATCATGTGAAGCTCGCGATGTACATAGGGTTAATCTCCTTTCATTTTAGCCAGCAACTGTTTGAATTACAGCCAGAACCCCCAAGAAAACCGCGGGGAGTTGGATTAGAATAAGGATTCTAGCGCAGAGCCCCTTTTCAATTTCACCCACTCCTTTGAACCTTCACCTAAAAACGGCCGTTGTCACCGGTTCTTCGAGCGGCATCGGCCGCGCGACGGCGCTTGCCTTAGCGCGGGCCGGGGCGCATGTTCTGATCCATGCCGCGCGGAATCGCGCGGGGGTTGAGGAAACGGCCAAACTTGTGCGCGAGCTCGGCGTCGAGGCCACAGTAATGATGGCCGACTTGAGCGATCCGGCGGCGCAAGATTCGTTCACGCGCGACGCGTGGGCGTGGCGCGGCCACGTTGATGTTTGGGTCAACAACGCCGGCGTCGATACGCTGACCGGGGCGAATGCCAAGCTAACTTTCGAGGAAAAATTGGAGTTGCTTTGGCGGCTCGATGTCACTGCCTCGCTGCGGTTGTCGCGGAGCATTGGCCGATTGATGAAGGCACGCGGCACTGGGTCGATCGTCAACATGGGGTGGGATCAAGCCGATTTCGGCATGGCCGGCGATAGCGGTGAACTGTTTGCCGCGGTCAAGGGCGCTGTCATGGCGGCGACCAAGAGCTTGGCCAAATCGCTCGCGCCGACGGTCCGTGTGAACTGCGTCGCGCCGGGTTGGATCAAAACCGCGTGGGGCGAAGGGGCCAGCGAAGCCTGGCAAACGCGTGCCCGCCGCGAGGCGCTGCTCGATCGCTGGGGTACACCCGAGGATATTGCCGCGGCGATTGTGTTCCTCAGTTCACCCGCCGCAAGTTTCATCACCGGCCATATTCTGCCCGTCAACGGCGGCTACCGCGGCTCATTTGAAACTTTATAGCCCGTAGCGTTAGCGAGGGCGATAAAGTTTTGGCAGTTCAGTTGAGTACAATCGCGCTTCATGCACATCCATTTCATCACCGGCCGATTAGCCGAACGAGCCCTTCGCGAGGTGCTTGCGGAGCTTGCGCCGCGCGTTGGTATTGCGTATTCGATTCAAGTCTTGAACATTACCGTCGCGGCGTTGATGACGCCGACCTGGATCGCCACGCGTTTGCAGGTTCCGCCTAGAACTGACAAGGTCCTGATCCCCGGTTACGCCGATGGCGATCTGGCGCCGCTGCAAGCCGCGGCCAATGTGCCGGTCGAACGCGGGCCGCGCGATCTGCGCCGCTTGCCCGAGTTTTTTGGACAGCAAGCGTCCAGCGAAGACTACGGTCAATACGACATCCAGATTGTCGCCGAGATCAACAACGCGCCGCGTGTGCCGCGCGGCGAATTGCTGCGGCAAGCGCAGCAACTGGCTGCGGACGGCGCGGATTTGATCGATCTCGGCTGCGATCCGGCGGGCGGTTGGACAACGGTCGGCGATGCGGTGAAGATGCTGCGCGACGCCGGTTTGCGAGTCTCGATCGACAGCATGCGGCCCGAGGAGATCGCGCCGGCGGTGCGCGCCGGCGCGGAGTTGGTGCTCTCGGTGAATAGCGCGAATCGCGAGGCGGCCCGCGATTGGGGCTGCGAAGTCATCGCGATTCCTGACATGCCGGATGATTTGGCAAGTCTCGATGCGACGGTCGAGTTTCTGGCCACGGCCGGAGTGCCGCTGCGCATCGATCCGATCTTGGAACCGATTGGATTTGGCTTCGCGCGGAGCTTGCAGCGTTATATGCTCGTCCGCGAACGCTATCCGGAAGCCGAGCTGTTCATGGGCATTGGCAACTTGACGGAACTGACCGACGCCGATTCGGCCGGCATCAATGTTTTGCTGCTTGCCATTTGTCAGGAGCTAGGCATTCGCGGCGTGTTGACGACGCAGGTCATTAACTGGGCTCGCAACAGCGTGCGCGAGTGCGATCTAGCGAGGCGTTTGGTCGCATATTCAATCGGCCAGCGCCGGCTGCCGAAACATCGCGAGCCGCGACTGATTCCGTTGCGCGGAAGTCTGCCGCGCGAATATGGGGAGCAAGTGCTGGAGCAGTTGGCCGCCGAGATCAAGGACCACAATTACCGCCTCTTTGCCGAGCGCGGCGAGTTGCACCTTGTTTCGGCGCAGCAGCATCTGAGTGGGACCGATCCCTTTGAAATATTCGCGCGGTTACTCCAAACTCAACCGGCGAACCTTGACGCGAGTCATGCGTTTTATCTCGGTTTCGAGATGTCCAAGGCTCTGACCGCGCTGACCTTGCACAAACATTATGAACAGGACGAGGCGCTCGACTGGGGGTATCTGACGCGCGAAGAAAAATCACATCGCTTGGAGCGAAAAGGGAATTCGCCGCAGAAGAATACCCCGCCAGATCAGGAGCCGACGCGCGATGCCTGATCGGACGGTTACTGTGGCTGCACCGGGGATCGTGGTACGGGAGCTTTGTCCCGCACCCGATGTGGCTTCGTGCTTTCAACGCTATCGCGAGTTGCCGTACTGTTTGCTGTTGGACAGTGCGCTGCGCAATCCGGAGCTTGGCCGTTATTCGTTTTTGATGGCCGATCCGTTTGCAGTGCAGCGAGTTGATGCGTCAACGCCGCCGCAACACCAAGACCCCTTCGCCGCGATTGCCGCTGAACTGGCGCAGTACGCTTCGCCGACGCTGCCGGAGTTGCCGCCGTTTCAAGGAGGCGTCGCGGGACTCTTGAGCTACGAGTTGGGGCGGGACTTCGAGTCGTTGCCCGCGCCGGAATTCGATCCGCAGGTTTGCCCGCGAATCTTGCTCGGCAGCTTCGATGTGGTCCTGGCGTGGGATCATGCGCAGAATCGCGCGTGGCTCATCTCGCAAGGTTGGCCGGAGCGCGACCCGGCGCTGCGTGAAGCGCGTGCGCGAACGCGACTGGCGTTGTTCGAGCGCTTGCTCGCCACGCCGCTCGCGGAAGTCGCCGCGGTGAGCAAAACCTGGCCGGGGCAATTGCCGCGGCAGCGTGAGAACCCAATAAGAACAGAGGTAATGCAGCGGCCGCGCGTGGCCACGCATCTGGCTGGAGTGACGAGCAATTTTACGCGCGCGGAATACGAGACTGCGGTCGAGCGCGTCCGCGAGTACATTCGCGCGGGCGACGTGTTTCAGGTCAACCTGGCTCAGTGTCTGACTGTCGCGCTGCACGAGCCAGCTTGGGAAATCTATCTGCGGCTGCGGCAGCGAAATCCGGCGACGTTCGGCGGGTATTTTGACACCGGAGATTGGCAACTGCTCAGCGCGTCACCGGAGCGGTTCTTGCGTGTGCAAGATCGCGCCGTCGAGACGCGTCCCATCAAAGGAACTCGCCCGCGTACGGCGTGGCCCGAGGCAAATTTGTTTCACGGGGACGATCTCTTGGCGAGTGAAAAAGATCGCGCCGAAAATATCATGATCGTCGATTTGCTGCGGAACGATCTCTCGCGAGTTTGCGACCCCGATTCGGTGCAAGTCCCGGAGCTTTGCCGCTTGGAACTCTACGAGTACGTGCAACACCTGGTCTCGGTCGTCCGCGGGCGACTTGCCGCCGGCAAGTCGCCCTGGGATTTATTTCGCGCCGCGTGGCCTGGCGGATCGATCACCGGTGCGCCGAAGCTCCGCGCGATGCAAATCATCACCGAACTCGAACGGTTGGCGCGTGGTCCCTACTGCGGGTCGCTTGTCTATCATGGTTTCAATGGTGCGGTGGATTCAGATTTGCTCATCCGCACGATCTTGATAGCGGACGGCGAATGCTCGTTCTCCGTTGGCGGCGGGATCACACTCGCCAGCGAACCCGCGCGCGAGTACGCGGAAACGTGGCACAAGGCGGCGGGTTTGTTGATGGCCTTGGGAGTGAATTGACGCATGTTGCTGCTTATCGATAACTACGACAGCTTCGTGCACAACCTGGCCCGCTATTTTCGGCGGCTGGGTTGCGAACTCGAAGTCGTGCGCAATGACCAAATCACCGCCGCAGAAATCGCCGAGCGAAACGACATCCAAGCCATCATCCTTTCGCCCGGTCCTTGCACGCCGACCGAAGCCGGTTGCTCGCTCGACCTGGTGCGCATCTTGGCGGAGAAGCTGCCGATCCTGGGCGTGTGCTTGGGACATCAAACCATCGCCGCCGCGTTCGGCGGAAATGTCGTGCGCGCGGCCGAACCGCGGCATGGGCGAAGCTCCTTGATCACTCACGAGCAGCGCGGACTCTTCGCGAGTTTGCCCTCGCCGTTACGCGTCGGGCGTTATCATTCGCTGGTCGCCGAGGAAGAAACCCTGCCGCCGGAATTGCACGTCACCGCGCGCGACGAGGCGGGTGTGATCATGGCGCTCGAACATCGCGAGTTGCCGATTTTCGGAGTGCAGTTTCACCCCGAGTCGATTTTGACCGAGCATGGTTATGAGATGCTTGGCAATTTCTTGCGCGTTGCAGGGATTGCTCATCAAGCAACAGGTGAGCTCGGTGCGAGCGAAGGGCCGCAGAGCGTTGATGAATTGCAACGCGTTCCTAACGGGCCGGTGACTTTCTGAGAATCAGAATCTTCAAGCGGGTTTCAAGATGGAGCGTTTGCTCTCGCTCACGTTACCAAGCTGGGGCTTGGTAACGAGGTACTTAGAGACTCTCGTCATCCGACGAGAACGGCGCTGGCTCGCCGCGCATTTCGCTGAGCGCATTGCGGGCGGCGCGCTGTTCGGCTTCTTTCTTATTGCGGCCCCATGCGGCCCCGTAGCGGCTCTTGCCGATTTGCGCCGAAATCTTGAAACACTTGCTGTGATCGGGGCCTTTTTCATCGAGCAAGATGTAATTCGGCGTCAGACCCGACTCGCGCTGCGCGTGTTGCTGCAGCGCCGACTTGAAATTCATCGCGTGCTCGCCAGAGACGGCGGCGTCGATCTCCGGCTCCATGCGCTTGACGATAAACTCACGCGCGGCCGCGTGGCCGCCGTCGAGGTAGATCGCCGCGATGAGCGATTCAAAAACATCGGCCAAGAGACTCGCGGGCATCTCGCCGTGCGACGACATTCCTTTGCCGAGGATCAAAAAATCTTGCAAGCCGCTCTCGGCGCTGAGTTTGGCGAGCGTGCCGCGGCTGACGACGACCGATTTGATCTTGGTCAGATCGCCTTCGAGGTATTCCGGAAATTGCTCGAAGAGCATTTCGCACACGACGGCGCCGAGAATCGCGTCGCCGAGAAACTCCAGCCGTTCATTGGATGCCAAGCGATGCAGCGCACCCGAGGCGTGCGTCAACGCCGAAAGCAAAAGCGTGGGCTTTTGAAATTGATAGCCAATGCGCTCGGCAAAGGCCGCGGTCAGGGCCGGGAGATCTTTCTCCCCGCCCAATTGCGAGATGCTCACCATGCTCGGTCTTCCAACAAAAGGAATGCGAGCCGGTCGAAGCAAGGGGGCGGACTCCGTTTGTGATGGAGCCCATTCCCTCGTTTCCACTGGCAGTTATTGATGTATTGAAAATTAGTTTGCAGATCGGGAAATGTCAATTCAACTTTGAGCGGTGAGCCGCCGAAAATTTGGCCAAAATGCTGGTAAAACAGCGGCTTTAGGGAAGATTCAGGAAAATCTTGAAAGATCAACAAAGGAGCGGCAACATCCTATGTTGGTAGTCTTCGTCAGAGCGGCTAATTGCGGGTAAAACTGTCGAAATTTCACGAAATTTATCTGCAATTTTTACGAACTCGAATTCTGAACGGGGCGTATTCGGATTAGGGATTAAAAGCCTGCCATCATTTGCATCATCATTTTTTATTTTTTCCATGAAGGAGCGTTTCCGAATGTCACAGAATCGATTCATGAAAGGGTCCGCGGCACTCGGCATCGCGGGTGTATTAGCGCTCGGAGGTTGGTCGACGCATCTGGCGATGCAATCGTCGGTCGCCCAACAGCCTGCGGTGAAAGCCGTTGATCCGGCGATCAAGGCACACGCGAGCGCGCTGTCCAAAGCTTTCCGCAATGCGGCCGAAGTCGCCATGCCCTCGGCGGTGAAAATTCACTCGGTGACCAAGGGGAAAACCGTGCGCGGCATCACCGGAATGAAGGGGGAGAATCCTTTCAAGGGAACCCCGTTCGAAGAAATGTTCCCGCAGCTTGAACAACAACAGAATCGTGTTCCGCAACGCGATGGCGTTGGCTCGGGTGTGATCATCTCGGCCGATGGAATTATTCTCACGAACAATCACGTCGTTGAAGGGGCCGATGAAGTCACCGTTCAAACCAGCGACGGCCGCGAATTCGTCGCGACCGACATTAAGACCGATCCCGAAAGCGACATCGCCGTTCTGCGCTTGAAGAATGTCAAAGATCTCGTGCCGGCGCAGTTGGGCAACTCGGATGAGTTGGCCATTGGCGATTGGGTCATTGCGATCGGGAATCCGTTTGAATTGGAAACGACCGTCAGTGCCGGCATCATCAGCGGCAAGGGCCGCGAGCTGGGCATGATCCGCCGCAGCAAATTCCTGCAAACCGACGCCGCGATTAACCCGGGCAATAGCGGCGGTCCGCTGGTGAATCTCGATGGCCAAGTCATTGGCATCAACACGGCGATTGCCAGCAAGACCGGCAGCTTCAACGGCATCGGCTTTGCCATTCCGATGAATCACGCCAAATGGGTGATGCAGCAATTGCTCGACAAGGGCTCGGTGCAACGCGGGTATCTCGGCGTCGGCATCAGCGCCGTGCCAGCCGACGTCGCGCAGAAGCTCAGCATCCCCGCGCACCAAGGGCTGATCGTCGGCGAAGTCGTTGCGAAGTCGCCTGCTGCGGAAGCCGGTTTGACCGAAGGCGACGTGATCTTGAACATCAACGGCCAAGTCGTGAAGACCCCGCGGGACCTGCAAGAAGTTGTCGAACGAACGCCCGTCGATAGCAAGATCGAATTGAACCTGATCCGCGATGGCAAGCCAATGAAGGTTGCCGTGACCGTGAAGCCGCTGCCGGAGCAAATGGCATCTGTTGCTCGGCCACGGTTGAACCAGCAAGGTCCTGCTGCTCCGCAAGCGACAGAAGCCGTGGGTTATGGTTTCTCTGTGACGGACATGACAGCGAGCGAAGCCAAGACGTTTGCCGGAATGACTGGTGTCATGGTGAGCGACGTAGAGAATGACGGTCCGGCGATGGAAAAAGGTCTCGAAGCTGGAATGCTGATTCGCAAGGTCGGCAAAACGCCCGTGACCACGGCCGCGGAATTCAAGGCGGCTTTGGAAAAAGAAGCTTCGCCCGATGGAGTGATCTTCCAAGTTCGCACGGCTAACGGAACGCGGTTCATGGTGATCAAGCCGGTAAAGTAGTAGGGCCGCTCAACGCAGAAAACTTTCCGGACGTACCTCCAACCGGTAAGTGCCTCGGGATGTCAAACGTGCATCCCGAGGCTTTTTTGCGTTTTGACCTGATTCGCGGCGCGTTTGGGGTTGGAAGCAAGACTTCGATATCGGACAATCAGAGCTTCCTTCGAACGGATTCGATTGCCCTCGGAATCTCTGCGATGTATCAAACGCTCTTCTTCATCAAGCAGAATTTATTCAATTGGGAACCCTTCCCTTTCGCTTGGTTGCTAGGGATTTGGGTGCTGTTTGCGGCGCTCTACCTGGGCTACGATTTTCTGCGCCGCGGCTGGAATAGTGATTTGCAAGCCGGACTGCTCTACGCTGGCATTATTGGCGCGGTGATTGTTTTTGGGCTGCCTAAGATTGCCGAAGCGGATGGGATTCCCGTTCGCGGCTATGGGCTGATGATGCTGATCGCGGTGACAAGCTCTGTCGCACTCGCGATTCATCGCGCGCGGCAAGTTGGTTTGGCCGACGAGGTGATCTATTCGCTCGCGATGTGGATGATTCTGCCGGGCATCATCGGCGCGCGGATTTTCTTTGTGATTGAATACAGCGGCCGATTTTTTAAGAAGGATATGCCGATTTACGAATCGTTGATCAAGGTGGTGAGTCTGCAAGAAGGGGGACTCGTCGTTTATGGCTCATTGATCGGCGCAGTGCTGGGGTTATTGGCATTTTCGCGAGTCTATCGCTTGCCCTTGCTGCCGCTGACCGATGTCACGGTCCCGAGCATGGCGCTGGGCCAGGCGATTGGACGCCTCGGGTGTTTCATGAACGGCTGTTGCTTCGGCGGTGAATGTGATTTGCCGTGGAGCGTGACATTCCCTGCCGAAAGTCCGCCGTATCATCAGCAACTCGAAAAGGGAAAGCTGTATCTCGAGGGGATCTCTTGGAAGGCGAGCGAGGATCAAGATGCTTTGCTCGTCGAGCAAGTTCAAAAGAACTCTTCTGCCGAAAAACTTGGCTTCGCCAAGGATCAGCACATTGTGCAGGTTCGTCTGCTTGATGCATCGGGCAAAGAGTTGCAGCGTTTGCCGGAATCGGGCAAGAATAGCGGCAAAAATTTGCTCGCCGAATCGATCGGGCAATTGATGTATCAGGCCCCGCCGAACTCACAAATCGAAGCAGTTGTTTCGGAAAAAGTTGAACCCGTGCGCTGGAGCGTCAAGCCGCTCCCTGAGCGCAGCTTGCCAATTCACCCTACGCAGATCTACAGTGCGATCGATGCGGTGTTGCTCTGCGGCTTTCTCTTGGCGTGGATTCCGTTTCGCAAGCATCACGGAGAACTCTTGGCGCTAACGCTAGTCTTGCATTCGATCTCGCGGTTTCTGCTTGAACATATTCGCACTGATGAGTCACCTGTATGGGGGACAGGGTTGAGCATTTCGCAAAACATTAGTGTTGGGATGTTTCTCATTGGTACAGGGCTTTTGCTCGGGATCAATTTCGGATCGCAACACCAGAGTTTACGCATTCAACGGGGGCCGATTGCATAGTGAATTTTAGTAACCGAATTTGTGAGAATTCGGACATGTCGCGATCCAAAGTCTCACGACTTTGGCTACTGAAACCCTGTTGTTAACGTTTTTGTAACTTGTTGATTAGCATCAGGTTAGCAAGATAGCGACAGTCGAATTCTAATTGAAATCGCAACATTTGCTGCATTTTGGAACTTTCCTCGGGTAATGATCGTCTGAAATGTCGGAGTGGATGTGAACGAAGACACCCAACTCATCGACGCGACGCTCGCCGGCCAGTCGGCGGCTTTCGGCCAACTTGTGACCAAGTACCAGGACCGTTTGTACAACACCCTGGTGCATGTGACGGGAACGTTGGACGAAGCCCAAGACGTGGTCCAGGACGCGTTCGTCCAGGCATTTCTCAAGTTACGCACGTTTCAGAAGCAATCGGCGTTTTACACCTGGCTCTATCGCATCGCCTTTAATGTGGCCATCAGCCGCAAGCGGCGCAAGCGGCCAACGATGTCACTTGATGGGCAACACGAACAGACTGGTTGGGAACCAATGTCCCATGCCGATTCACCATCGCACGCATTGGAGTCAGCCGAACGCGTGAAGCAAGTCCGCGGGGCGCTCGATCGCTTGTCCGATGAATTTCGGACCGTGGTGGTGTTGCGCGAGATTGATGGCTACTGCTACGAGACGATTTCCGAGATGTTGGATTTGCCCATCGGCACGGTGCGCAGCCGCCTGCACCGCGCACGGTTGGAATTGCGTGAACACTTGCGGATAAGTTTGAAGGAAGAGCACCTCGACTGAATTCTCCCGGTCATTGGCCGGAGGAAAATAAGACACCACGACACGATAACGCCCGCGAAGACGCATTGTTACAGGAAAAATTGTTCCGTTAATAATTTTTTTGACAGAACATTTTGTTGCAGAAATTTTTGTTGACGTGTTTTTTGTTGGATTCGACCCATGGACTATCGGCCGCCACGACCTGACCAACCTTATGCTTGGGATGACGAGCGCTTGAGCGCCTATCTCGACGGGGAACTCTCCGCGCCGGAACAGGCTCAACTCGAAGCACGCTTGGTCGTCGATCCCGAACTGCGGCAATTGGTCGATGAATTGCGTGCGGTACGCCAACAATTGGAAATCCTTCCGGAATATCGCCTAAAACCGACGTTTGCCGATCAAGTTCTGCGCCGCGCCGAACAGGAGATGCTGCTCGCGCCACGCGCCGGCGAACCAGTCGAGCAAGTCGAAACGTCGGCAACCCCGCCTGCTGCTGTGGAAACTACGATCATTTCCCCTGCGATGCCAATCTCGCCAACGCGATCTACTGCGCGCCTCTGGCAACGCGGGGCAATTTGGACCGCGATTGCCGCCGCGGCGGTCCTGCTGTTGATCGTCACTAATCGGCCCCCTGCGCCTCAGCAAGATCACTTGGCGCGTCATGATCTCCCCGATGCGGGGCTGCCCCAGCCGGCAGCCGTCGATGAGCAGGCAGATCCTGCGGCTGTCGACAAAAGCCGGCACGACCAGAATGCCATCGCGGCGATGAAAAGCGAACAAGAGGGGCTTGTCAAAGACGGAGAACGCGAAGCCCTGCTGTGGCCTTTTGGGCAAGGGGCTCCTTCGGTGACAACTGTAGTCGGCGAAGCAAGTGACAGCAAAGCAGCTTCTGCTCCGCCAGCTAGTCCTTTCGGTGCTGCAGCTTCTGCTCCGCAGCAGGATGTTGCTGCGAATAAGAATGCGGATGCAAAACACTTGGCTCGCAACGCCGCTGGCGACAAGCCCAATTCAAATCAACCCAATCCAAATCAACCCAGTGCGGATCAATGGAGCGCAACTGACCGTAAGCCGGATTACGCCAAGAGCCAGAGTCCCGGCGCGTCGGGGAAACAGCTCCTGAAAAGCCAAACGCCTGCTCAACGTAAGGGAACAGCAGAAAAGAAAGACGCCGCGCCGCGCGAGCAACTCTCGGCGGAGCTTGCTGCCTTGTTGGCAAGCGAGGAGTTTTCTCGCCTCGCCACGGAGGGCGATGTTCACTCTGAAAATAATGCGGAAGAACAAGTCCTGGTTGTCTACATGACTCCGCGCGATGCCTGGCGCGGCGAGAGTTCGTTTGCAGCGCTCCTGGCGAATAACTCGATCGGTCTGGCGGAAAAGGCCTTGATTCCCAGGAGCACGAAACAACTCCAAAACTCCTCTGCGCTCGTAGGTCAGGTCGTTGAACCAAAAGCCAAAGCTGCGGCAATGGACGAGCAAGAGTCCGGAGCCAAGGATCGCAAGAGAACGGAAACACGCGACGCAGGCAAGGCCGAGAAACCAGGTAACAGCCCCGTGCCGCGCAACGAAGCGCCGCCCGATGCCGCGAGCAATTTCTCTGCGAAAGCAAGCCAGAAATCTCCGGCAAACGAGTTGTATTATCTCGAAGCCGAAGCCAGCCAGATCGATGAATTGTTGCGTCAGCTTCGTTCGCCGACCGCCGATTTTTCGCGGTTGAACATCACCCCACGAGCGCTGAAGCTGGCGGAAAAGAACTCTCCAGTCCGAAATGAAAAAAGCCACGTTCCAAAACCGGCAGCGGCAACTTCGCAAGCGGCAAGAGCCTTTGGGGATGATTTGCAGGCCGAAGGAAAGCCGCCTCGGGGTGCCGAGCAATTCGGCACTCAACAATCTGGCGACCTAAAGCCATTGGCTCAGGGAGCTCCGCCGGCTCCGCGCACGATTCCTGCAGTTCCCACCGGAGCAGTGCCGACGCCGGCTTCTGCGCCGGCGGCGCCTGCGGCAGAGCCATTCGCTCCGCCTGCTCCAGTCGTGCCCAAGGAAATCTCCGCGGCCGCCGCACCCGCGGGTCTTCCGACAGATCCTCCGACAGATCCTCCGACAGATCCTCCGGCAGCAACGAACGGAGCCACAACGCGCAGCGACGTGAAAGGGGGCTTCGAGCGAAGTAACAATGACGCAGCGAATAGCGGCATAGCGAATAGCGACACAGACAATAATGGCATCGGCAACCGCCGCGCAGCCAACAAGGATAAAGATTCGCAACCAGGATCGGATCGTGCGATCGCGTATCGGCTGCGCGGAGTTGAGTCGCTCTTGCCCCCGCAGAATCCGGAACCGGCCGTCGAGGAATCCGCCGGCAGCCAAAATTTCGGCGGCGGTGCTGGGGGCGGCAGTGCGGCACTGCCAGCCAAATCGGAATCCGACAAGCAGAATGCCCCTGCTGCAGCAAAGCTCGAAGCTTCAGCCAAACGAGGCAACGCGGCAAAAGCCGCCGAGCTAGCCAAGCCGGGTGATGCGCATAGTCCAAAAAAGTCCGAGGGTACTGCTCAAAAATTTGATGCTGCGACAGTTGAAGCCAAAAGCGGCGACGCGGTGCGGCCTGCGGCGGAAGCCCCAGTGAAATCTTCACCCGGCTATTCGTCTCAAGGGAAAAAAGAGAAACAACCGCGGCCGCAAGCCGACTCGTCGGGCGCCCCGGAACAGACGCCGCTGGCCAACGAATTGCAGCAGCGGGAAATGGTCCAGGACAAAACGCTGGCGAAGGGGGTCGAATCAGCACTGGCAGAAAGCTCGGCCCAAGCCGGCATCGCCCAGAGTAACGATTCGGCTGAGAAAGAGGCAGCCAAACAACCCTCGCCAGCACCAAGTGCCAAGCGAGTTCGTGTGCTATTTGTGATCGAACACGAGGCACCGCAAGAATAGGAACTGTTGGGCTTATCGCATTGCGAGACAACGTCTTGAATAGAAGCAATTGTCTTTAGCTGTTTGATATTGGGTCTATACCAAAACCAAATAGTTGTCTTCAAGCTGTTCTAGGATTTGCATAGGTCCGGAGAACCGGAATGCGAACAAGCATTGGTTCTGGGATAGGCCGTAAGCCTGTGGAACTTTCAATAAAAAAGCCGGATCGAGCAAACACTCGATCCGGCTTTTCTTTTTTGGTAATCAGCATCGTTCTTAGCGCTGCATCGTCAGCATTTGCAGAATCAAGGCGTCAGCGCGTTGCTGATTGCCATTCAAGAGCGAATCTTGAACAAGCGATTCGAGCAGTTGCCGTTGGGCCGAGGCTTGGACTGGCGTCACATCGCTTGGAGCAATTTCGGCTGAGTCGCGGCGTTCGGGACGCCCGCGATCGCCTTCGCGGCGTTCCGGCGTTCCACGGCGTTCGCCATCACGCGGGCCAGTCGATTCCGGACGACGGTCGCCATCGCGGCGGGC